>CANDRW010000015.1 GCA_947388675.1 uncultured Clostridium sp. | reverse complement strand
ATATAGTTGGATATTAGCATATGGATGGTCTGTATTTTTTCCGCCAAAGGCTCTTCCTATGTCTAAGCTATCTGCTGACCATTTAACAGTCATAGTAGTTTGATTTTCTGCAATCATTTCATTATTACAATAAATTCTGTTATATTGTTTTGCATTTTGTCCCATATAAGTCATAATCACATTTTTTGCTTTATCTTTTTCTACTGTATTTGGCTCTCCATATACCCAAGTATTTGGTGTAGTATAGTTCATTGCATAAGTATCAGTATTAGCTATATTAGCTCCATATTGACTACCATAACCAAAATAAATTCTTCCTTCTGTATCTGTATTAGAGCTTACTACCGCTACTGCTTTATTAGTAGGCATTGCTAATACTTTGTAAGTTGCACAAATAGTAATATCTTTGTATTGTGACAAATCTAACCCTTGAATTGTTGCAAAATCATCTACTCCATCAAAGATTAAGCTCTTTTCTGTCCACCCACTAGTTGCTTCCCCTGTGAAATTAGATAATGTAGCGTCATGATTGTTATCACTTAAATCTTTCCAAGTTCCTGCACTATTATCATGTCCTGTTCCTACATTATTTGTTGCGTCAAATCTTGCTAATAAACCATTAGCTGCATAATCATTTTCATTTAAGGTAACTTCATATCTTTGTTTATCTAACATATAGTTGGTAATTCGTTCTTCTTCTGTTAACACACGGTTATAAATACGAAGTGCTTGTAACTTAAACCTCTTATTTCTATTATGTGTGCTATCTTTTCCTTTTCCCACTGTCAAAGTACTAGATGCTGTATTGATATTAGCAAAAGATACATTTTCTTTTCCTTGTAAGTTAGTATAGTAACTGGTTGTATGACTAGTAGCATCATAAGTAATGGTTGTAATATATGTTCTTCCTTTTTCTAAAGGTCTATTCTCTATTCCTTCATCAGCTTGATTTCCATAGTTGTTGATATTCATTCCATTATTGTAGTAAATAATATCATTCAAAGTTCCCGCATTTTCTGTTCCTAGTCCTAGAATATTTTCTACCCCATCGTCTTCTAGTGAACATACTATTTCTATCGTTCTATTAGAATTACCCAATGAAATATTTCCTGTTGTTTCAAAATAATTTGTTTCTGGCTGAACAAAGTCATATGCTTTCTCATTCCATGTTAGTTCTTCTGACCCTTGGTGTGTTAAATCATTTCCATTACCACTAAGGTCTTTCCATACTTTTGCATTGCTACTATGCCCACTTCCCGTGTTATTAATGGCATCATAAAATGCTGTTAATCCATCTGTCACATACCCTTTAACACTTGCTTCTTCCTGGTATAAATTGGTTTGGCTAGTTTGCCCTATTCCGTGTGGCATATATTTCTTTAATTTTTAACAAAGTCCTTATTTGATTTTTACGATTGGTAGTACTAACAGCAAAAACTCCACCTAATATAAAAATCAAACTGAAAATAGTAGCAATTGCAAATACTGCAATTGAGCCTTTTTCTTGTTTTAACAATTTTTCTTTTGACATCTTTCAAACTCCTCTTATGACCTATCTATTTTTCCTATGATTATCATAAACAAAAAATTAATTTCTGTCAATTGATTTTATCCATTTTATTCTTTCTTCATGCAGTTTTTCTCCAAAAGCTTTGCCTTTTAAATTAGGATATTTTTGCCTTACTTTTTCCCCAGATATTACCTCAAGACATTGCCTGCCCAACTCATCAAATTGAACTTGATGAAAAGTAGCTTGCAAATCTGATGAATAACGACTTTTATCACAGGCAACCACTATCTTTAAGCCTTCTAAACCTAGTATAGATTTCCCTATTGTTTCTATCAAGTCAACTTGCTTCTTTGGTGTCATTTTCTCAAAAATGCCACCTTTCATATGCCATTTCGCAGCTACTTTTCCACATTTCATCCAAGAGTTTGGTATCCCTATTCGATTTCCTAAACTTTGTACTAATTTTACTCCCTTTTCGTCATGTCCATAATGATGTGGTAACATGTCTTTTGGCGTTATTCCTTTTCCTAAATCATGTACTAAACAGCTAAAACGAATAGCTAAATTGGCAGTTAATTTTGCTGAATTATCTACTACTATCATGGTATGCTTATATGAGTCTCCCTCTGGGTGATATTGCTCTGGCTGTGTTTGTCCTATTAAATTTGCAATTTCAGGAAAATGTACTTCTAATACATTAGCTTGTTTTAAGGTTTCAAAAAATAGAGAGGGCTTAGAACTTGCAAGTGCCTTTCTAAATTCTGTAAATACTCTTTCTTTTGAAAGCGTTGATAGCTCTGACTTTAATTGTTCCATTGCTTTTAAAGTCGCTGATTCTACTATAAAATTATTATCCAATGTTGCCATAAATCTAGCCACTCTATATACTCGCAAAGGGTCTTCTGCAAAGGCATCCGTTGTTTTTCTTAAAATTCTTTTTTCAATATCTTCTCTTCCCTGAAATGGGTCTATGATTTCTTCTGTTAGAACATCTTGTGCAATACTATTTATCGTTAAATCTCTTCTTGCTAAATCTTCTTCTATCGTAATTTCTGGACTAGCTAGAAATTCAAATTCTTTATGTCCTTTCCCTATTTTTCTTTCTTTTCTGGCTAAAGCAATTTCCGTTTGATTTAGAACAAAAACAGGAAAGTCTTTTCCTTGTATTTTCGCCTCTGGAAAAAGAGTTTGAAATTTCTCTGGGCTCAAACCTGTTACACAATAGTCTTTTTCTATTACTGGCAAGTTTAATAGGTGGTTTCTAATAGCACCACCTACTAAGTATAAAGTTCCTCCTGCTTGTTTGATCTTTTGAGCAATTTCTAGCATAAATTATTTTCCTTCTATAAAGTCTAAAATTTGGTTTTCATCTACAATTCCTACTATTCTATCTTTTTCTTCTCCATTTTGAATAAGTACTAATGTTGGAATAGACATGACTTGATATTGCATTGCTATATCATCTGTTTTATCTATATCTATTTTTACAAATTTTACATTTTCATTTTCTTTGGCTACTGCTTCTATTATTGGAGATAATATTTTACAAGGTCCACACCAAGTTGCATAAAAGTCTATCAATACTGGCTTTTCACTTCTTAACACTTCTTCTTCAAAATTTTGGCTTGTAACTTCTATTATTTTTTCTTCCTGTTTTGTATTCTCTTGTTTATCCTTTCCTTCTATCTCAGTTTGATTTTGTCTATTTAAAAAAATATTAATTGCTACTAAAACTAATACAAATATAACTATTGAAATAATTATCATTAACTTCTTTTTCATAACTCCTCCTTTAAAAAATAATAGTATAAATTCCTGCTATGATTAATATCATGCCTGATATCTTCTTGATGATATCATAATGACTTTTTATATATTGAAAAACATTTTTTAATTTTTCTATTAAAACAGCGGATACAATAAAAGGTATTCCCAGCCCAATTGAATAAATTAGCATCATGATAATTCCTTTTAATATATCTTGTTCTTTCGCCACTAACAGCAATGCTGAACTTAAAAAAGTTCCTATACATGGGGTCCAGCTAATAGAAAATAGGAGTCCAAATAAAATTGCTTTCCAAAAGTTTAGATTTTTATGCTCTATGCTTCTCATATTCGTTTTATTTAAAAATTTAATTTTTAGTATTTCCATATAGTTTAGACCAAATAGAATAATGATAATTCCAAAAACAATTTTGATATACTTTATATAATTGACAATTATATTCCCTATACTACTTGCAAATATAGAAAGTAATAAAAAAACAAGCGTAAATCCTGTTACAAATCCAATAGAATTGATAAGTGCTTTACGTGTATTAGAATTATCTTCTCCTATGAAATAAGAGATATAAATTGGTAACATAGGTAATAAGCATGGTGATATAAAGCTTGCTATTCCTTCTAAAAATGTTAAAAGATAATCCATGTTCTTCTCCTTCTTTCGTTATATTATTGTTATTATATATTTATGATTTCCATTTTGCAATAATATAATCATACATATCGGTCAAATTTCTTGACATTCTAGTAATTTAAGAATAAAATTAGGGCATAATATAAAAAAGGAGGAAACTTATCTACATGAAAGATTTAGTTGAAATTAGATGGCATGGTAGAGGTGGTCAAGGTGCTAAAACAGCTTCTTTATTATTAGCTGATGCTGCTTTTAACACAGGAAAATATATTCAAGGTTTCCCTGAATATGGTCCTGAAAGAATGGGTGCACCAATTACTGCCTATAATCGTATTAGCGATAATCCTATTCGTATTCATAGTAACATCTATGAACCTGACTATGTAGTTGTTGTAGATGATACACTATTAGAAAGTGTTGATGTAACAGCTGGTTTAAAGCAAGATGGTGCTATTATTATTAATACTACTAAGGGAAAAGATTATTTAACTAAAGTACTACGTAATTATTCTGGTAGTGTTTACACCATAGATGCCAGAAAAGTATCTTTAGAAACTTTGGGAAAATACTTCCCTAATACTCCAATGCTTGCTGCTATTGTAAAGGTTGCTGGTATTATGGAAGAAAAAGATTTCTTAGAAGATATGAAGGGTTCTTTTGGACATAAATTTGCGAAAAAGCCTGAAGTTATTGAAGGTAATATGAGGGCTTTAGAGCTTGCTTTGAAAGAGGTTCAAAAAGTACAATAATTACAGTTTCTTAATATTTTTTACTAATTTACTAAAAGGAGGAAAAAAACATGTCAACAAAGATAGATAAAAATACACCTGCATGTGATATGACAATTGCTGGAAATATCTATGAAGCAGGAAATGCAATGGAATTTAAGACTGGTGATTGGAGAAGTATTAGACCAAAATATATATCTGAAAAGTGTACACAATGTGGCTTATGCTTCCCTGTTTGTCCAGATAATGCCATCCCTGTTGGAAAAGACCAAAAACGTACAGATTTTAACTATGATTATTGTAAGGGTTGTGGTGTATGTTCTAAAGTATGTCCTTTTAAAGCTATTGAAATGGTAGATGAGGGCGAAAAATAAGAAGAGAAAGGAATAAAGAAAATGGGAATTAGAGAAAGATTAAGTGGAAATGAAGCTGCTGCTATTGCTATGAAACAAATTAATCCTGATGTAGTAGCTGCCTTCCCTATTACTCCTTCTACTGAAATACCACAATACTTTTCTACTTTTGTTAGTAATGGATCAGTAGATACAGAGTTTGTGGCAGTAGAAAGTGAGCATAGTGCAATGAGTGCTTGTGTTGGTGCAGAAGCTGCAGGAGCAAGAGCTATGACAGCTACTTCTGCAAATCGGTTTGTCTTTTATGTGGGAGATGATTTATATTGCTTCTAGTTTAAGACTTCCTATTGTTATGTCATTAGTTAATCGTGCTGTTTCTGGTCCTTTAAACATTCATTGTGACCATTCAGATGCTATGGGTGCTAGAGATAGTGGTTGGATTATGTTATTTTCAGAGAATAATCAAGAGGCTTATGATAATTTAATTATGGCTCATCGTATTGCTGAGCACAAAGATGTACTATTGCCTTTAATGGTTTGCCAAGATGGATTTATTACATCACATTCTATTGAAAATATTGAATTAATTGAAGATGATAAAGTAAAAGAGTTTGTAGGTACTTATCAACCTGAACATTATTTACTAAATGAAAAAGAACAAATAGCTGTTGGACCTTTAGATGTTCAATCTTATTTATTTGAACATAAATATCAACAAGCAGAAGCTATGAGAAATGCTAAAAAGGTGATTGCTGATGTAGCCAAAGATTTTGAAAAAATGACTGGTAGAAAGTACTCTTTCTTTGAAGAATATATGCTAGAAGATGCCGACATCGCTATTGTCTGCATGAATTCAACTGCTGGTACTGCTAAAACAGTAGTTGACGAATTAAGAGCAAATGGTGTTAAAGCAGGATTATTAAAGGTTCGTATGTTTAGACCTTTCCCTACTGAAGAAATTGCAAATAGCTTAGGACATTTAAAAGCTATTGCTGTTATGGACCGTAGTGATTCTTTAAATGGTGCTGGTGGTGCTCTATTTGAAGATGTTGTATCAAGCATGTATGTAGGACAAAAACAAGTACCTACTGTAAGTTATGTATATGGAATTGGTGGTAGAGATACAACCTCTAAAGATATTCATGAAGTATATAGCTATTTACAAGAAGTTGCAGATAGTGGAAAGATAGATAATCCATATCGTTATGTTGGACTTAGAAAATAAGCTAAGATGAAAGGAGATTTAAAATGTATAATGTAAAAGAAATAGTAGCAAATAGACCTTCTAGATTTACTTCAGGACATAGAATGTGCGCTGGTTGTGGTGCTCCTCCTGTTGCTAGAATGGTTCTTCGTGCTTTAAAACCTGAAGATCATGCAGTAATAGCAAATGCTACTGGTTGTATGGAAGTTTCAACTTTTATGTATCCATATACTGCTTGGACAGATTCCTATATTCATACAGCATTTGAAAATGCTGCCTCTACCCTATCAGGAGCAGAAGCTGCTTATCGTTCTATGAAAAAGCAAGGAAAACTACCAGCTGACGGAGATACCAAGTTTATTGCTTTTGGTGGAGATGGTGGAACTTATGATATTGGTATTCAAGCACTTTCTGGTGCTATGGAGAGAGGTCATGACATGGTTTATGTATGTTATGATAATGGTGCTTATATGAATACTGGTATTCAACGTTCTTCTGCTACGCCAAGATTTGCAGATACTACTACATCACCTGCTGGTAAAGTGATTCCAGGAAAAATGCAATCTAGAAAAGACTTAACAGAAGTTATGGCATCACATCATTTACCATATGTGGCTCAAACCATTGCTTTTGCTAATTTCAAAGATTTATATGAAAAATCTGAAAAAGCAATTTATACAGAGGGTGCTTGTTTCTTAAATGTATTAGCACCATGTCCTAGAGGTTGGGGATACCCAACAGATATGTTAATGCAAATTAATAAATTGGCAGTTGATACTTGCTACTGGCCATTATATGAAATTATTGATGGCAAATATGTTATTAATTACAAACCTGCTAAGAAGTTACCTATTGAGGAATTTTTAAGACCACAAAAACGCTTTAGTCATATGTTTAAAGAGGGAAATGAGTGGATGATTGAAGAATTCCAAAAAGAAGTAGATAAACGTTGGGAAGAGCTTTTAGCTTTAGAAGAAATGGGAAAAGAGAAGTAGAAAATAAAAGCGACTTCAAATTGAAGTCGCTTATCTATGTAATCTTTAAACTTATTCTTCTGGTTCTGGTGCTCCAACTGGGCAAACTCTAGCACAAGTACCACATCCAATGCAAGCTTCTTTGTCAATTACATATTTGCTATCTCCTTGTGAAATGCAAGATACTGGACAGCTAGCGCTACACGCACCACATCCAATACATTTATCTGTAATTTTATATGCCATCTTTTTCTCACCACCTCTCGCTACATTTTTTATTACCTTTGTTTCTATTTCTTTATGCTAGCAAATCCCTTTTTATTACATGTCATCTTCATTGTTTGCTTGTTTATCCATTTTTTCTAGTTTTTCTAATTCCTGTAGCTCTTTTAGGTGTTCTTTTTCTTCTGGGTCCACTTCTTCTTTCCCTACATTCTTTATAATTTTAACATCTTTAACAGGATACTTTTTGTAAAAATAGTCGTCTCCATCTTTTAGTTTTACACGAATAATCTCTTTTAGTGTTTCAATAGAATCTACTATTCCTTCTCCGTCTTCTGTTTTTACAATTGTTCCAATTTTGGGTAATCTATTTAATTTTTCTTCATAAACCTCTTGTTCATATTTTAGGCAGCACATTAATCTTCCACAATTTCCTGAAATCTTAGAAGGGTTTAGAGACATATTTTGCTCTTTTGCCATTTTTATAGATACAGTTTCAAAGTTTCCTAAGAAAGAACAACAGCAAAGTTCTCTTCCACAAACTCCATTTCCACCAATACGCTTTACTTCATCTCTTACCCCTATTTGTCTTAATTCAATTCTTGTTCTAAAAATAGCTGCTAAGTCTTTTACTAGTTCTCTAAAATCAATTCTTCCATCTGCTGTGAAGTAGAATAAGATTTTACTATTATCAAATTTATATTCTACTTCTGTTAAATGCATGTCTAATTTATATTTTTTAATTTTCTCTTCACAAATTTTAAAGGCTTCTTCTTCTTTTTTTTGATTTTCTTCTTGATGTTTTAAATCTTTTGGTGTTGCTACACGAATTACCTTTTTAAGTGGAGCTGTTAAACTTTCTTCCGGAACTTCTCTTTTGCTAATAACCACTTCACCAAGTTCCTGCCCCATAGCAGTTTCTACTACTACTTTGTCTTGCTTATTTATTTCTAATTCATCTGGATCAAAGAAATATATTTTTCCTGGCTTTTTAAATCTTATTCCTACTATATTTTTCAATTAATTTCTTTCCTTTCTTTTATGCGAATTGCTCCCATATTCTTAATAGCAAATTGTCAATAGACATATCATAATTAGCATTTGCCGTTATTCTTTTTTTGGCTTCTTCTACAATACTAACTGCTTTTGCATATCTCATATCTTGTTCTTCACGGAGCTTTTCAAAAAATACAACATTCATATAGTCTAATAAGTCCGTAATCTTTTCTTTTGCTTGATATAGCACTTCTGCCTTTTTCCAAATCTGTGTAATATCTTCTTTTTTTATATTGTTAATCACATTTTCTACTTGTGTATATGCTTCTTGCTCTTCTCCTATTTTAACTAGTCTGCCTATACTTCCTTGGCACTGTCTTATCATATTACTAGTCATATTTTGCTCATTATTTTGGCTTTTTAAATATGTTTTAATTTCTTCTTCTGACAAAGATTGAAACGCAATTTTAGTACATCTTGATTTAATAGTTGCTAAAAGTTTACTCTCATTTGCTGTAATTAGAATTAAAATCGCATAACTTGGTGGCTCTTCTAATGTCTTTAACAAACCATTTGCTGCCTCTCTTGTCATTTTATCACTATCTTGAATAATATATACCTTTTTTTCAGAAGTAACTGGTTTTTCTGCAATTTTTTCTTGTAAGTATCGTATTTGTTCAATTTTTATGGCTTTACCATCTTCTGGCTCAACTTGTAAAAAGTCTGGATGACTTTCACCTTGAAATTCTAGACAGGATTTACAGGCTTTGCATGGTTTTTCTTTGTCTGAACTGCATAAAATCTCCTGTGCAAATGCTTTTGCAAAAAGACTCTTTCCAATTCCCTCTATTCCAACAAATAAATAACTGTGGAGTACATTGTTTGCTTGCACTGCACCTGTTAATAAACTCTTTATTTTTTCATTTCCTATCAAGTTTTCAAAAGCCATCTCTTTCTCCTTGTAATTGAATTAAGCAATATTTCTTAATTAGCTATCATTATATTGATAAGTGTAGTCCGTGCAAGGCGAAGCAAGGCTGAGCGCCTTCCATTGCTTTCTTTGTTTTGCGCTTAGCAATTGAAAGCAATGGACAGTAAGGACAAACGTTCAATATAATAATAGCTAATCAATATATCATTCTAAGGAATACAATTTCGCTTCGCTCAATTGCATAAGTTATCCGTAACTCGTTTCACTTCGTACGGCTTACTTAACCTTGCCGAATAAATTAAATGGCCAAAAGCGAATCCATACTTTACCTTCAATTTTTTCTAATGGAATACAACCAAATTCTCTACAATCCATTGAATCTTTCCTGTTATCTCCCATTGCAAATACACAATTTTCTGGAACAATCAAGTCTGAATAATATGTGAGTTCATTACGTGGTCCTGTTTCCATTCCTTCTGCTAAATAGTCTTCTTGCAATTCTTCTCCATTAATATACACTTTTCCATCTTTAATCTCAACATGTTCACCTGGTAAGCCAATAACTCTTTTAATATAGCTTTCTTTTCCAAGTTCTAATACATAATATGTAAATTTTCCCCACCATGATGTTGGTTCATTTTCATATTTCGCTACTGGATAAGTAAAATCAATCTCTTCTTGTATAGAATTACTTGGTGCTTCAAATGTGATAATGTCTCCTCTTTCTGGCATTTGTTTGGTTGTCCTTATCCATCGATTTAAAAGAAGCCTTTGGTTCTCAATTAAAGTAGGTTTCATAGAAGTTTGCTTTACCACTGTTGGTGTTCCTATAAAGTACTTAATTAGAAGAGCTAATATAAATGCTATTGCAATACAAATTATCCATTCTAATATATTTTTTGCTCTATTGCTCATTACCATTTCCCTCTCTCTTAGTCATCCGTAACTCGCTTCGCTTCGTACGGCTTACTTAGCTATGCATAAGTCATCCGTAACTCGCTTCGCTTCGTACGGCTTACTTAACTTTGCCAAATAGATCAAATGGCCAAAAGCGAATCCAAACTTTACTTTCAATTTTTTCTAGTGGGATGCATCCAAATTTTCTACAATCTGTCGATTGTCTTCTATTGTCCCCCATAGCAAACACGCAGTTTTCTGGAACAATAAAATCTGTAAAATACTCATCTGAATAGTTTGCTCTTGTTTCAACACCTTCTGCTAAATAATCTTCTTGTAATTCTTCTCCATTAATATATACTTTTCCGTCTTTGATTTCAACATGTTCACCTGGTAAACCAATTACTCTTTTAATATAACTCTCTTTTCCAAGTTCTAGTACATAATATGTAAATTTTCCCCACCAAGAAGTTGGCTCATTTTCATATTTTGCTACTGGATAAGTAAAATCAATCTCTTCTTTTTGCATTACTATCTTTGCATTACTTGGCGCTTCAAATGTGATAATGTCTCCTCTTTCTGGCATTTGTTTTGTTGTTCTTGCTAGGCGATTAAGAAGAAGCCTATGACCTTCAATTAAAGTTGGCTTCATAGAAACCTGTTCTACCACTGTTGGTGTTCCTATAAAGTATTTTATTAAAAGGGCTAATATAAACGCTACTACAATACAAAATATCCATTCTAATATATTTCTAGCCCTATCGCTTATTACCATTTTTACTTCCTTCTTTCTTCAAAGTATGTATCTTCCTTCTGTTATGCATAAGTTATTCGTTTAGCTCGAACAACTAGCTTAATCTTGCTTAGCTAAGTTTCTTGGTAGGCACTCTAATGACAATTTCAGTTCCCTTTCCTACTTCGCTCTTAATATCAATACTTCCGTTATTTTGGTCTAAAATTTCCTTTGCAATGGAAAGTCCAAGGCCTGTTCCTCCCATTTCTCTGGTTCTTGCTTTATCTACACGATAAAATCTTTCAAATATTCTGCTTAGGTCTTGTTCTGGAATTCCAATTCCATTATCAATAATTTTGATATAGGCATCATTGTATACAAATCCCACATATACCTTAATAATTCCACTTTCTGGTGTATATTTAATGGCATTTGTAATAATATTTAGAATTACTCTTTCAATACCATATTTATCTGCTTTTACTGGTGGAACATTAGCTGTAACAAAACATTCTACATGATGATTTTTCTTTTCAATCTCGAATTTTAGCCTTTCAATACACTTTTTCGTTAGGTCTCCTAAGTCAAATTCTACTTCTTCTTTGGTTATCTTTTTGTTATCATAACGAGAAAGTACTAGTAAATCTGTTACTAGCCTTGCCATTCTTCTAGCTTCTGAACTAATAACTCCTAAGAATTTTGCTTGCATTTCTCTGTCATATTCTGATTCTAGAAGTGTATCTGCATATCCCATAATAGAGGTAATTGGCGTTTTTAGTTCGTGAGAAACATCTGCTACAAACTCTTTTTGCATATTATCTAGTTTTACGTGTTGTGTAATATCTTGAATTACTACAATCACACCTGCTGGCTTATCATTTTCATCTTGAAAAGGTGCAAATAGTAGATTAACATACTTTTCGCCAATATTTAATCTTTGTTCTGAAGAAGTCCAATTTTCTAAGTAAACAATTTTTTCTAAGTTGATATCTGTGTTTAATTTTTGGAAAATTCTATTAAAGTTATTGTCTTGTCTATCTAGCTGTAGCAAATTCTTTGCTGCGGGATTAATGTGAATGATTTTCCCTTCCATATCAAAAGCAATAATACCATCTGTCATATGAAGTAAAATTGTTTCAATTTGCTTTTTTTGCTTTCCCATTTCATTTAAGTTTTGTTTTAGTTCATTTGTCATTAGGCTAAAGGCATTGACTAATTCATCTATTTGCGTTTTCTTTTTCTCTAAATGATTAATTTCAATTTCTTCTCCATTGGCAATTTTCTCTGCACTTTCAATTAAGTTATTTACTGGATTTACAACTGATTTTGTATTAAAGTAACCTACTAATACCATAATGACACTGAAACTTCCAATAGCTATTATGCCAATGATTTCTGTTTGCTTTATTTGTTCTTTGATTTCTTCTTGCATTTTACTTTTCTGTTTTTCTGAAAGTTCTAGTTCATTGTTTTCTTGCATTATGGATTGGTTCATCTTTTCTAACATCATAACATGAGAGGCAGAAAGTAAACCAATTATCAGTATCCCTAAAACAAAGAAAATTAATATTATCTTAGTTTGTATATTTTTTATCATTTTTTTATTCCTTTTGTAATTCTATCTGGTTATCATTTTGCACCTTTTTAGTTTGATGCCAGGTAATATCCCACACCTCTCTTAGTAATCAAAATCTTTGGTGCTGATGTATCTTTTTCAATTTTTTCTCTAATTCTTCTAACAGTAACATCTACGGTTCTAATATCACCATAATATTCATAGCCCCATACTTTTTCTAGCAAGATTTCTCTAGTAACAACTTGTCCTGGCTGATTTGCTAAGTATTTTAATACTTCAAATTCTCTAAGAGTTAAATCAATAACTTCTCCTCTTACTCTTACTTCAAATTTATCTAAATCAATAGTAAGCTCACCTAAAGAAATGGTATTATGTGCTTTTTCATTTTGTTTTTCTTCTACCACTGGTTCCTTTTGTTGCCCTGCTACTTCTGCTTTTCTTAAGTTTGCCTTTACTCTGGCAATCAATTCTCTTACACTAAATGGTTTTGTGATATAGTCATCTGCCCCTAATTCTAATCCTAGAATCTTATCAATTTCCTCATCTTTTGCTGATAGGATTAAAATTGGCACATTAAGTGTATGTCTTAATCTTTGGCATACTGTTAACCCATCTACCTTTGGAAGCATGATATCTAATAAAATCAAATCTATTTTATTATCCAATGCTACTTTGATGGCATTTTCTCCATCTTCTGCTTCTATTGTTTCATATCCTTCTTTTTGTAAATTGTACACCAAAATATCTCTAATTGGCTTTTCATCATCTACTACTAAAATAACTTTTTTGTCTGTAGCTTTTTTATCTTCATTTTCTTGTATTCCTAAATTTTCCTCCACTCCAAGTACCCGCCTTCCTTTTCGTTTCTATTCTTTATAGTTATATCATATTCCTGTTTTTTGCACAAGTTTTTTTATACATTTTTGTAATATTTCTGACATGGTTTTGCAATACAAATGAAACGATTTTGTAATATCAGCTTTTTGCCACTTATAGCAAAAGAGCCACTTCTTAAAGTGACTCTTTGCCTGCTTCTCATTTTTCCAATTTCCTTATAAGAATCTCCAACAGCTCATCAAGGAGTCTCAGGATTCCATCTACTACCAGCATCCCCCCTAAGAGCCAGCCAGTGCGGTTCCATACTTTCAAGAACGCTACGTCATTGGAAACAAGTCCAAACGGAAGCACTTTTGCCATGTAGGCACGCAAAATGTGTATGCCTATAGCAATCATCGCAATTGCGAACAGTTTGCCGAGGCCGGACCGAGTGTTGTCTTTCATTTTTCTTACCTCTTTTCTAAAAATTTAGTTCTTGAACTAGACATATTTATTATACTATTTTTACACTAAAAAATCAAATTAGAAAACATATATGTTTACATCTCTATTTCAATTTTGTAAATTCCTCCATTATGATTCAAGGCAATTTGTTTTTCTGGCATTTCTTCTCCATTTACTTTAAAGCTAGTTACACCTGTTGTTTTGCCATTTGGGTTATTCACTTGAATATGATATCTACTATTACCATATTGATACCTAACCGAATATTCCTTCCACTGGTTTGGAATGCATGGCTCCATATGCAATATGCCCTTATGAATACGCAAGCCTAATAAATATTTGATACCTGTTTCATACATCCAACTCGCAGACCCTGTATACCAAGTCCAACCACCTCTTCCAGCTAAATTTCTTTGCCCTGAAACATCTGCTGCAATAACATATGGCTCTACTTTGTATTTTGTTGCCGCTTCCTTAGTTCTACTATGCTCAATTGGATTAATCATTCTATATAGCTCTCCTGCTTTTTCTCCAAAACCTAATATTGTTTCTGCTATAATTGCCCAAATCGCTCCATGAGTATATTGTCCACCATTTTCTCTTGTTCCTGGCACATATGCTTTGATATATCCTGGTTCTAAATTACTTTTATCAAATGGTGGGTCTAATAATTTGATAATACCATTTTCTTTATCTACTAAATGATTTTCTAAACTTTGAATGGAAATATATTTCTTGTCATTATCTCCTGCTCCTGAAATCACAGCCCAACTCTGTGCAATTGCATCAATTCTACATTCTTCATTTTGAATACTTCCGAAGCACATTACCATCATCCATAAAGGCACGTCTAAACCATCTTCCATCCCAACCGTTAGAGTTAAGCGCTCTTTTTAGTTTTTCCATAATTTGTTCATATTGTTTTACTAATTCTTCTTCTTTTCTTTCTAGGCAAATTGGAATAAATCTTTTTAGTACTTCGTAAAGGAAAAATCCAAGCCATATGCTTTCTCCTTTTCCTTGATTTCCTACTGTGCTAAATCCATCATTCCAATCACCTGACCCTATTTTCGGAAGTCCATTTTCTCCAAAGTCTAGAGAAACTTGAATTGCTTTTTTGCAATGTTCATACAAACTTTCCACTTGGTCTGATGGTAAATGCAAATCATATCCTTCGTCAGTTCCTTCTGTTAGTGGTTCACCTGCAATATATGGAATTTGCACATCTAAAATACTACTATCGCCTGTAAAGTCTAGGTATTCCTCTGTTAAATATACTAGCCATAATCGGTCATCACTAAACTTAGTTCGGATTCCTCTCTTCGTTTCTTCATGCCACCAATGTTCTACATCTCCCTCTATAAATTGATGCTCACTATGCTTGATAATTTGATTTTTTAGTACTTCTGGCTGGATATATTTTAGAGCAATACAGTCTTGTAGCTGGTCCCTAAATCCAAAAGCTCCTCCTGATTGATAATATCCTGTTTTCCCCCATAGTCTAGAAGTAATTACTTGATATAGTAACCAACCATTTAATAATATATTGGTAGATTCGAGTGGTGTTATGACTTGCATTTTTCCAAGTAACTCTCTCCAATATCTTTTGGTGTTTTCATATTCTTCATAAACTTTGCTAGTGTTGCGATATTGATAGCTTAAGTCTTGACACTCTAAGACATCTTTTCCTACCCCTAATGTGAAAATAACCTTTTTGCTTTCTAATGCTTCTAATTCTACTTCACATTGTATGGCTATAATACCATCTTGCCACAAGCTGTTTTCCTTATTAAGTTCTATTTGGTCTATGCTGTCTGGATGTGTTAAATTTCCCTTTCCAAAGAAACTTGATTTACTACCTGTATAGGAAGTGATTTTTTCACTACTAGATACAAATAAATATTGGTTATTTTCCTCAGCTGCCATATTATGCATACAAACAACATTGGCATTCTCATAAAAATCTAAATGTAAGAATCCATTTGACTTCAATTCATCTTCTTCTAAAACTGGTTTTACATAGTAAACTAATTTATATTTCTTTTTGTGCAATTCGTTATTTTCTAGCTGAATAGCTTGTACCTTGATGTTATCTTCCATTGGCACAAAAACATCCAATTTCTGCGTTATTCCTTTGCTAGCATGCTTGTATTTAGCATATCCAAATCCATAAGTAATATGATAATCATTTTCATCTGGACAAGGATTCAGTCCTAAAGACCATATCTTTTTAGTATCTAAATCTTGCATATAGACAACTTCTGATGGAACATCTACTACTGGCTGGTTATTCCATACTGTTAAACGGTTCAGTCTACTGTTTTTGTACCAAGTATATCCTCCCATACTTTCTGTTACTAAAGTTCCAAAGTTTTGATTAGTTAATAAATGACTCCAAGCTGTTGGTAGTTTTTGGTTTTTGTGAATACGAATATGATATTCCATACCATCTTCTGAAAATCCGCCATATTCATTATAGTATTTTAATTTATCTATATCTAATTCTTCATGAATTGGTGCCTCTTCTATCACCATTTTAGGTGGTTCTTCTTTTGGTACTTCTTTTATTTTTTCAAGATATTCTTCTTCTGCTTCTTTCAAAGAACGCCAAATCGTATTATTTCCATCAAAGCTTAAATTTGCTCTGTATTCTAGTAATTCCAACTCTTCTTCTGACAAGTTCTCTAAAATGAAAATTCCACCTTTGATATTTTGCAAATAGCCTAAGTTTTGATTTAATACTGTTTGAAAAATGGCCTCTTTGACACTGCTTTCATAACTATATTTTTCTTCACTAACAGCAATGAAATCTAATTGAATATTTTTTAGTCTAAAATATTCATAAGCTTTTAAAGCTTCTTCTACTACTTCTACTTCCTCTAATGTCTTAACATGAACCAGTAAAATCGGCAAATCTCCTGAAATACCATATTGCCACAATTTGCTGACTGGAACTTGTATTTTTTCTTTATGCGTCAAGGATTTTAACGGATTTAATTTTAGCAAGTATCCTGCCATTTTTTGATAAGTATCTAATTCTCTAGTTTGAATTCCTAAATAGCGATTTGCTGCTTCTACTTTTGCTTTTGCTAATTCTAAATGATATTGGATAGTTTCTTGATTGCTAAATTTCTGCAATTCCTCTCTTACTTGTTCTTTGCTTTCTCCTACTGCTAGTATTAAATTTAGAGTTACTTTTTGCTCTGGCTGCACAGTTATGGTACGTTTCATGCTAATGATTGGTTCTGTTGTAAGATTCATTTGGCTACTTAATAAACTAGAATTTTTGACTGCATTTGGCAACCCTAAATTGTTTCTTCCATAGAATTTTTCTTTGTCAATTTCATACTCTATTTCTCCAATAGTTTCATTTTCTGTATAGAAGTTTGCTCCTAAAAATACCTTTTGTTCACTTGCAGTTCTGTTTCTTCTGCTAACTAAAATAGAATGCGTATCTTCTAAATATTCATAATTTAAAAATAGCTTGTTAAAGGCTGGATGTGCATGGTCTTGTGCTTCTTGTGATAAGATTGGTTCTAAATAGCTAGTAATCTCTAGTGTTTCTGGTTCAATTCCACGGTTGATTAACTCAATTGTTCTAAGTTCTACAGGCTCATCTGGTGAAATACCAATTTTCGTAATGGTTTCGATATTTCCATCTTGCCTTGTTATTTTGGTTTGTGCCGGTGTAAAGCAAATCGCATATTGGTCTGGATTTGCAAGATAACTCATATGTCCTGTTGTCCAGATACGATTAGTTTTGACATTTTTCAAAAAGAAGAATATGCCCTGTTCTACTTCATCTGTCTTTTTATATCTATGAATTAAAATGTCACCATATTTGCTATATCCTTGTCCTTTGCTGTCTGTAACTATCGTGTAGTTTTCATTAGCAAGTACATTCATTTGCGGTAGCTTGCTGACTGGTTTTGTGATTTCTTTTTGCGTATAACTTTGGTCGTCCACATATTTCATTTTTTCTACTTTTTCTTTTTCTTCTTTTGTGATAATAATATTTTCAGGCATTTTTTCTTGTAATAAAATATCTACTGCTTGCATTTGCGGATTTTTCATAAATCTTTTTTGCAAAATATTTTGATGGAATAAGTTATTAATAGCAAGCAATATAAGGCCTTGATGGTGCGCCATATAGGTTTTAACTAAAGCATAATCTTGTCCTTTTTTTAGGCGAGTTGGTGTATAGTCTATGGCTTCATAAAATCCATATTTTTGATACATTCCTGTTTTTTCTAGTTCTTTTAAGTTTTCTACTACTTGTTTTGGCTCTTCTGGCAAAGCAAGAATACTCCCATAACTTGCTACTACCATTTCATCTGCTAGTCCTCTTTTTAGTCCTAGCCATGGAATTCCAAATGCTTTGTATTGGTAGTTATTATGCAAATCTTTTAAGTGGAAAGCAGATTCTGAAATTCCCCAAGGAATATGCAGTTTTTTGGCATATTCTTGTTGACACATGAGCATAAACTGTGTTGATTCTGCTAGCAAACTGCCTGGATATTTTGGGATATTCATATTTGGCATAAGGTATTCAAAGGCTGTTCCTGACCATGAAATTAGCCCTTTATATTGATTTAAAATTGTCAATGTTCTACTTAAGTTGTTCCAATGTTTGACTGGAATGTCCTTTTTAGCAATAGCAACTAAACTTGCTTGTCTTGCTTCTGAGGCAAGTAAGTCATAATAGGAGTCTGTAAGTTTGTTTTCTTCTACATTAAACCCTATAGAGAAAAGTCTAGTTTCTTCATCATATAGCACTCTAAAGTTGGTTTGTTCAATAATGTTATTTACGATTTCTAGCATTGGCTTTAGTTGTTGTTCTTCTAAGAATTGTTTTACAATAAATAGATATCCTACAAAGTTTCCACTGTCTACAGAAGATACATACCTAGGTTTTAGAGGTTGCAAAGTTTGAATATCATACCAGTTATATAAATGTCCATTCCATTTTTGTAAATTATGAATCGTATCTAACATTTTTTCTAGTAGTGATTTTGTATTTTCTAGGCTTTCATATCCTAAGTCATAGCTTGAAATGACTGATAACAAGGCTAAACCAATATTAGTAGAAGAAGTCCTTGGTACAGCTTTTGGCTTTCTATCTTCTTGATAATTATCAGGAGGCAAGTAGTTGTATTCTGGTTTTAAATGGTCTTTGAAATATTGCCAAGTTTTTTGCCCAATTTCTAATACATATTTTTGTTCTTCTGGCTTTAGTTCTTCCAACTTTTCTAGTGCTTTGATTTCTTTACTGATATAGCACTGTATAGCTGGTGCGATTAACCACAAACTTGCTAAAACAAATATGAAAATACTTAAAATGTTTTGTGGCAAAATGAATAAAAGTAAAATGCCTAGTACACCTAGTATGACATTTGGTAGCATATTACGATAATAGGATAGCAAATCTTTTTTTGCATTTTTTTCCGCTTCTTCTGCGGTCATCCATTCTAGGAAGTGCTTTTTGCTAATAAGCATTCTGTATAGTGTTTTGATACAAGCATTGATACTAAAATAGGCTTTGTCTGGCAAAGTAGCAATTGCTAAAGTTGCTCTAATGATGCTTGCTTTTACTCCTGAAATCGTTTTGGTGAATGTTTTTTGCACAGTTTCCGCTTCTTTTTTGAAGATAATGCGATTGATAATTTCTAACAGCATTGGTATCACTGCTGAAATAATTGTAATTGCTATAATTGGCCCTATTTTAATAGAGTAATTGATATCTAAAATACTAGCATAAATTAAGCTTAAAATAATCATTGGTTCTTGCAAACTTCTAATTAAATTATCAAATATCTTGTACTTGGAAAGTAGTGTTAATGGATTGTGCTTTTTTTCTCCATGTTTATTATAAATACTATTTCCTAACCATTTTGCAACTTGCCAATCTCCACGTATCCAACGATGTAGTCTTGTCTTAAAACTGTTATAACTGCTTGGGTATCCATCCATTAGTACAATGTCTGAGGCAAGTCCACATCTTAAATAGCTTCCTTCTAGTAGATCATGGCTTAGTACTGTATTTTCTGGTATTTCTTTGCTTAGCACTGTGGAAAATACTTCTACATCGTAAACTCCTTTTCCAGTGAAAATTCCTTCTTCAAAATTGTCTTGATAAATGTCTGAAATGGCATTTGTGTAAGCATCTTTTCCACCAGAACCTGCATAGATTTTGGTAAATAGGCTTTTTCCTACTTCTAATAAAGAAATTCCTACTCTTGGTTGTAATAATGCGTGTCCTTCAATGACTAAGTCTTTTCTTTCATTTAAAATAGGGGTATTTAAAATATGTGCCATTCCTCCAATTAATTCTAGCCCTGTATTTAGGCTTAGCTGTGTGTCTGCATCTAGTGTGATAATATATTTGATTTTTGGAAGTTGGTATGTTTTTCTGTCTTGTTGTGTGTTTAATGTAGGATTGTTTTGATTGATTTGTCCTACTTGTGCAGTTTGTATTGTTTGTGCTTCTTCAATGGTATTTGCCAAAAAGTTGTCCTTTTCTTTTCCTAAAATATATTCATTGAATTGATTTAATAATCCTCTTTTTCTTTCCCATCCTAAGTAGCATTCTTCTTTTTCGTTCCATAGTCTTTGGCGGTATAGGAAGTGAAATTTTGGAAAGTTTGCATCTGGATATTTTTCGTTTAATTTCTTTGCTTCTTCTTTTCCACTTTGGATAACTTCTTCGTCAAATGGTTCTTTTTGATTTTTGCCTGCGCTACAATCTCCTAAAATAGCAAAATACAAATTATCACTTTTATTTGCCATGTAGTAGACTTCTAGACGTTCCATTAACCCTTTTACTTTTTCTTTGGAGTTTAGAATTGTTGGAATTACTATAAATGTGCTACTCTCTACTGGTACACCATCTATATAGTCTAGTTTTGGAATTATTTTAGGTTTGACAAACTTTCCTAGGACATATTGCCCTATTTGCACCCAAATAACTTGGGTTGGAATGAGTAATAGAATAGCTAATAAAATAGACCAAGCAATTTGGTATGTTTGAGTATATAAATACCAAGCAAATAGGCTACTGGTACCTAGTGTTAATATCGCTAAAGTAATAATTGTATACAAAATTTTTTTAGTTGCAGAAGTCTTTCTTGGTTTCTTTCCTGTTAGTTCTTCTAATAAAGTTTGTTTCCCTTCGTCTAGTAAGTAATAACCTATGTGGGCTTTTTTATTGTGTTCTGTGTTTTGCGTCATATCTTCTTCATGTGGTATATTTACTCCTTTTGTTGCTTCATTTTGGCTTAATTCTAAGCATTTTTTACTAATATAAATTTCAGAAATTTTGGTTTTTTGTGAAATTTCTTTAATTTGATTTCTGTAAGCTACTTTTGTTTCATAATCCATTTTGTCATAAACTTTTGCTGGGTCTTGTTTTAAAATATCTTCTACACCATTAATTTGCTCGAAGATTTCTGCCATACTGATTCTACTTAGGGTTTTGATACTCGTAATGCAATTTCCTACTGCAATTTTGCGAAGAGCAATATCAAAATGTTCTTTTTCAACTACATCTGAAACTGTCATTCCCATTCTACCTACTTGTTCTTCTAATACCATTAAAAAAGGATATGCTCTTTTACCATATTTTTTCAAACGATAGGAAAGGTATTCAATAAAGGGATATTTCATTTCGCCATATGATTTGACCTTTTCTTTGTAACTATTTAAGTGGTTGAATTGTAGTTCCTCTTTTTCTTTGTTTTCTACCAGTCTTTCTATCATATTTTCCACTTTATATTTTTGGACTTGGACAGAGTAAATTTTTTCACATATTTCACGAATATTTTCAATTAGGGCAAGCTTTAAAAAGAGATTAATATTCCAAATCTCTTCCATACTTAAACTCTTTTTTCTTTGATATGCTTGTAATAGCTGACTTAAGGTTCTACCATCAATTTTGTTATTGGTGTAATTTACTATTTCACTAGCTAGCACATAAATTCTGGCAAATCCTTTGTAAGCACCATTTGCAATTCCTAAAAAGTGAGTATATTTTTTTAAACTTAAGTCTTGTTTGACATTTTTTACTGCTTGGTCTATAACATAATAGTTATCTAATATCCATTCTCCTGCTGGATGAATGGGAATTTTTAATTTGATATGTTCATTTAATAGCTGATATACTTCTGTGATAACTTCAAAATTTTCCTTTAGTCTTGGAATTGGGTACGTATTTTTGCTAGAAGTATTTTGCAAATTATGGTCTGTTGCTATGGTTTCTAAGTAATTTTCTAATTGATTTTGATTTAATATTGTTCCTTTCATTGATAAGGTTTTGTATTCCATAGAAAAATTCCACTCCTTGTTTTTTTCTTAATTCTATCTTCTCCAAAAGTGGAATTTTTATGCATTTTTTATGAATTATAGAAGCGCAAATTAAAATTTGCATAACTTATCTCTACGTCAGCTAACGCTTCCTAGAGCTAAGAAATAATCCATTATCCCATTATAAATTCCCCATGCAAGTTTGTCTTGATATTCATCTGTTAAAAGTAGTTTCTCTTCTTCTGGGTTGGATAAAAAGCCACATTCTACAATAGAAATTGGAATTTCTACATGTTTCATAATATAAACTGTATCTAATTTCATAGCCACTCTTTTGTTATCTCTTTGAATTGATTCATTTAAATTGTCTTGCAAACTTTTAGCTAAATTTGTGCTTTTTTCATCGTTTGGCTTATAAAAACACTGCCATCCCCAATATTGCTCTTGTGGAATTTTATTTAGATGAATGGACACAAAAATGTCTGCTGAACTTTCATTTCCAATTTTTACACGGTTATGAATATCCGATATTTTTTTCTCACGTAAAGTGTTTTTGTCTAAATCATAAATAGCATTTTCATCACTACGAGTTAAAATAACTGTTGCTCCCGACTGTTCTAACAAGCTTTGCACTTTTAGTGCAATCTTTAAGTTGGTTTCTGCTTCTGTTGTACCACTGCTTGACTGTGCTCCTTCATCTGGTTTTCCGATGCCCTGCGTCTAGTACAATTACTTTATTGGAAACAGGAAGAGTTACTGTTTGTACTGTATTACTTAAATCTGCTTTTTGGAAAATGAAAGCAAATATAGCTATCAGTAGTAAACTGGATATTGCAATTAATCTTTTTTTGTTTATTATAATCATAAAAAATCACCTTTTAAATTATATTTTAAAAAGTGATTTTTATGCGTGAAAGTTGGAAAAGAGAACCGTCCCAATTTTCACTTATCTTCTATTTCTTCTATCTTCTGCGTCTCCCCAAGGTGTTCTGCCTTCTTCTTCGTCTCCTTGCTCTACTTCTGATGGTTCTTTTTCTTTCAATTTCCCTTGTACAATTTCTTCATTTACTCTTTCTTTTGCTTCGTCTAAGCTTAAAGCTTCTTCTCCTACCATATAATTGAAAATTTGTACTGCTTCTGGCTTTTGGTATCCTTCTTTTATTAAGCTTTCGATAAATTCGTTTGGATGCTGTATTAAATACATTTCGCTATATTCTATCCCATCCTCTCTTAAACCTGTTTGTGCTGCTTTTTCATATGCTGTTGTTTGTCTATCTGGGTCAGCTCTACGAGAATGAATAGAAGTGGTCGCATTTACTGCGTGGGAGTTATAGCTTCTGCCTTGTACTTCTACATCATGTGATAACCATTCTCCATTTTGCCCTTGCCTTGCTTCTTCAATATCCAAATAACCATAAGTATCAATTTTTATATTAATTCTAATATCTCTAATATCCTTGTCTACATTGTTAAGTCCTTTTGTTTTCATTGTTTGATGAGGAACTTCTTTCGTAACAGGTTTTCCATCCTCACCAATACTAACCGTTTCTTGTCTTACGGATGTACTAGATGGTTCAAAATATTTAGATGGCTGTGGTTGTCCATTACTATCTATATATTCTGCTTTGACAATCCCTTGATTGTCACGATAAAAGTATAGATTTGGTTCCAAGTTTGGATGGTCTTTATATAAATTGCTATTTGTTCTTATCACTAATATATTATGACTTGGTACTTTTTTCATTTTAGCAATTTGTTCTTTTTGCTTTTCTTCTAGTGATTTTTCTTCGCCTTCTTGTTGTTCCTCTTTTTTGTTTGTTTTTGGTGTGTTATCTTTAGTAGCGGTTTCTTTTTTAGATATGATATGCTGTCTTTCTTCTCTTGTTAAGACTTTGTCTTCTTTTTCTAGTTCTTCTGGTAACTGAAAATCTAAGTCTTCTAATTGAAGCATTTTTACTAATCTTTCATCAATTTTTCTTAGACTTTCTATATATTCTGGCATAAAGTGTAGTTTTCCTTGTTCATCTACTGTTGCAATTAAGGTATTTGTTTTGCCAGAGTAGATTTCATAAGTGTTGGTATTGTCTAATGTATTTTCAACTCTTGCTACAAAGATATCTGTTTCTGCTAAATTGCTCCCTTGAAAAGTAAAGTCTTTATAATAGTTAATTGTTCCAACTTGTATGTTTTCGCTTTCTTTTCCTTGTTCAATTAAGTCCCCTATTTCTACCATCTTTTGTAGTGTATCTTGTTCTTTCTTTTCTGGCATTTTATCCTCCTAGTTTATAATTATTTTAGAGTGCAATTATGATAGCAAAATTACATTCTATATTCATTAATACATATTATTGTTTAAATTCCAAAAGACATAACAAAATCTGTACCTTCCTTTAATTGCATGACAAAGTTCTTCTTCTTTGTATTTGCGTCTTCGCCTGTTGCATCACTAATTGTAATATCATATAAGTATAAGCTTCCTTGTTTTTTTGGATTTTCTGCTACTACTTTATTTTGTGTAAAAAAGTTTTGCTTTGCATATTCTTCAAATTCTGCTTGCGTTTTTAAATTGTTGCTTTTAAATGTTTCATCTAATTTATTATATACATATCTATAGTCTCCATCATTCATTGCTTCAAATACTTTTTGAATATTCATAAGTACTTTATCTTCTTCTGTTGCAGCAATATATTGAGTTGTAAATTCTGGTAAATCTATTGTATAAGTATCTAGTATAATACTATATTCTGTTAAAGAATTGGCATTAAATGCAATCATTCTTCCAGTTTGATCTAAACATATATATTGTATATAGTTTCCACGATTTATCTTATTATATTGTGTAATATTTCTATTCTGTAAAGCTTTTTTATTTGTTGCAATATAATTATTAAAGTTTTCCTTGTTTTCGAATTTCTTCATTTGATATTCTTTGTCTAATTTCTCATATAGTAAATTGGTGTCATAGTTTAACATCTTTTTATAGCTGTCATAATATTCTTTTGCTACTTGGTTATCTGCTATTGATTTATAAGTAGTTTTATTATAACTCTTATCTTCTATACTTTCTATTTTTATATCTACATTTTGATTTTCTTGGTAACTGTCTAAATTATGTGCTTTCATATAGTCCTCTAAATAGATAGCAAATGTTTCATTTTTAGAGTCTATACTAATTAACATTAAAAATTCTGTTATTTTTCCTTGTTGTAATTTTTCTCCATAAATATAATAAGAACTTACTGATAGTGAATTTTCTAGTATATAGATATTTTTCAATAATATTTCTTCACTCATCTCTTGGCTTAATTTTTGTTTTAAATTGTCTTGTGTTATTTGAAATTCTTGAATATATTCATTTCCTAGCATCGCATATAATGCTTTCTGAGCTTGAGCTTGTTCTTGCTCTTTATATGCTTGTAGGTTCATTTCTCCTGCTTCGTATTCTTCTCCTTCTACTTCATATTCAATTATTTCTTCCCCTTTGCCATTCATTGTTGCAATATTACTATAATATCTATCTATAATTTCTTTCACTCTAAAATAATCATTCGTTAAAGTTAGTTTTGTATAAGTTCTATTGACTTCCCCTGTTGTTTCATGTCCTACTTCAAATATCTCTTTACTAGGATCAGTTTCACTATGCTTTGCATATTGCAATAAAATAAAGAGAGCCACCACAATTATGACAATGAATATCGCTATTATTATTATAATTTTTTTCATATTTTTCATATTGACACTCTCCTTATTTGCTTAATTTGGTGGCCTAAATCCACAAGTAAAGCTCGAACTATATATGCTATTATCTTTTGCTGGTGATGCCCCTCTGATAGCACTACCACTTCCCGCATTATATACTTTGCCATCTCCTGCATAAATTTCGACATGTCCATAACCAAAATAGACAACATCTCCTGGTTGAAGTTCTGAAGCATTTGTTATTGCTTGCCATCCTTTTGCTTTTAATTTATTGCTCATTGCAGTAGCACTATTTGTATGGTCAGCTGCTGTAAAATAGCCTGCTTCTTGCAAAACCCATGATACATAAGTAGCACAACATGTATTTTTATTCGTCTTGGAATTTTCAAAAGTAGTACTTAATCCATGTGATTTTCCTAGGCTACCACATTCTTCATAGCTATTACTGCCATATACACAATATGAGTAATTGTTTTGCTCCATATACTTATGTATTTGATCTGCTATCCCTATAACACCTGATGATATTTCATTTCCTTCTGCTGTATAATATTTTCCAGTGTGAAATAATTGCCAATTCGCTGTTTTTCTATTAGTACTACCATTAAAAGGTTGTCCTCCACCTGCTGTTTTGAAAGCAGTTTTTAATGCATCTGTATTTCCGCATTGCCTATATGCTTCTGCAAAGTTTCCAATATTTCCATATTGGTAGCATACTGCTACTAATGCATCTCTTTGTGCTTGTTCTAAGCTAATACCATTATTGCTTAAGTAGGTATCTACTTTTGTTTCAAATCCTTGTATTACTAGCGCAAATACTGCCATTGCACTTTCTTTGCTTACTAAATCTCCTGTGTTTAATGTTCTTACATTTACTCCATAAGCTAGGAAGTCTGATTCCCAGTTATAATAGCCTACTCCATATTTTGGATGGTTTTCTTTTGCATTATTTTTATTAGATATGTATGTCGCAATTCCATAAGCAACATTGTTATGTCCTGCACTTCCGTCTTCATATACTATATAATATTGCTGTCCATCTTTTGTAGTAATATATTTTGTAGGAGGTGTTGCACTTTCACCTACTTCATATTTCCATAGTGCTAAGTTTTCCCATGCTTTGATATAGTTACTAAGTGCTCCTCCTGATAAAATGTTTTGAAATTCTTTTGGATCAAACATACTAAAGTCTAAATCTACTTTTGGGAATAAGGTAGAGTCATATTTGTACATAATATATCTCATAACTTGTTCCATACCTTGTGTTTCTGAGTTTTGACTTAATAATTGGAAAAATATCTCTGCATCTGTTTTTAAATATGCTCCTGCCGTTCTTTTTTCTTTGGAGTTTGGAATTCTATATTCTATATCCAATAATTTAATGAATTCATCTGTATTGTCTGTATAGTCAGAAGCAATTCCTGAATCATAAGTATCAGTTGTAGTGGAAGTATGTACTGTTGAGTCTTGTCTTGTGGTCCAAGATACTTCTTCTATTTTCGTAGTATCACTACTAAGCGATTTAGCAGGTTCACTAGTTTGCTTGATAGTATAATTATCTTCTACTGGCGTACCTGGTATTTTATTGTAAGTAATCTTCTGACTGCAAATCCATGTGTCTACTGAAGTTACTTTAACAGTTGGCGTTACTGTTTTTTGAGTAGTTGTAGTAGTTGTAGTAGTTGTTTTGTCTGATTCGTATTCTTTTACGTCAAACTGTCCCATCCCAATTGCTTCTTCTTTTCTACCTCGCACATGCGTAGTATAAGTATCTACTTGTGTTGTTATGTCTGTTGTTGTTGTATTTAAAACTGTTAATTGGATATTGGTTTTGTTTTTTACTAGATCTACTACTGCTGCTAAAAATTCTGGATTTCTAGTTACCATTCCTAATTCTAAATAAAAACTCATTGGCGTTGCATACTGTGAAATCATACTTTTGTAATCAATTGTTACTTCTGTTGCTTGGTAAGTAGTATTTGTAGAATTATTACCAAACCAATCTCCATCTGTTTTACTTTCAACTTTAATAGTAGTTGTTACTAATGTGGCTAATACTAGTTGTCCTTCTGGATTAATGGAAAAATAATTTTGGATATCTGATGCATTTGCTTCTAGCTTTGCTTTAAAAGTTGTTCCACCTGCATTGCTAGATTCATATGGGAGATATGTTAAAGTTTGGTATGGAGTTAGATTATCTTGCCCTAAAGTTGATTCTGGATATAAATATACATGACCTTGTTTATCCATATTGTCATTTCCCTTTTTTAGCTCTTGAGTAATAATTTGGGCTTCAAAAAACATTTTAACATATTTTCTTTTGGCTTTTTGAATTTCCTCTTCCATATTTTCTGCTTCATAGTCTATTTCACCGCAATAGTTCTAAATCTTCTAAGTCTATTCCTGTTGCTTCTATGGAAGCAATTAATTGATCCAGTTTCTCATCATCTAACTCAATGACTGTTTGATTTCCTTTTAAAAAGCTTCCTAAATTTTGAAGAGCTTCCCAAATTGTCTGTACAACAGCAGTAAAACAGGATACTATAATTAAGCCAACTAATATTGTTGCAATAACTGGTATTAATTTTGGTAATAGCTTTTTTATAATATCTTTTGCTTTCTTTTTTCCTTCTTCTTTTCCTGCTTCTTTCAATTGATTTCCTATACTATTTTTTGGCTTTTCTTCTTCTCCCACTTGTTTCACCTGCCTTTTTATGTTTTAGGAATATACTTTTTACTAGTAGTAATCCATTTATAGTCCAATTCTAATAGTCGTCTGTTCTGGATTTTCTTGTTTACTATCATATTGGCTTTTGTCTAAGTAAATATTTGTCATTTGCATTGCTTCTAGTTTACTTTCTGTTATATATATTTTATTGAATTTTACGTCCATTGTTTTTCTATATTTCGGATTTAATATTAAACTGCTCATTGGTACTTCTGAAATAACAGATGTAAATATGTTGTTATTTCTACCAATTAAGCTAAAATTGCTTGTACTAGTTCCATTATTTAATAAAATAGTTTTTTGCGTATCGTTTTGCACTGTCATATGATAAATTTCATAATCTACATAAATACTTTTACTATTAATAGTAACCTCTATTCCATTATTACTTCCTTGTTTATTTATTGCTTCTTTACGGATAAATTTATTAATGTTTAACTTATACTCTCCGTTTTGCTTGATTAAAGTAATATAGTCTAAGAAATTACCTGTTGAAGCTTGTCCACCTGTTTGTAGTAAGTTGCCTTTGTTGTATGTAATGCGATAAGTATAACAGTTGGAAGCTGTGTACCATAATTGCAATTCATAATTGACCTGCTCTCCAAAAATTTGATTCACATAATTGCTAGTAAATATTTCTTTTGTAGGGTATAATTCTGTTTTGCAATCATCTGTTAATAAGTTATATGCTTCTTCTATTTTATGTTGGTTACAGTAATTTACAAATTGCTCAATAAAGTCTGAGTTTTCTTTTGTTTCTTTTTCTGTTAATTTATCATTTGAGACAACAGATTCACTTGGTTTTGTAATATCATTTGCTACTATATTCTGCCCTATCTGATTATTGCTATCCTTCTTGTTTTGCTCTTTTACCATCGCATTTGCGATTTGTATGATAATAATAATGAGAGCTATCACTGCAATCGTTATTAATATCTTCCTTTTGTTCTGGTTCCAGTAACTTAATAACTTTCTCATGGTTATAGCTCTCCTTTTTTTTATATTCTAGGAAATTACTCGCGTAGCGTGTAATTGACGTAGAAGATAATTATTGCGATTGTTACAAGTTCTTAATGCTTTTAGCATTTAGAATTTGTTAGAATCGCTTGTTATTTTAATAATCGTTGTCTACTCCTCGAACAGACTTCATTTGTTTTACAATCATATCAATTGTCTGCATCTTTTCATGTCCTCTTAGTCCTTGGGTTTCCAATCTCTTTGATAGATCTGTCCTTAAGCCCTTTACAACATCTTCATCTCTTAAATCTTTTGCACTATAGTCTTTTACTTCTTTCATAATAGCTGCTGTTTGTGCTTGCGCTCTTTGACTTGCTTCTTTTTCTGCCATTCCTTGCTGTTCCATCATTTCTCTCTTAATTTTTGATTCCATTTTTACAGCTTTTAAAGTATCTTTTCCTTCAATTCCCACACTATCGTAGTAAGCTCCTTGCTCTAGTTTTGCCTTTAGCTCTTTTTTAGAAGCGTCTGGGAATTTTTGTCTATATAATTCTTCGTTATTTTCAATATAAGCTTTTTGCCTATCTCTAATTGCTGCCTCATAGCTTCTACCAGAGCCTTCTCTATATGCATTTGATATAAAAGAACCCGCTTGTGCAACTGCACTTGAACCAATTGTACTACTTAATGCTGCACCTGCTAAAGTATATTTTGGAATATCGCTTAGTTCATCTCCTGCAATACCAGCTGCCATACCTATTGCTGCACCTGGTACTGCTTTTATGGCTGCTTTTCCTACTGCTAAACCACTTTGTACAGCTACATTTCCTACTCCTAATGCAGCATTTCCTGTTGCTTTTGCTGCTCTAACTGCTGCCTGTCCTGTCGCTCTTGCTAAGGTTCCTGCTGAATTTCTAATAGGCTTTGGTATATATGTCCTTCCTAAATCTCCTACTTTATGTGCTCCTGCTGATGCTATTGCCCTTACTTTATTTGCGTTTGCAACCGCCATATCTCTTACACTTCTCGCTCCACCAGCCACTGTTCTTCCTAATCGAATAGCACCTTGCCCTGCTTCTGAGTTTGCAATTTTATTTCCTGCCCATGAAGCACCAGCTCTCGCAATGCCTCCTAAGTATTGTCCTGCTGTTCTCTCATCATCATCAAACCAAGCTCCCACACCTTTTCCATGCATTCCTGGTAAAATGTCTGCAATCTCTTCATCTGAATATCCCATATTTCTAAAGTCTTCTAACAATTGGTTATTTGTACGAGGTTGAGATTCCTCAGGCTGATAGTTCTCTCTTGCCATTGCTTCTCTTTCTGCGGGATCATAACTATCTGTTCCAAAGCCTTCATCATAAGTATCTAGCATTCTTTGTTGTGGTGAGTCTTGTGGTCCTTCATTATTTTCTCCATCTGTATTACCTCCATTGCTTCCACTTCCATTTCCAAATGCATCTTCTATACCTGGCGCTGACCCTTCTGGATTGTTTTTATTCCTTATTCCTTTATTGCCTCCAGCTCCGCCGCCACCTTTTTTAGGTGCCATAAGTTTTTGCATTTGGTTCATAAATGCTGCTCCACCTGCTACACTGGCAACTGCTCCTAGTGCTCCTGCTGTACTTGCCTTTTCAAATCCAAAGAATTTACGTAGTATTTTTTCAGCTGGTGTAATAAATGCTAAGGCAACTATTGCAAATAACGGATTCTTAACTGCTAAGTCAACAGCCGAGCCTACAAAAATACTATAAATAATTAGATGGAATGGTTGTAATAAACTATTAAATATGAACTCTTTTAGCCACATGTCAAAAGCTTGTGCTTTTCCATCTCTAATTTTGTCAATTGGGTATGTCATTGCTACCAATGGTGCAATAAGCGTTAAAAATGCAATTGTTAATACCCTCTTTAAGTAATAGAAGGTAAACATACATGTATAAATTACCATTGCTAAGTATAGGATTAGATATAATATTTTTCCTCCTACAGTTGGTGCTTGCATTCTAAAGCGAATTAGTCCCATTAAATCTGTGTTAAATTGTACTGGTTTTCCATCTGAGGTTGTATCACCTGTTACTGTAACAGCTACATTATTTCCATTACTACTTGCACTACCACTAATAGCTTTTGTTACTTCATTTACAATTGTAGTAGTAAATGTCATAATATAGTGTAAGCAAAATAGAATACATAGTGCTACAAGCCAGTCAATCAACATTTGCTTATATTTTGCTTTATCTGATGCAGTACTGCTAATAACAATACGAATACCTACATAAACTAATACTAGCATTAATGCAACTACTGCTAAATTTCTTAAAGAAACATACCATGAAGCAATTGTACTATGTAATGCCCTTGCAATAGAACGTTCATTCATTGCTTCTCCATTTTCATTTGCACTTCCAACAATATTAGTTTCTACCCCTGTTTGTGTTTCAAATTTGTCTTCTACAACTCTTGCATTCCAATCAGTTGGATTAACAAAATTAATGTCTAAGGCTGGAATTAAGCCTGAAAAGATTTTTTCTGGTGAGTATTTCATAACTGGAATGGCATAAGTACTATTACCAAAAAAACTTTTATCTAGGTCATCTGCACTAATTTCAACTTCTGCTTCTCCACTTCCAGTATGATATTTGAATTCTTTATACTCATTATCTACCTTCGACATAAAGTCATCTTTATCAGCCAAGTAAAAGTTGAGTCCACTTGAATCTTCACTGTTATTAAACTCGCCATCTACTAAAAAGGCTTGTAAAGCTCCTGTTACAACATCTAGTATTGTTCCTACCAAATCAAATAAAGGATCTAATAAAATGCCGCCTAGACCTGCTTGCGATTTTACAGGCACAGTGAAACTAAGCAATAATACCACGATTATTGATAGAAATATCTTTTGTGTTAACTTATGATTCGCAATTAATTTCTTCATAATTCCCCCTAATAATTTATTGCTTGTCTACTCTTCTTTTGCGTTAATTTATTTAAGTTCGTTTCTACGAATTCAAATTCTTTTGCTGTTGGTTGTATTTGAATAATAGCACTGTCTGCTCCTACTTTTAATAATCCTTCTCCTTTAAAGCAGGTAATTAAAAAGCTTGCTTCTCCTTCACTTAGTTTAAATACTTCTTTCAAATATGCAATTTCTGATTTATCTTGCGCTAAAAATAGCTTCGTATCTGATGATGTTAATACTGCTTGAGCTTCTGGCTTCTCATAGAAATCTTGAAATCTTTGAGAAATGATGGCTAAAGATACATTTCTTTTTCTGGCACGTCTTGCCATGGTATTTAAGAAATCTACTGCTTCTGGATATGGTAATAGCATCCATGCTTCGTCTACTAATACTCTTTTCTTAGAAGCTTTTGTTCTATCTTCACTATTTTTCTTAACATATTTTTCCCAAATCCAAGCAAGCAATATTTGCTGTGCTAAAGGTCTTGCAAATCTTTCTTCTAGTTGTGAAATATCTAAATTGATAAACAATGTTCCGTCTAATAAATCGAAGGTAGATTGTCCATCAAAGTATGCCATTTGTCCGTCATATTCTCTAATGTATTGTTTCATAACTTTTAGTAAGTAGCTATAGTGGAAGTTATAGTCTTGATTTGTGTTTGCTGCTGCTTTTTCTTGAATTCTTTTATACCAAGAACCAATTGTAGGCATTTCTTTCTTTTCTCTTCCTAACATATTTCCATTGGTTAATCCCATGGTAGCATCATATAAGCTATTAGGATCACTATTAATTCCATGTGCTACATATTCTTCTGCTACTGATTCTGCTATAATTTGTTTGGTAAGCTCATTTACTTCTTGACTTCTTGTACTACCTCTTGCCATTGTAAGTAATGCTTGTGTTACATCTTCTACTTTGTTTTCTACGTTTAGTACTAATCTTTCTTTTCCTGTGATCTCATCTTTTACTACCTCTGTTTCAATATCGAAAATATTGATAATAGTTTTTGAGGTAGGTGATAAAACAACATTAATTCCACCTAAACTCTCTGCTACAATGCTATACTCACCTTCGGCATCTAGTGCCAAACTTTGAATTCCCATTAATACTGCACTGCGAGAAATTAAAGTTTTCATGGTTACTGATTTACCAGCACCAGATTTTGCAAAGATAACCATGTTGTAGTTAGTAAGTGAGTTATGGAAATTATCAAATAAAATTGGTACTCCAGTTTGTTTATTAATTCCAAGTGGTATTCCTGTTGGATGCCCTACTTCTGATGTCGTGAATGGGAATACTGTACCCATAGAACGTCTATCAAAAGTATGTGTTTTCTTAATTTTATCTTCCATTAATGGTAGATTTGATTTAAATGCTTCTTCTTGCAACCCCCATGCAGTTTTGATATTTACCAAAGATTTTGACATTTCTGTTGCAAGTAACTTTGTATATTTATCTAGGTCTTCTAAGCTATAAGCAAATAGAGTTGCCACAATAGATGCTTCATATAGTTTGTTAAAACCTGCTGCAATTTCATCTCTTAATTGTTCTGCTTCTAGTCTTTTTTGACCTAAGGTACTTTCTCTATTGATATTTCCTTTGTCTGCTGCTACAATTCTTTCTGTTTCTAGTTCATTAATAACTCGATTTAATTCGTTTTGTGATCTAGATTCTTGAATTGGATTAATATAAATGGATGTATTAATATCACCAAATAGATACATATCTCTAAATAGTTCAGGGAAAGTACACATTCTAGGAAGTGCTGACACAAAGAAGCTTCTTGCATATCTTGTGACATTAGAAATAATTTCTAAATGGTCAATATTACTTGTATCTACTCCTGCTGGTGAAATTAACTCTTTAATTGTCTTTTTCTTTAAAATTTTATACTCATTTGGGTTAGTATAATCATTATGCTGTTTTTGTACTTCTATTTCTCTTTGTTTGTCCTTCTTGCTCATTTACACTTACGCCTCCTTCTTCTGTACTTTCTGAAGTTTGTTTTTTAGGCCTTCCTCTTCTCTTTTGTTTTTCTTCTTGAATTTTTCCAATAGCATTGTCTGCTACATCATTCCCAATAGCTCCTCTATTTTGTTCAACAATAATAGAGGCTAGTTGAGCTATTAAATCATCTTGATTTTCTTGTCTTTGTTCAAAAGCTTTTTGCTTTTCTGTTTTTGCTTCTATTACTTTTTGGTTTGCTTTTTCAAATGCTGCTTTTTCAATTTGTTCATTTAATGCCTTCATTTTCTTGTCTACAACATCTGGTGCTGTTGAATATAGCTCGTTATATCCTGCTTCAATTGCTTTATCAATTCCGTAAATTTCTGCATCATCTCTGTTGTATGCTATGTATAATAAGTCTACTAATTCATTAGAATCTAACACTTTTCCTGTAACACCACATACTGATAAGGTTCTAACAATAGATTGCGCTCTTGTATATAACTCTGAAAAAGCTAAGTTTCTAATTTCTTGTTTGTCAAAGTTGTTGTCTCCTAATTCTTCTGGATAATATGGAATAATAATGTAATATTTTTGATTTAATACGTTCTTGTTTAAACTCATTCTTTCTGTTGTATAGATAATATCTTTTCCATATTCATAAAGGTTAGTAGTTTTGGTTAAATCATAAAATGCTGCATTTAGTTGTTCCCCAGTATAATTTCCCGAGTTAACCATATCTTCATATTTTCTTTTTTCTTTTTCTAGCTCTTCTTCAATTTCTTTTACTTTATCACGATAGGTTTGAATACTACTTTCTAGGTTAATCGTTCTAGTTTGTGTATAGATTTGAATAGGATGTCTTAAAGTATTTAAGAATTGAATAAAGCCTTCTTCTACTGCATTTTTTTCAACTTCTGACATCAAATCATAGTTAATACCTTGGCATTCTACTACCATAACATATTTCCCACCATTTTTGGTAGAAATCATGTTGTCTTCTATGGTATCAAATTCCATGAAATCAAAAACAGATTCTACGGAATAATTTTTAACACCTTTACTTTCTTTTTTACTTGAAACTGCTGAAGCACTTTGGGCTATTTCTGGTTTTTTATTTTTAGATTTAAAGTATAACATACAAAGAACGGCGAGTAACATCACCATTGCAATTAGTACAATTGCTAATATCATTGTAATCATTTCAATCATTGTTTTTTCCCTCCTTGTAGATATATACTTTTTTTCCTTTTGTTTTAAAAATTATGGCTCTTTTGATAATATCGTCTAAATTTTCTCCACCTGTTTTTTTGGAAAATTCAAATTTTCCAAGCTCTGGCATTTTTAAAGTTCCAATTGTAAAACCAATTGCTGAAAAAGCGGCTACTGCTACAATGCCACCTATTGTTGTGCCAAAGGCTGAAAGGATAAAATAAAATGGTAAGCCCACAACTGCGCCTATTACAGAATATATTAAACTTTTTGTTGTAAAAATGAATAAAATTCTGCCTTCTCCTTTTACATTTCTGGGTAAATTGTATGTGCCCATAAGAACTTGTCCTCCTTTGTATTCTCTCTATCTTTTGTTCTTCAAATTATTCTAATCATGCTTATCATATATTATAGCAAATAAACGCGAAAAATGTAACTAAAAAGCAAAAAAAAGTGCACTTTTTGTGCACTTTTAATATGTCTGTAATGTTTTCGTAATATTTCTGTAATATTATTAAACAATTTGAATTGAGAATATAATTTTTACAATGGCTGAACCACCTAAAATTAATACTGCACCAACTACGTATGGTATCATTGTCTTCTTGTATTCTGCTTTTTCTGATGCACTTCCCATCATGTATTTAATACCTAGAATTAATATAACAATAACAGCTACAACAATTCCTACTGTTGTTAAAATATCTGCAATTTGTCCACCAATTTTTGCAACGTTTTCTGCTCCATTAGCTGTTTGATTATCCATTTTGTCAATAATGCTATCAACATTAGGAGCCGCATTAACAACTGTGCTTAATGTAAAACAAATCATTACAACCATTAATAATACACTAATTAGTTTCATTGTTTTTTTCATGGTTTCTTCCTCCCTTTATTTTTATATTTATTTGATTTATTCCAAACCTTTTGGAATAATATTAAAATCTTTTTTCTTTTTGAACTTAATCAAGTTCTTTAACCAATTCCTTGTAAAATAGTAATCGCTAATTTCCAAATACCAAATGCACCAAAAATAACTATGCATCCTACTACATATGGTATTAAAGCTTCTTTTACTTTACTTTTGGCTTCTACACTTCCTGTAATAAATTGAATTCCTAAGACCACTCCTACAATCATTGCTATAATTGTTCCAATAATTAATAAAATGTTATAAAGAGAGTCTGACAAGTTATAAATGTCGTCATTATCAATTGGTGAACCACTTGCCTGTCCATTTTGAATAAAGCCATCTGCCCCTGATGCAATATTGCTAAGTGCTGCTGCATTAGTTCGAGAATAGCTTGCCGAAAATGATAATAATAAAAATGTGATTAATAAAATTATGATTATATATTTTCCAATTTTCACTTTTGTTACTATCCTTTCTTTTAAAATCCATCTATATCTTTGTTATTATACTATATTTTTCTTTATTTTTCAATATTTTGTAACACTTTTATTCTATATTTGCCGCTAAACTTGCTATCAATTGTAAAATTCCACTAATACTTCCTATCAACACAACCCCTATTAAGTAAGGTATCATTGTTTTTTTGTATTCTGCCTTTTCTTCTACACTTCCCATCATGTATTTAATTCCTATGATAATAATGGTAATTACAGCAATAATAATGCCTAAAGTTGAAATAACATTAAAAATTATTCCAGCCTTACTAGTAATTACATTTGCTTCATTTGGATTAATACCTCCTGGTTTATAGGCATTTGGATCACTAATTGGATCACTAATTGCCCTGCAAGTACCTGAAAAAATTGTTAACAAACTTAATATTAAAATAAATATAATAAATATTCTTTTCTTTTGAATCATTTTTCTTCCTTTACTTTTTTGATATTCTTTTTTATTATACCTTACTTTTTTATTGTTTTCAAGTACTTTTATCATAGCATATCTTTTCTCTTTTTTCTTTGTTGTTACAGAAATGTCACAAAAATGTCATTTGTTTGTAATAAATCTCTATCATGCAGAAAAGCAACTAGGATAGTCTATATCCTAATTGCTTCTATAATTTATTCTGCATAACTGCATTAATTTATTTACTATTTTGCTACTATTGTTTGTTCCTTTTGATGTTTCCTTTGTTTTTCTTTTCCTTGTGTCGCTAGCTTCATTTCTGTGCTATAATATTGTGCAATTAGTTGGTCTAGTTCCACACTGATTTGATAAGTGATATTGTAATCTGGTTCGTTTAGGATACTATCATTTAATTTCTCCCTTAATTTACAAATTTCTTCATTTAACATATCAATCACTCCTCTTTTTTTGTTTTTCGTCTTTCGTATATATTTAAAATACCATATTTTTACATATTAGTCAATCAATTTTTGTTTATTTTGTAGTATTTTGAGTGATTTTCGTATGACTTTTTTCTTGTTTTTCTTTCTTTTTTCGACAACATCTTTCTTATCTTTACTTTGTTCTTTTTTATGTTACATTAGACAACATTTTTTCAACTATGATTTAATACAATTTGAACCTAACTATTATTATATCATTCGTCCTTGCTGTCCGTTGCTCCATTTGTATACACTAGTTAGTAATATATCATTTTGAAATGAAACAAGGTATAGGGGTGCCCGAAGGGCGGGGACCATGTAGCGGAGCGTCCGCAGTTGAGCAAAAAAATGATATATTACTAACTAGTGATACAAACACCATAGAAAGCAACGGAAGGCACTCGGCTACACCTCGTCTTGCGCGGACTTCATTTATACAATAATAGTTAGGTTCAATTAAATTAATCATTTGCTTATTTATTTGGTTCTACGACAGAAAGCACCTCATTTTCTTCTTTGAAAATGTTTTTTAATACTTCCTCTGTATATTGCTTTGTAACAGATTCAAAGTCTTCAATATAATCAAAGCTATTTATCTGTTTCATATTGTCTGCTAAAAACATTCTTGCTGTTTCTGCAACGCTGTTGTATTCTACTACATAATCTCCATAAATTTTCTTTTTGATACGTTCAAAATGACCTTCTTCTAGTCCTTCTTCTTGCATTTTTCTTACTGTTTCATCCATTTTTTGTTTTACTAATTGTGGCTCTTTGCTAAAGCCTGATAGTAAAATGTGGGCATATTGGTCTGTGAATTCATAGTCCAAATCTGGTTGCGCAAGGAGAATTCCTTTTTCATATAATTCTTGATATAAATTTGAGCTTTTTCCAATTATCATATTGAGCAATATTTCAATTGCAATATGTTTTTGTATTCTGTTCTCTTGGCTGTTTTGTATATCTTTATACCCTATCATAAACATTGGAATACTTACTTCCATTTGTACTATTTTATCTTTTTGATATATGGCATCTTCTTTTGCCGGATAAATTCTTTTGATTTCACCTTGATTTTCTTTTGGAACTAGGCGTTTTTTTACTTCCTTAGAAATCTCTTCTGGTTCAAAATCTCCACATATTGCCATTGTCATATTAGATGGATGATAGAAGGTGTTATAGCATTTATATAATACATCTGGTGTTATTTTGCTAATCGATTCTACAGTTCCTGCTATATCTATTTTTATTGGATTTTCTTTATACATGCAGTCTAAAGCATTCATATATAACTGCCAACCTGGATCATCATCATACATATTGATTTCTTGCCCAATAATCCCTTTTTCCTTTTCTACATTCTCATCTGTAAAATATGGATTTTGAACATAATCCATTAATTCGTCTAAGCCTTCATAAAAATGTTCTGTGCATTCAAATAAGTATGCTGTGTGGTCATTTGTTGTATAAGCATTTGCATCTATTCCTAAAGCCATTAAAGTGTCTAGACTATTTGTTCCATTTTGTTGTTCAAACATTTTATGTTCTAAAAAGTGTGCTACTCCATCTGGTATGAATACTTCTTCACCTGTTTTGGGCATGATAAAATGGTTGTCAATCGAGCCAAAATGTGTTCCCCAAATAATGTATTTCTTTTTGGTGTTTTTTCTTGGAATGATAATGAGTGTCATTCCATTTTCTAGTTTTTCCACATAGGCTTTTTCTTTTATTTTTGAACTTTCTACTATTTTCATTGATTTTTAATTTCCTCTCTTTTTATGTTTATCTATGTAATAATAAATAGATTACACGTTTGCCCTTGCTGTCCGTTTCTTTCATTATGCTAAACGCAATTTAAAGAAAGAAACGGAAGGCGCTCGTAAACTCGCCTTGTGGGGGCTGCACTTTCGCAATCTATTTATTATTACATTAGTTAATCTTTTAAAAAGTAAATGGTATTGACTTGAACAGTTTTGGCAAGTTCTGTAACTTGCTCTTTTGTTGCTTCTAGAATATGTTTTTTGTAGTCTTCTATACTAATAAATCGGTCTGCTAATTCTTGCCCATAATAGTAAGTAATTTCTGTATCTTGTTCTTCTGTAATAGCATCTACTGAAGCAATAATTAGTCTTTTTGCATTTGTTAAATCTTCTTCCGAAAAATCACCATTTGCCATATCTTTTAATTGTTGCTTAATTGTGTCTAGTGCTTTTTGGTAGTTAGCAATCTCTATCCCACAACGAATAAAAATACTATTTTTGGTTCTTAAATAACTAGAGCCTGCCGTATAGGCTAGACTTTGCTTTTCACGTACATTTTGGAATAGTTTTGAATTAGCTCCCCCTCCTAAAATAGCGTTATATACAGACGCTACAAAGCGAGAATTTTCCTGCGTATTTTGAATATCTAAGCCTAATACTAGTTTTCCTTGTGTGACTTGCATACTTTCTTCTACAGTATTTTCTTGTACATTTTCTTTGCTTTCAGTTACTTCATTGTTAATTACATATTTCGGACTTCTTTCTTGTAATTTTTGAATATTTTCGTTTTCTCTTATTTGTTTTATGGTTTCTTGTTCGTTTAATCTGCCAGAACAAAAAATATCAATTTTGCATTTTGCAAGCAGGTCTTGGTAGTGTTGATATAAGTTTTCTGAAGTAATGCTATCGATATCCTCTACATAGCCAAATTTATATAAGCCATATGGTTCATTTTTATACATTTCTTCAATACATCTATCATAAGCATATTTTGCTTTGTTATCTATTTTAGATTCAATAATTTGTTTTAGGTTTTTCTTTTCTCCTTCTACATACTCTGGTTTAAAGCTTCCCTCTACTGTTAAAGGGTTGAAGGCTATATCAAATAAAATGGATAAACATTTTTCGTTTAGTTTTTCAGGCTCTGGTAAAAATTCTTCACTTAGTGTTTCTAAATAAAATTTTAAAATATGGTTGTCACCTGTTTTTTCAATTCCGCAGTTAAAACTTGCTCCATACATGCCTTCTAGTTCTTTGCTAATAGCTTCTTGTGTTTGAAATTTTTGTGTTCCTCTTCTTAATACTGCTCCTATTAGAGCATCTAGAGTTACGGTCTTTTTTTCAAGTGGAATAGCAAGAAAAATGGCATATAAATTGGTTTTGAAATTTTCTGTATGGATTTGATGAGTAGTAATTCCTTGCTTGATTTCTTCTTTTTGATAATTCATGTTTCTTCCTCTTTTCTTTTATAGGATCTATTTTCTAACTTATTATAATCCATTTTTATAAATTTATACAAGGTGATTTGTGAAAAAGTTTGCTAAAAAACAAAAAACCACAATACTACTACTGCAATATTATGATTTTATGTTAATATATCTATTTTTGTTTCTCTGCTGTCTTTTGGTATTTTGAAGTGTTTTTCTCTCGTCAGTATCTAAAAATACTTTACAATTAGCATTTTGTGCGTTTTAGAGCATATATTTTTCATCCCTTCTCTACTTCGTATAAAGTAGGGGCCTAAAAGAGCGGAGGGTGTGAGTGTAAGTCGTACGGTAGCTGAGACGGTAAGACGTAGTGTAGCCGCTGAGGCTGTAATCACCACCTCTAGTGACACACGGAAAAATGGTGTCCGTATAGTGCTCTGTGCTCCATTCCATGCAATTTGAAGCCATATCGTGGATATTGCATACCTTATCTCCTGCTTTTCCTGTATTTAATTTGCTTGTATTAACAGAGTTTTTGTTTGCATAATTACCATTTCCTGAATAATTTTGGATAAACACAATTGCTGTATCCCAACTATAACTATTGATCAAATCACTTTCTACTGAATTACTACTATACATATTTCTTGCATTTGTTGCTGCATTTGGCTGTGCAATATCTACCCACACTGCTTTGTTAGCTTGCGACTTTACTTTATTATCTGTTCCTTTACTTGCTTCATATCTTCCTAAATAGTATCCTCCATTTGCTTTTGTTTTTGTTACAAAATCCCCTAAGTTTTTAGCTGCTGCATTTCCTGAATTACTAGTTAGTTCTTGAAAGTCATATGAATATCCACTTGGTCTTAAGTTTGTTGTTGTAGCATAATTATCAGCATTTTGAACCAATGTTGGGGTTCCATTACTTGCAAATGTATATCTTCCTAAAGTTATTGTTGTTGTACTTCCATCTTTATTCTTGATATCTCCTACTGGTATCCATACAAACTGATTTCCTTCTTCATCTTCTATTACTATTCCATCTTGCACTGCTGGTGTTCCATCTCCATTATACGTATAATCCACTTTTTCACTTGCATCTGTTCCTTCTGGTGAATTTGGTACTACTTTAAACCCTC
>CANDRW010000014.1 GCA_947388675.1 uncultured Clostridium sp. | reverse complement strand
TAATGGATAATATTGATAGTAGCAAAGGATTAAATGACTTCTTGCCTATTCAAGACTGGTTTAATGAAATGCATGCTAAAAATACAAGTCAAAAAGTTAGAGCAGTTCTCAAAAGCAAAGGCGAATCTGGAATTTCACTTGCTAATAATGTGCCTTATGGTTATAAAAAGGATGAAAATGATAAAACAAAATGGGTTATTGATGAGCCATCAGCAGAAGTTGTAAAAGAAATATATAACTTATTTATTCAAGGACATGGAACTTTTGAAATTGCAAAAATACTTACTGAACGAAATATTATGACACCAGCTGAATACTTTGTAAGTATAGGAAGAACATTCCCTACTAGACTACAAACATTAAAACATCAGTGGAATGCTACAACAGTAGCAAGTATTTTAGATAGACAAGAATATATTGGAGATACAGTTAATTTTAAATATACCATTCGTTCCTACAAAGATAAAACTAAAGTTCCTATTCCAAAAGAAGATTGGAAAATATTTAAAAATACTCATGAACCAATAATTGATGAATATACTTGGAATATTGCTCAGCAATTACGAAATAATAGAAAAAAGCCTACTCGAACAGGTAGAAAAAGTATTTTCTCTGGCTTACTTTTCTGTAATGATTGTGGTAAAAAGCTATACTTTCAAGCACCTGAAAATAACCTAAAATCAAAAGACCATTATAGATGTTCAAGTTATAAGAAAAATACTTCTTTGTGTACTTCACACTGGATTACAGACGAAGTATTACAAAGTCTTGTTTTAGAAAATATACAAAAAGTAGTTTCTTATATGAAAAATTTTGAAGACTTATTTATAAAAGAACAATTAGCAAAATCTTCACAAGATGAATTAAAGCAAATTACTAAAAGCAAGAAAGAACTTGAACAAGCAAAGAAAAGAATAATTGAAATTGATAACTTATTTATGCACATTTATGAAGATAATATTTCAGGAAAGCTAACAGATGAAAGATTTAGAAACTTATCATTTAACTATGATAAGGAACAAAAAGAATTAAAAACAAAAATAGAACAATTATCAAAGGAAATCAATAATACTGAAAAGAAAACAACTGATTTAACACAGTTTATATCTAATGTTAAGAAATATACTGAAATAACTGAACTAACACCAGAAATATTAAACGAGCTAATAGAAAAAATATTAGTTCATCAAACAGAAAAGATAAATGGTAAAAAAGTTCAAGAAATAGATATATATTATAGAGGTGTTGGCATTATTTCTTTTCCAGTAAGTTTGGAAGATATGACAATGGTAATTGAAAAAATGTTAAATAAAAGAATATCAGCTTAATTTAAAGCATTTTATGGGGAGAATTATTTAGTGTACTTAACTAAAGCATTCTCCCTCAGGATTAAGGTCACCCACTGTATACGTCCATTGAAAACGACGTCCATTAATCTTATGAAGATTACTTGTAAAACTTGTAATAGAAACCTCTTCATAATAAATGGCAGGATTGAGTTCATATTGGATCCTTGCATTTGAATTTGGCATTGGAAGAATCTCTAAACCTTCCAATTCTTCAATAGGAAGGTCAAAAATCTCGGCAGCCTGTTCCAAAGTAAGGGTAGTCTCTTCCGCATCCGCAGTAGGAACATCTGCCGCAAAGACAGCAGGAGTTAAGCTAAGGCACATAGCCAAAGCAAGGATCAGGGAAACGATTTTTTTCATGTTGTTACCTCCAATTGAATTGTTGTTTTCGTTTGCCTATCTTCTCTTCACTTTCCTACTTTGCTATATTTATAACAAAGTAAATTTATATTGGAATTCCCAATACAGTTATCTATTTTAATTACTTAATACTAAGAAGTCAAGAAAAGTAGAAGAAAGTGGAAAAAAATAGAAAATTTGGAATAAGAATATAAATAAATTAAAAACAAAATAGATTATTTCAACATAGAAAAAATAAGAAACAGAAAATTTATTTTTCTATTTCTTATTTTAAATATAATAGAATTTATATAATTGATAACACTACTCTAAACCCTATTTGGTTAGAGGCTTGAGAATATCCACCACTTCCATAAGCACTTTGATGTATATTATCATAATAGCCTCCAGCAGCTTCATAATTTGAATTAGAATTGCCAGTTACATATTCACGTAAATTCCCAGCTAAATCATATATATTATTAGCCATATTTCTATCTGTTGCTCCACATGATAAAATCATATTATATTCTCGCTTCATCTTTTCTTTACCATATTGATAGTTTTTCCCATGGTCCGTCGAATAATATCCTGAAAATTCAAAGTTAACATCACTATGGTTTCCCCACTCGGAGCTATTTTCATATACATTATAATTACATCCATTAAGCCATTGCATAATACCTTCCCACTGTTTGTTTGTTAACAATCCACTCTTTAAATGACTTAAATTGTACATACTTTTAGCGCTCTTTTCAGCATTTTCTGCATCAATATAATTCCAGGGGATACTTCCTTTTTTACTTACAGGCACTCCTATAACGTTATTCGTATTAACACTTATATTTTCTAAATTATTTTGCTTCTCTTTTGGAACACCTGCCTCATATCGTGCAACATAAAAGCCTCCATATTTTAGTATTTGTATATCTTCATTATTTTGTATATTTAACGATTCTTTTTTGTATTGTTCACGAACTGATAGGTAATAAGAATCATAATGTAGGTTTTCTAAGTCAATTGGAACCCAAACAAATTGATTACCTATATTATCTTCTATTACTAATCCTTTGTTCCACCCCTTTGGAACTCCATTCTCTAATTTCCAACTTGCAAAATCAGTTTCTACTTTTTTAAATCCCTCTGGAACTATTGGGTTATTGTAAGTTGAAATTTTCTCTATCTCATCTATTTTTATATCGCTATTAGTATTTTTCTCTTTTCTATACCAATAACATAGAAAAAATACTATCAGACAAATTATTATTAGACATATACTAAGTATTATAATTCTTTTTTTATTCATTTTTAATACCTCCTAGCTAATAGTGTTATTATATATAACTATATAAAAAAAGTCAACTTTCCACTTTCTTCTACTTTTCTTGACTTCTTAGTATTAAGTAATTAAAATAGATAACTGTATTGGGAATTCCAATATAAATTTACTTTGTTATAAATATAGCAAAGTAGGAAAGTGAAGAGAAGATAGGCAAACGAAAACAACAATTCAATTGGAGGTAACAACATGAAAAAAATCGTTTCCCTGATCCTTGCTTTGGCTATGTGCCTTAGCTTAACTCCTGCTGTCTTTGCGGCAGATGTTCCTACTGCGGATGCGGAAGAGACTACCCTTACTTTGGAACAGGCTGCCGAGATCCTTGGTATGCCTGTCGAAGAACTGGAAGGCTTGGAAATTCACAAGATTTCCTCTGAGCAAAACGAGGATGGCATCAGCGCCCTCAACTTGCCGAGTGTCGTCTCTCCTGGTATTTACTACGAAGAACTGGATTTGCCTGCTAATTTTACTGGAGCTATTCACACTTTAAACGGAACCAAATTTGCTTGGGGAGCTGCTTTGTCTACAGAAGCCAAAAAAAATCATTTGATGGGATTACATATTGTAGCACAATATACTACTGGTTATGTAATTGGATATTGCGACCTCAACTGCCGTAATGTTAGTGAACCTGCTAATTATTGGTATAAGGTTGCTCAAAGCCGTCAAATCTATTTTAAGTATAGCACAACTGTAGGTTCGGCTTCACTCGAACCAAATAGCAAATTTATAGTAATTCTAACAGTCACAGACACCTAACACCATTAAGCTAATCTTCCCTTCACTTGTGGGAGTTTTCTAAATAAGAAACTCCCATTTTTATTTTAAATTAATTATATCTCCATTCATATTTACTAACAATAGTATAAATTACTAATTTCAAACTTGGTTTTAGATTTTCATCTATATTGAAATAACTTGCAATAAGAGAAATAGAAGTGTTATTATACATAGTCTTTAGTATTTGATCAATGCACCATTTAACATTAAGTAATGACTTTTCATTATACTTTTTAGCAATAATAGGAAAAACATACTTCGTTAAATTATCTAAATAGTCAGGATCTTTAATGCAAATTAAAATAGCCTCGCTTAAATATTTAAATCCTTTTGAACATCTCTTCATATTAAATTTTGATAATTCGTTTAATATGAAAATTTCTTTTTCATCTTTCATTCTCGTTCTCCTTTGTATATGGTTAATATCTGTCCTGGAATAATAAGGTCAGGATTATCTCCAATAATCTCCTTATTTTGTTCATATATTATTTGCCAATCAATATTATACTTCTGGGCAATTTCAGAAAGAGTATCTCCTTTCTTTATTATATAATTTTTCTCTAGTTTATTTCCTTGATTTAAATTTGCACTTTTTATAATTTGCATATAATCCTTTAAAGCATAATTCAAGTCCACATTTGTGTTTATTCCCGAAATCTTTCCCTTTGAAGAGTATTGCCATAATCCATACTTTTTTTTATAATCACATTTATCATTCCACTGTGCCACCCATTTATCAAACCTATCTAGTCTCGAATTATTTATTTTATTATTTAGCCAATCTAAATTAGCATATATGCCTACATAGTATCCTTGTTTTTCTATAAAATCACAAAAAGCTTCACAAATATCAATACAAGTAGAATACGTAACTCTTCTGCTATTTTTATAACCATCTGAATCTTCCATATCAATATATACTGGATATTCAATATTTAGTCCCCTAATTGTGTTCATGACAAATTGAGCTTCTTTTAAAGCTTCTACTTTGTTTGTTGCATAAGAATAGAAATATACTCCTACTGGAATATTGTACTTCTGTACTTCTTTATAGTTTCTAAAAAAGTATTCATCTAAATTCTCTATTCCATATCCCACTCTTAAAATAATAAAACTAACATTAGACTTTTTTACTTTTGCCATATCTATATATCCATTATGTGAAGATATATCAATTCCCATTTTCATAACTCATATCTCCTTTATTGTAAAAACATTAATTTGTTTAACATACAATTACTATTAATTAAGTAGTTAAGCCTATTTTGTGCATCATTAATTGAATACTCTTCGATTTCCTTTTCAAACTGTTGAATAAATTTAGCATTAGAAATATCGTCTAAATCATAAAAGCTTAGTATTGCATAAATAATAATTTCTTCAGTAGAAAGTTTAAATTTAAAGTTTGTTATATATTTTTTCATAGATATATTATTAGGACAAAATAACTCTTTAATTATGTTTAAAATTAAATTTTCTAGCTGGCATACTGAATTTTCCTTGATAAATTTAAGAAACGCTACCTCGCAACAATTAAAAATAGTTTGTATGTCAAAATAACATTTTGATATACAAGTAAAGTCTTTTTTTATCTCCATATTTTCTCCCTTCCTTTGTAAAATTAGAAAACTGAAACAAGTAAGAAATTGTTTCCTACTTGTTTCCTCACTAATATGTAATTTTACGAAGTCTCCTTTAATATTTTTTTTAAATTCTTTAGTGCTACTTTTAAAGTATACTGAACGGCTCTTATAGAACAGTGATCTATTTTTGCAATTTCATTTTGTTTTAAATTATAAAAATAAAATAGTATAAGTCTCCTAGCTTGGTTGAATGGTAGCTTTAAAATAGAAGAATAAATATTTTGATATCTTATATCATTTTCCACACATTCCTCAACTGTTAACATTTTATTTAGCAACTTTTTGTTCAAAGTAATTTCACTTATTTGAGAATGTTCTATATGTCTATCATATTCATTCATTTGTGAAATATCGTCTAATTCAAATTGATTAAATGCTTCAAAAATCTCTTTTGATACTGTAATACAATTCATATTATTTTTATCATCTTTAAAACTTACAAAATATTGTTTACTACTATCAGAATAATATATAGTATATGGATTATCTCCTCTTTTTCGCCTTTTTGGAAATTTCATTTTGTACCTCCATAAAAATTAAAATTGTTTAATTTTTACATGGAGGTCCTCGTATAAATAAGGACAAAAATATCCACACAAGCAAATTTTCTTTACTGTGCATTAACTTTTCCTTATTTACCGAAATCATCAAACTTTATAAACCTCTATATTACTAAAAATTCATATAAGATTTCTTGCTTGATATATTAGTAAATATAATAGGTACTTTTTTTTACTATAAATACTACTCTTTCAACATAATTATTGTAATTTTAACAAATATTTTGTAGGATTTCTCGCAAAAATTGTCGAAGAAATAAAATATCATTAAGAATATTTTAATGTTTAATTCCAATCCTTTGTGATATAATAAAAAGAATAATAAGAGGAAAGGGTATATTAATTTATGAATTATTTTAGCTTTATCAATTCAAAATATTTCTGCGTGATTTTTTTATTAATTGCATTTGCATTTGTAGCTATGGCTATTTTTATGTTTAATCAAGAGCAAATTGTTTTTAATGTAAATCAAACTAACAAAAATGCTTTTATGAAAGCTATAGAAGCCGATACAATAGATAATAAAGATTCCATTACCAAAGTAACATATGGATTAGGTTTTCACTCTGGAGAATTATATATATATCACTCAAATGGCGAAATGCAACATCACTATTCATTAGAAGGAAATTTTAATTATTGCAATTTACTACAATATGTTAAAGAACATGGATATCAATTAGATAATATAGGAGAAATGTTCTTAGTAATTTCTATTGTAACTTTTATAATTTTTCTTATATTACTACTGAAAAATCTACTAGTAAAAAACTAGTAGATTTTTAGATAATTATCTTAAATTACTGGATAATTATCAATAATATATTGTGCAAATGCTTCATAGCAAGCATCTTGTAATTCATTTTCAAAAATTATATGTCCCAAGAATGGCTTTAAAATAGTATTTTCAAATGCTCCAGACATTTTTCTTGCTATAATCTCTTTTAAATTATCCAACTGCAAACTTACATTATCTAAATCCATTAGATAATAAGAAATTCTTAATTCTGCCTCATTTAAGAAATAGTGATTAAGCACATCAGATACAGGATGCGATGCATTTGATGTAGCAGACAACATTTTAGAAATTTTAATTCCATCTGCATCTGTACACATATCTGCATAATGAAAAGAAGAACCAGATTGACCTATTAATCTTTTTGCAATTTCTACATAATTTCCGCCCTCTTTTTCTTGTCTATCCTTTACATCTCTCATAAGAGTAGATAAATCTCCACCCCATCCAAACCAAAAATCAGGTGCCAAAGTGCTTGATAAATAGCCTTCTACAGTGGCAGCTAAATGTCCTATATCTACTAATCCTCCAAATACATCGCTAAGTGCTATATCATCTGAGCTTGCATATTCTGCTAAAGCGTTATATAAATTCATATTATTTGATTTGACATAGTTGATAAAATTATTGTCAATTGGTGTTAGAGTTGCTGCATACCAAATAACATCTCCATATTTAAAGTTTCTTAGAAAATTAGTTATTCCTAATATCAATTCTTGTTTACTGCAATTTTCATTTTTACTTGCTTTGTATTGAACATACAATGTTTCTAATTCTCTAATTTTTAAAATATAGTTAAGAATATTATCATATACAGCTTCTACTACTGGAAATTTTCCCGAATATGCATCTTTATCTAAATCCATATTTTCAGCATCACCTGTATTTATACCTCTATATTCAATGAACTGATCAAAATTCCAGTTAGCTGGCATTTTGAATCCCATATTTCCTGAGTATCCAGTAGACATATTACTAACAAAACAAGTTACTGCATAATTATTATTCATTACTTGTGTACAAACATTTCTTGTTCCATATACTCCAACTTTATAAGATATTCCAATATTTTCTGAAATTGCCTTAAAGTATGGGAGAATATATTGAGATATTTCAGGATCTGTTGGATCGCAATCTACGGCAAAATAAATAATGTTTTGTGCTGGAATTCCATGACTCCTAGCTACCTTAACTGCTTTTTTTGCATCTTGTTTTCCTCTTGATGCTGTAAAATAAGTTAAATCAGCACCAGACTCTTGAAAAATTGGGAAGAATTTCATTCCATGATTTATTATCCTACTAGGTTCTCCATATCTTAATTCTTTAAAATCACCACCCGTTAAATATCTCCCAACTATTTGAAATCCATCATTTTTTAAGTAATTTAGTCTGGAATCGGTCATTTCAAATCTTGTATCACATGCTATAGAATCTCTGCTTGGATTACCTGTACTTAATAACAATGCCATCCAAGTATTAACATCACATTTTTCAACTTGATTTATGCACATATCCTTTTGAAATTCTTTAATTGTATTGGTAAGAGTTGAATCCCATACTCCTGAATCTACTGAAATATCATACCCATTGCAGCACAAAGCATATCTTATCAATTTTATAGACTGTTCCTCTTTTTGAGTGCTAAGTTGACCATTACTAGGAACAATCGGAAGTTTTGCTTTCGTACCAGAACCAAAATTTCCAGTTGCATCCTCTACAGAGTATCCTTCAATTGCTTGAAGAACTTTAATCATAGCTAAGTTCATTTCTCTTCCATAATATCCATCACATGGACTTAAACCAATATATGCTTCATACTTATTATTAAGCTCTCTTTGTATTTGTTGAATTTTTGAAGATCCTCCATAAACAAGTTGAAATTGATCCATAGATAATAACGCTTTCATTACATTAAGAGTTACGGTTGAACTAGTATCTGAGCAACCTGCGTTAGACTTCAATAGCTGTATTGCTCCACCTGTTCCGCCAAAAAAATGTCTTGTTATGTCACTAGCACCTGTAGAATATCCTTTACACCAACACGCCCCTTGAATGATTCCATAGATATTATCTTCCGTTTCATCATCATAAGATTGTTGTTGTACTCCATTGGGAAATCTTGAATTAAATCTTGCAATGGTAGAAGGTCCAAAATTATTTGCTGTGGTTGTTATGCCTAATTCTATTTGTAAAGCTCTTGTAAGTGCATATATTGTAGTCCATCCTGTTAGTCCATTCTCTGGTATATTATCACCATATCCTGCCCTTCCTCCATAAGTTCTATTAAGCCATTTTTGGGTTCTTAAAACCATTTCATCAGCCATAAAAATACCTCTCTTTCTTATTCTTTGTTTACTATAAATCTGATCAGTACCTATAATAAATTCATAAATACAGTATAAATATTTCAGTGCAAATTTTATAAAAAGAAGATTAATATGGATGAAAATAGTTAGTCAAATAAATAATATCTATGAAAAAAGCGAACCGCTATTAGTTCGCCTTATCATTATTATTAAATTTTTCTATTGCATTTTTTAGTATATTTTCATAAACTTCTAATCCTTTTTTTAGAAATGAAGGAACATTAATTCCAATTTCTACAAAATTCTCAATAATACTCCTTGTCTCATTTACGATTAAACAAGCAAGTGTAAACCATCCAAATAGCATAATGAATTCTAGATTGATATTAATTTTATTTCCCAATTGTACTAATAAAAATGAAACTAAAAATGAGACTCCTATCAATATCCAATAACAAACCTTTTTTATAATACCATTTAAACCTTTGCTAGAACTCTCACTCTTATTAGTTCTAGCTTTGATAGTCCCTGTTATATAGTCAATAATATTTAATATCAAATATCCTAAAAATAATACCCACTCAATTCCGAATGTTGACGTCAATGTAGCACAAACAAAACTAATGCTTGCTGTAATTTTATTAAAAATTTTAGAAATTTCTTCTCCCATAATAACCACTCTTTCTGTATATATTTGCCTTTATTATAATGATATTTATATATATTTTTTCAAAAGTAGTTTTTTATGGTTTTTTGTATATTAAAAAATGAGAACTCCTACCATACGAGTTCTCACCAAGTAGAGAGAAAACGATACTTATCTACCATTCTTTTATACATGGAAAGATTACCTTTTTGCTTTTTTTAATTTTCTCTTTTTTAAATTCTTTTTTCTAAATTTAACTAAATACTCTCTTATATACTAATTTAGGTATAATACTATTCTAAATCCTACCTTTTCAAGTGGCACAGTGTTTTTCAAATTATAATTGTATGCAGCAAAAAAATCTCCTTTATGGTCAAAATGCCCTCCAGCACAATAATAACCTAGTATTTCGTTTTCATTGATTGGACAATAGTCATTCGTATAGCACCATAAATTTCCTGCTATATCATAAATATTATTCGTCATATTTCTATCAGTAGCTCCAGTAGACAAAATCATATTTGTACTAGCTTTCATTTTATTTTCTGCATATTGATAGCTTTCTCCGTAATCCTCTGAATAAAAACCTGAAAATTTAAAGTTTACGTTAGAATAATTTCCAAAACTAGAGCTATCTACATATACATTATATCCACATAAATCAAGCCATACCATCATATATTGCCACTGTTTTAATGTTGGTAGTCCACTTTTTATATCATCATTATACATACTTTCTGCATTTATTTTAGCATTTCTTAAGCTAATAAAATTCCATGGTATTATTCCTTTTTTGCTTACAGGTACATCAATAACATCATTTGTTTTATCACTAATATTTTTTAACCTTTTTTGCATTGCTTTTGCTACTCCTGCTTCATAACGAGAAATATAAAAGCCACCGTATTTTAAGATCTGCTTATCTTCAATACTATTAATATCTAAATCCTTTGCATTATACCTAAATTCTTTTCCAGTATAAGGATGATATTCAAGCTTTTCTAAATCTACTGGAATCCAAACAAATTGATTGCCAATATCATCTTCTATTACTAAGCCTTTGTTCCATCCTTTTGGAACTCCATTATCTAATTTCCAACTTGCAAAATCAGTTTCTACTTTTTTAAATCCCTCTGGAACTATTGGGTTATTGTAGGTTGAAATTTTCTCTATTTGAATATTATCATTGGTTTGAAGATTATTATCTATCAAAGTATTGTTATTAGGCTCTTCACTTTTTTTATTTCCAAAATATAAAAAAGATACTATTATTCCAATTAATAATAAACCAATAATAAGTATTACAACTTTCTTCTTATTCACTTTTTATTCCTCCCTATTAATATTGTTATTATATATAACTACATTTAGGAAGTCAAATCTTCTACTTTTTTCCACTTTTCTTGAATAATATAATTTTAATATATATAATAGCATTATTCAACATTTTGTTGATGAGTAATGGCAAATATAGTAAATAATATAATTGCCATTACTCAAAAAAGAGTGAGAGAGTCAAAAAAGCGGAGGTATTAAAAATGAAATCTATGATGCGGAAATCCCTTTTGGCACTCTTGGCAGTTATTATGGTTATTTCGGCAATGCCTTCTATGGCATTTGCCGAAGAAATTCCTGAGGATGCTGAGAGCGACATCAAGCTCATTACTATCGAGGAGGCAGGTGTTTCTTTGGAGGAAGCCTTGAAAACATTTGGAATGTCCAAAGAAGAAGCACAAGCAGAGGGCGTAGACTTTTTTGTTATGCCTTTAGATAACCCTCTCAAAATAAACAATGGGCTCAATGACCTCGGTACGTTTACCTTTACTGATTATAATGTAGGGAGTTATCGTACCTGTAATTGCAACAAAGTAAAAATCGCCATTCAATATAAACCATTTGATGGCGAGGGTGGTCAGGGCTGTCAAGCTTTGGCGGTACAGTTTGAGCAATATGGTGGAAAGGTGTTTTGGGATGCCTGGTACAATGTTGCTCTCCCCAGCGCCACCGAACTCAGTAATGGATTTTTTAGCTTTCCAAGCAGTGATTGGATTAATGTAAATCGAAATGTTGATTATCGGTTTATTTATGAACTTCGCGGTCTTGGATGCTATGAACCCCATTATACAGCTTCTGTCAGAGTCTTAGTTATGGGCTCTTATGTGTAAATAATTCTCACTCTCTCACTCTTTCAGCAAGGTAGATTTAATAAGTCCGCCTTGCTGTTTTCTTTTTTATTATAAAAAAACAGAAATAACTACAATACAAAAGTTACTTCTGTTTTCACAAACAAAAAATAATAAACATATGAATTCATTATTTTTATATAATATATCATAATTGCACTCTTAGAGCAAGTATTTTTATTCTTATATGGTTTCTAATAACACAATATTATTCTTCTATTGCCTTATTATATATTTCTTTTTAATCTTGTCTAATTGCTACCATCAGTTCATTATCTTTTACTATCTTACACTTATTTTGATATATATACTCATCTCCTGTAAAATAAATATTGTACCCCTTTTGTTCTAGATAAATCTTACTTAATTCTAAAATTTGTTTTACTTCTTCCTTTGACAAATTACACTTTATTCGTAATTCATAAAATGTATATTTAATAAAGTTTTTATTTTCGAGTATTTTTTTATTTATATAATTATCTACAAATTCTAATGTCATTTCTATCACTTCCAAAATATTTTTCTATATCATATCATAAAAACATATTTGCCACAATAGAAACTTTTATGCGAATAGGAAGCAAAAATCCCTTAGATAGTAAAATATATTACATATCTAAGGGATTATCTACGATTTATTGTATTGTTTATTTATGTAACAAGATCATAACCGAATAAAGCTCCATACTTTTTATTTTTTGGTATTTCTTCAATTGTTTCTACTGACTCTGTATACATTCTTTTGATTTCTTCTTTTAAAAAGTTATAATGTTTCATAATTCTTTCTAATTTTGTTTTTGTCTTTTTGGTTAATTGTATTTTTGTAATGCAATTTTCTAAATTTTTAATTACTATATTTTCTATTGTGTCTTTATTTCTCGTTTTAAGAATTGCTCTATAGTCTATTTCATATATTAAATTTCTATTTTCTTCTCTACTTTTAGCTGGTACATCATATAAAATGTCTCTCATTATTTCAAATAATTTATCTATTCTTTTGCAAATTCCATATACGATATCACCTTCTTTAAAAATGCTAGTAATCTCATCACAATCATAGCCCCTTATATATAAATTATATATATGTTTTACTATTTTTGCTTCTTCTTCATTAACTTTATAATACAAAATCGATTCATCTCCTTAAATTATTCTACATTATTATTTATATCATATAACTCAATAATATGCAATTCTATGATTTTGAATGATTAAATACCATACAATAATTTGTTTTTCTTTCGTTTTCTTACGCATTACTATTAATTATTGTCTTACACCAATCTTCAAAATCCATATTAGAAATGTATCTCAAGCTTTCTGAACTCAAATAATTTTCCTCTTTTGCTATTTTATTCCATTCACTCTCCGTTAATATTTTAGACATTTCACAAATCTTTTGTATAGCTTCTTCATAATATTTTTTCATAATCTTCACACTCCTTTTTATTTATTTTACCATATTATGTAAAACTTTTGTGTCGAAGAGTGTCGAAAACAAATAAATTTTATAAAAAATTATATTTTTCCCTCTAATTAACTTTATCTATTATTTGAATTGGGTATTTGCATATAAGAACTTCTTTTGTAGTATTTATTAAACTCTTTTCATACTTATCATTTTCTAAAACAACGATAAGCTTATCTGCATTTGAGTATTCTTTTATTTTCTTAAATACCATCTCTTGCTCAATTCCTCTAACTACTGCTATATCACATACTAAATTTTCATTAGTGATAGTCGTTAACATCACAGGAAATTTCTTACTCGGATAAAATTCTTTTATTTCTTTGCTAATTGCTTTTATCACATCTAAAGCAACTGCTGCTCTTACGTCTAACTTTTTCATTCTAAGATATAATATTTTAGTTTTTTCATCTTTTACAATAAGCCTTTCTGACAATAGACAATTAATATCTTGTAGAGTTCCTTGTGTAAAGAATATTAGTTGTTCTTCTGTGCTACTTTTATACTTGCTTAAAAATTTTACTATTTCATTTTGTTTGCTAGTCATTTACTTGTTCTCTCCTTACTATTTTTAATAGGGAACTATAAATTTTTCTTCTTTCTGGTATTATCTTTTTTATTTTTACAATAATTGTGTCTCCTGGTAAGGGTGGCATCTCTAGCCACACTGGTAGTGTGGCTAGAGTATCAATTCCTTGTTTTAAAGAAGCAAATACACCATTATCTGAGAAACCAGTGACCTTTGCCAAGTATTCTCCTCCTTCAACAAAATTCTTTCTAACACTCTTATAGGGATCTTCCTTTATTTCTTTATGTGATATTTTTAAAATAGCATTTTCTGCATTTATTTCCTTTATTACCACCTTTATTTTATCTCCTATCTGGTACGTTTTATTCAAGTCTGCTACATATCCATATTCCAATTCTGACGTTTTTAATTTTATATCTACACCTAAACACTCCACAGTTATATAGTTTTTCCACACTGAAATCACTTTTGCATAAATAGTATCACCTTTCTCATATTTTTTTAATTGCATATTTTGAATTCTTTCCATTGCCTTTTTTCTAGATGCTACTGCTGTATTAGTTAGTTTATCAGATTCTAAAATGATAAATTTTAGCTCTGATCCAATTAAATTTCTAATTGCCTTCTTATCTTCTTTTTCTATTCCTAATTCTTTTCCTGGTATTAGTACCTTGATTTCTTTAAATCTAACGACTACACAATTGATATTTTCCTCTACTACTTTTCCTTCTTCGTTTGTAACTTTAATTTTTTCTGTTTCAATAGCAATTGCTTTTCCTGTTAGAATTTTGTTTTTTTCTTCAGATGTATGTACATTCTGCCAAGCAATTTGTCGTTCTTGTTCTTCTATCATTCTTTCACTTCCTTCCTCTTAAAAATTCTTCAAATGATGGTAACTTCTTTGCTATATTTTCTTCTATAATTGGCTTTATTATATGACTCGTCTTTGGTATATACTCTTCAATCATTGTTCGTTCTACATTCTTTCCTAATCCATATTCCCAATACCTAAGTTTCTTACATTTAAAAGGTTTCTGACCTCTAATCATAATAATTTGTTCATCATTACTCATTCGCATTATTTCATCTGGATTTAATAAATTTCGTCTTGTTGAAGATGTTGATTCTGTTCCATATTCTAATATTCCATCAAATGCTGCATCTTTTTTTATAGAGTTGGTTTCGACCGTTGATATTCCTAGCATATCTGAAATGTATTGAGCTGTTAATAAGTCGTTTGTTCCCATAATAATTTTTATATCACAGTTTCCTATTAAGCCTTGCCACATATCATTTGGATATAGAACTTTTAAGCCTGCTATATGTTGACATACAATTATAGCCGAAATTGCTCTTGAACGAATCGTAGAAAGTTTTTCTTGAAAATTTGGAATTTGACCAATATTAGCAAATTCATCTAAAAAAATATAAAGATGTCTATTTAGCTCTCCACATGGATTTTTGTCTGCTTGCCTTATAGTTTTTATAAATAAAAACGAAAAAAATAGACTACTTAGAAAACTCATTGTTGTATCCATATCACTTGTAATACAATAAATAGCCATTTTTTTATCATTCAAATCTAAAAAGTCTATATCATCTCTTTCTGTTATTGCTGCAATTTCATTCAATTGAAATATTTGTAATTTGGTAGCCAACCCTATTACTGTGCTTTGCCTAATTGCTTCTGTTGCTTGGCAATACACATTATAGGCTATTTTAGTAATTCCCCTTGAACTCTTAAATACTTCATCTATCTTTTTTATATCTCCTGATGCCAAAATTGAATTTAAATATCTCATATTTTTTTTATTTTTATCTTCCACTTCAAATCTTATGTGTAATAATAATGCCTTTAATAGATTTTCTTGTGTATTTTGCCAAAACTCTTCTCCTCTTTTTCCAATGTTTTGTGTAGTGTTTATTACTACTTGAGCAAAAACTTGTGCATCCACTTCATCTTCAATGAGATTAATTAAGTCAATTCCATCCGAATGTTTTGGATTTACTAGATTAAAAATTTTTACTTCATAGCCGTATTTTTTTAGCGTTTTACTTGTTATATCATATAGTTCTCCTTTAGGATCTGTACAAACTATATTTTTCCCCTTTAAAGCCATTTTTTCTATCATTTCTATTTGCTTTTCTTGTTCTGAGATTTTAAGAACATTAGGAATAATAAAACCTGTTGATTTTCCTGAACCAGATGCTCCCCATATCATTATATTCCTATTAACATCTTTATAACTGTCTGGCAATATGATAGTTTTATTTGTTTCCATTGTTTTCCCAAGCACAATTCCATTTTCCTTGTCTTTTCCTATATTTAGCACATTTATCTCTTCAGCTGTTGCGAAATTAGCTGTTCCATGTGTTCCATCTTTCTTTTTAAAAATTATGCCCTCTCTTTCATTTTTTAGTTGTTTGCCAGTAAAATATATGTTGTATATACTAAAAATCAAAATAGAAGCAATTATGAGCCAAATAAGACCTAATATTTTATTATGATAAACAGCACTAAAACAATCTATCACATTTTTAATCTCAATTAGATTATATCCTTTGTTAAAACCTTTTTCGAGTAATCTCATATAGCTTACTGTAATCGGAATCACTATTTGTATTGATATAAATAACAAAATAAAAGATATTATAGCTTTATGCGATAATATCTTACTCAGTAATTGTTTCATTCATACCTCCTAATAACTCTCTGTTTAATAGATCTCTGTCAATTATCTTTATTTTGCATTGCTCTGATAAAATTTCTTTTAGCTTTTCTGCATTTTCTTCTATTGTTATTACTTCAATTTTTCTTGTTGAATTGCTATTTTCTCTGTAATACCAATTTATTCTTTCTATTTTCTCAGTATTAATAAATATCATATTGACTATATATGTGTTATCTTGTAATAAATAATCTGCCTCTTCCCAATTACTTATTAAAATTTCCTGCTTATAAGTTTTCTCTAAAAGCTCATGTATATCAATTTTTTCATACTTTTTTAACAATTCCTTATTTTGTATCGTATTTAATATAATATAAGTATTTTCTTTTGCCAAACACAAATTAGCATACTTTTCTTGTATCACATTAAGATTTTCTACAAAAATAATTATTTCATCATAGTTAATAGCCTTATTTATATCAAATAGCAATTGTTTTATATATACATTTTCTTTTTTATATGCTATGTAATATACAAGATATTCCTTCTCATCTATTATTATTTTTCCTACATATTTTCTAGCAGTTTCTGTATACTGGTCTTTTTCTTTTATGTCCCAACTAGGAATAAACTTAATTTTTGAATTGATTGTTATTGTTGCTATTCTTGCAATCGCTTTTAGTCTATCCATATATTTTTCATTTTGTATATTCTTTATATAAGCTGTACCTGTTAGATTTAAAGCTTTTCTTCCTTTTTTATCTAGCATAATATAGGCTTTATACTTTTTAACATATTTATCTTTTATCAATCTATTTACTCTCTGTCTATAATATCTTTTTGTTCTATAAATTAAGCTTGCATCTTCTACTTTTAGTAGTTTGTATTTTGACAAAAACTCTAAAATTTTAATATCTTCTTTTTTTAATTCTTCTTTACACATAACCCCCTCCTTTTGTTTAAGCTTTATCACTTTTTCAATGGCTCTTTAAACTGTTGAAAAAAATTGATATTTTTTGTTACACTTTCAATGTTTTTATGTTTTTTTATAATGAATTTTTTTGTTTTACTTTTTCTTAAAAAATTTCATATTTTTAAAAAGTATCTGTTAATTTTTCTAACCACGTCGTCATATACGTTGCATCCATTACAAATACTTCCGTATATGGCTTTTTAGTGTCATTTTTTCCTTGTACCATATACATCATATTACTGATATTATCATCTTGAATGATATTTTGTAACACTAAAGAATCTATTATTGGCTTTACATATTTGTTATCTATATCCATATTAACTTGTTTCTCATGAACTATAATAACCACCAAGGTTAGTCTTTTATCAAATAATCCTTGATAGTCTTTTACTGCTTCTGCTGTACTTATCATAATATTCTTATAAGCATAATTGCTAATATTTTTAAATTTCGGTAACACCTCTGGTATGTATATCTTTAATATTCCTTGTTTGACTTCTGCTTTATACTCTTCATTAATATAACTAATGGTTTCTCTTCCTATTCTGTTTTTATTATTTAATCTTACTTTTGCAAACATATCATATCTTATCTTTTCTAAACTTTTCAAAAATGTTTCTATATCCTTATCATTTAATATCTCTTTATTTTTTATCATAAAGTCTGCTTGTTGCTTTATTTTTTCTAATTCTGGTAAAATTGCTTGTTTCATTTGTTTGCCTCCCGATATAAAATTTAAAGAGATACAGATAAAATCTGTACCTCATATTTCTTTTTATACTTCTACTCCTTCATCATATTTAGCTGATATTTCTTGTAAAATTGTAGTTCTTGCTTCTTCTGTCATTGGATATGCACTATTCCTTCTTACATTTTTTTGACGACTCAATGGCATAAGAATATATCTGCCATTTCTTCCTTCATATAGTTCGATTCCTTCTATAATTAGACCACCTTCTATTAAAATACTTGCATAGCCTAAAAATTTTCCTTTATTGATTCTATTGATTCTAACTTCATTAATTTTTAACATATATAAGTTCCTCCTTATGTTTTTTATTTTTTTAAGGGTGATTAAATATCACTCCAGTTTTTAATTTTTTGTTTTTCTATTTCTATTTCTTTTTAAGTCAATCATTCCTATTATTAATCCTGCTACCGAAACTATGATGCAACTAATTAATAGGAAATAGTTTGTTTCATTTCCAGTTTGCACTATTGTTTTAAGTTCGTCTTTCATTGTAACTTTTTGTCCGTCACCAGCCGTAAAAACAATTTCTTCAGCAAGTTTATAGCCCTCGGGTGCTATTATTTCTCGCATTATATACTCTCTTCCTTCGGTGAGATAATGAATAGTATGTGGTTCTTTTGCTGATATCCATTCTTCAATAACTTTTCCTGTTTCTTTGTCAATGATTTGAATCTTTGCTCCTGGCAATTCTTCTTTTCCTGTCTGATCTACTTTAGAGAATATCATTTGCGTAGGTTTATTTTCACAATTGATGTTTAGTATTTCTCCATCTTTGCTTACTTTTACTTCATATACAGTATCATTTAGAATATATCCATCAACTTGTCTCGATTCTTGAATATAGTATGTGCCTAATGCTAAATCTTTAAAAATTGCAATTCCCTCACTATTAGTTTTAACAGTTGTAATAACTTTGCTCATGTCTTTCTCATTGGAAATATTAAATTCAATATTCTCTAATTTTTTATTTTTATCAAGACTATCTTCTTTCTTAACTTTAACTATGCCACAAGGCACTTTATCATTTTTAAATTCGTATTCTAAAATTATAGTTTCAACGTCTTCTCCTTTATATAGAGCATTTATTTCAATTATTTCATCACTTAGCTGATAACCTAATGGCGATTTGACTTCTTTAGCTTCAAATTCAGCTAATGGCAAATCTGATACAAAATGAACATTTCCATTTTCATCACTTTTTGCTATTTCTATTAGTTGTCCTTCTTTTACTATAATATCACCTTTATAGTTTGTTATATCTGTCTTTGCATATAGCTCAAATATCGCACCTTCAAGTCTTTTATCACTCTTTGAATCCTTTTTTATTATATTTAAATCTACCTTTTGTCTTTCATTTTTAAAAGATGTGTCCGTAAAAATAATTTCTGTGTTCTCATCTTTATATTTTAGTGAAAAATCTTTTTCTTCACTATTTAATATAAAGCCTTCTGGACTTTTAGATTCTCTTATTGAATATTCTCCTAAGGGAATTTCTTTTGATACACCTTTGCCATCCTCGCTTGTAATAATAGTGTCTACTACCATTTCTTTTTTATAAATAACTGTTTTATCATTAGCTGGATCTAAAATGTCTTCTCTAGCTACGATTTCAAATTCCGCATTTGCTAGTCCTTTTTCTTGATATATAAATTTTCCATCTTTAAAGTCACTTAATACTTCTCCATATTTTTCTACATTCACTTTTCCTTTTGCTGAAATATCTTTTTGTTGCACTGTAATAACAACAGTGTTTTCATCTGGTAACATTTCATACGCCGTTCCAGATTTTATCTCAAATGGTATTGGTGTGGGACTAATAAGATAACCTTCTGGTGCTGCTATTTCTTCTAGTTGGTATCTACCAATTTTTAATTCATCTCCTGTCATTACACTACCACTGTCATCTGTCACCCATAAATCAACGTAATGTGGTAAAGGATTCCACTCCCAATATCCAAAATATTTGCCAGTATCTAGATTTTTTATCTTGAATTTTGCACCTTTTATTTGGACCGTTTTATTTGTCTCTGCATCTTTTTTTACAATTGCTAAAACAGATGTAAAGGCTTCATCATTAAAAACTCGCCAAATTTGTGGCTCACCACTATCCTTTTCTATTACCACTTTAAAATCTTCTACTTTAGACATATTCTCTGGAACTTTCGTTTCACGCACAATATACGTTCCGATATGGCAATCGTTCACTAATTGCATATCCCTTTTCATCTGTTGTCAAAATAGTTGTTTCTTCACCATTTGCATTTTTTGCGACTGGCGCTTCCTCCCACGAGCCAAATTTTTCTATATCTTTTTGAGCTTTTATAGTAAATTCTGCTCCTTTTAATAGTTGTGCTTCTGTTGAACCTTCTACAGACACTTTTATGATTTGAAATGGCTGTGAAATAACTCTTTCTTTCACCTCTACATTTTTAGTAACAATAGTTACCTCTTGTCCTTCATAGTCTAAGCTAAAATCGTATTCAGTAGTATCCAAATTATATCCTAAGCTTGGTTTAATTTCTTTGACATAATATTCGCCTAAATATAACTCATTCATACTAGCATTAGCATCTTTGTCAGTTATTACTTCTCCTATTTTTTCATCCTGATTATAAATTGCACTTCCATCTGCTGGATCTAATATTGGATTTCTAGCATATATGCCATAAACTGCTCCTTGCAGACTTCCTTCTCCTTGAACTTTTTTTCCTGTTTTGCTATCCTCTTTTGAAATTATTACTTTTCCTTTGACTCTAGTATTAGTTACGATTATTTCGTAAATTTTTCCATTCTCGTTTATGTTAATATTTTCACTTACTTCAGCTTTAATTGTGTATGAATTTGGTGCTTTTGACTCTTTAATATAATAAATCCCATAATCTAATAGTTCTGATGTCGCAATTCCCTCCACATTTGTCGTCATACTAGAAACTTTATTGTTACTGGAATTGTAAATATCAAAAACTGTTCCATCCTTTTTTACTACCTTTCCTGTTTCTTTATCTTTTTTTATGGCTTTTATTCTTCCTTGCTTCCAGCTATTAGTTGCCGTATAAGTAGTTGTATCGTTTGGTTTTACTACTATTGAATGGACTTCCGTATCTAGTATTAAATTGTCTGGTACTTCTACTTCTTGAATATAAATCACTTTTGGATTCAAATCATTTATCACAACTTTTCCGTTCTCTCCTGTAGTATATATACCTATGATATTTGACATATCACTATTGTAACTTATTTTAAATTTTGTATTTGCTATAAAATTGCCCTTATCATCTTTTTTTGCAATTTCTAAGTTTCCATATAAATTTACATTTATATTTAAAAACAATGTAGGATCACTGGTATAACCATTTGTATACATTACAGTTTGGTCTCCGTCATCAAATATAAATGCTCCGAAATCATTTCCACCATATTTTAATTGAATTCCTAACTTTTTCGCCTTTTGATCTGTCAACTGATATGATTCAACCTTACACTCATTTGTTATCGTAATTTTCAAATCATTACTACCTTTTGTATGTTCAAATCTAATACCACTATCTGTAACATCAAAAGTTGGATATGATTTCAATACCTTATTTTTATCTTGCAATGTTTTACTTTGTCCTATGTCTATTGTATTAGTGCTTCCATTAAAGCTAACTCTTAAGTCCATTTCCTTAATTTTCTTTTCTACATTGCTCTTAAAGGTTTGATATTCTGTTTCTAGTGAACTATCTACAAATTTTCCTGGACTAAATTTTAAAGTTTGCCATATCAATTGCTGCGTAAAAACATATTCTTTTTTATAAGTTTCCATATTGCTTTCGTCTAATACTACATTAGGATGTTTTTGATACCAGCCTACATACGCCACTTTATATGCCTTACTTAAATCCTGTTTTGCATAGTTCTTTGTGTATTCTCCTTTTTTATTCCCCATATATAATTCTACTCCGTAACTCAACGCAAAAAGCTGTCTTCCATTTATTTGTTGTAGAATCATGTATTTTTTTGCTAGTAATTCCCCATTCCTCGTTATTTACTGTTGTTCTTATATTACTAGAAATGTTATATACTTCAAATGTACCTCTACCACCTGCTGCTAAACTCACAATAGGTAAAATATTTGAAAGTAAACTAATGATTAAACATATTATACTAAAAATTTTTATATTTTTTCTTTTCATTTTACTGTTGCCTCCTTAAAAAAAAAGAGGTATCTTACCCTCTTTTTCATTTTTATTAATTTACATATTGCCAATCCCATGTTATATAGTTACAATTTAAGTCTGTAACACAATGCATTACATTATAATAACCATTTGGACATTTTTGGCAATATTCCTCCCATGTTATTTTATTTTTATTTAACAACTCTTCATAGTAATTTGAAAGTCTATCCCATTCTTTTATAATCTTATCTACTGAAGTTACCCACATCCCACTTGTTCCAATAATTGAGTGCGTATGTTTATTATTCGCTTGTTTGTTTGTAGCTTCAGTTTTATCATTTTTATTTGAATGAGTATTTTCTTTCCTTTTGCTAGTAGCATTACTAATTGTCTCTTTTTTACTTCCGTTTGTTGTTATCTTTTTGACTTTCGTAATTATTTTTTGAATTTGTTCGAGTTTTAGTTTTTGATTCTTCATCTTCTTTCGTGTCTTTTCTTTTAGATGAAGATGATAGTCCTTCTTTCTCATTGGTATTTTTCTTATTTACACTTACATTTTCTATCTCTTTTCCTACCTCAACATTTATGCTATCATTTTCATCTTTTATAATATTTGAATTTTTAGGTATATTTTTCAAAATAGAATATACAACTTTACCATTTTGTCTTCCTAGTACTATAAAAACACTTACTAAAATTGACAATACAATTAATAGAATTATAAAAAAATATTTTTTCATCATAAATCACCTCGCATAAGAATATAGCATATACTTTTTATTTTTTTAATCTGAGAAAAAAATTTTTTATTTTTTATCTACAATAGTTAACTACTTTTTTACTTAAATGGCTCTATTGTAGCTATTATATAATACCTTTCAGAAGTAGGATTAGTATGATTATTTAAGTATGAGCAAGTAGATAACTTTATTATTTTTTTTACTTCTCCTATATTTTCAACATGATGTTTGCTCTTCTTTTTATAATATTCTATTTTTTCTCTGAATTCTAATAATGCAGTATTTTTTTGTTCTTCATAAACATTAGTAGAATAGCAACTAAATATCCTTGCACTATAATTTTGATTTTTAGTATATAATTCAAAAGTATTATGTGCTTTTAGAAAGTCTTCACTCATATACTTTTCTAGCTCTGAAAACATACTCTTATTCTTCATATTGTGTCCATATATTGTTGTTTCTTCTATCATGAAAGGATTCCTATCTAAAGTAAATATAGAACCATTGCTATTATATTCTCCATTAAAAGAATGGTTTAGATAGTTTAAATTATTATCATCGTGTAAAATAGGATAGTTTATATTCGTTTTTTCAATTCTAATCCATCCAATAATATCTTGATTGATATTTTTAATTTTTTGCCAATCAACTTCAAAGCTCTTTTGCAAATTTTCTTCTATTATTGCATTTTCCATCAATTCATTATTCCACTTCCTACTTTTTTCACGTTCTAAAAAATCCTTAATATATGAATAAGAGCTTATAATAAATATTATCAAAGATATTGTTATAATAATATATATCACTCTCATACTATTACTTTTTCTCTTAATTTTTCTAATTCTAACATCATCTCCTTTCTAATTAAAATTTTAAATGGTTAAAACTTAATCTACTCTTTCCTTTTAATTTGATGTTAAAAGTTTTCTCATATAACTTTGCAATATCACTAAACCTTCGCGGTTTGTCTATAATTTCCCTTATTTGACTTGGATAGAAATTTCCAAAAACCAAATCATAAATTCCATTTTCTAATGCTATTCTCACATTTTCTTCTTTTTTATTCTTCATTAATAGAATTACTCTAATGTTTTTGCTTCTGAGCATATATAAGTATTCTCTAAAATTTTCTTTAATAGCACTTGAACTTAAAATCACCGTTTGTTCTTTAAATTTGTCATCTTCTATAAGAAACTCTGCATAACTTATCACCATAGAGCCTTTTATTTCATTTTCTAAAATTTTATCAACTTCTTTATTCCCAGTATATATTACAATCATTATATTGTTCCTCCCTCTTCTAAGATCAAAAGTGGATCTATTGTTTCTCCATTTCGTACCACTGTAAAGTGACAGTGGCTTCCTGTAGTCGCCCCGATTAGTTGGTTTGCCTTCTGAATCCACAAATGGATTTCCTGGTACTCCATAAACATTTTTTGGTCCAACTTTTCCAATTACTTGTCCCTTCCTGACTTTATCTCCTACTTTTACTATGAAATTTGGATCTGAATGTGAATATGTAAAACTATATTCTTCTGAGGATATTCGTATCGTGTATCCGCCTCCTCCAGCCCATCCTACACTTGTTACAATTCCATCCATAATCGTAACAAGTTCTGTTCCTGCTGCTGCTCCTATGTCAATTCCGTTATGATATGCAGTAGCACCAGCAGCTGCTGGCAGATCTCTATATCCATAATAGCTTGTTATATCCTTTTTAGATTTTTTTACAACGGGAAATTCTGCACTTCTAATTTCAAAAATTCCTGCTATGAAATTTTCTACACTTTCAAAAAAACTTTTTGATTTTTCTTCTGAAAATTCCTCATCACTATAATATTTTACTTCTTTTTTCATATCTATTTCATCTTTGTTCTCTTTACCAATATAGAAAATATCTGTTATGTAACAAACTAATAAAAAGATGGCAAGAATTATTAGCACAAATGGCAAAAAGGGCTTTATCAAAACAAGAGCATATTTTACAATTTTCTTTTTTATCTCTTTTCTAGCTTTACTTTTTACTTTTTCTCCTATCATTGTTCCTCATTCCCATCTCTATTTGTAATCACATTTTCTTGATTATTTTTCACTTTATAATCTTCTTTTCTAGTTTTATTAATATTGTTCCTAGAATATTTACTTTGTGTATCAAAGTTTCTTCCTTCTGCCATATACATTCCCATATTTAAAATTTCTTTTCCTACATTATAAGCAACCTTGCCTATTTCTCTGTTGCTATTATTAGTATTCTCTCCTTTCAGCGTTTCTTGTGCTTTAGATGATTGTTGCATATTATTTTGTATTTTAGTTGTTCCTTCCATTATGTTGTTTTTCTCATTTGCCCTGCTCTGTTTTGAGTCTTGTGAAATTATAGGTGTCTGTATCATTGGTGTTTTCTCCATTGGTTTTGTTTCCATTGGTTTTGCTACTTCTGTTTCTTCTGTTTTGTTAAATAATCTATATAATAAGCCTTTACCATTATTAGCTTCATCTCCATCTGGATTCTTAAATTGATAACTAATTGCTCTTACACTATGCCCCATTGCACTTGCCATTCCAACTCCTCTGTTAGATAGTTCTTCATTGTCTACTCCTGCAATGCGAGAAATAAGATTTTGTAATGTATTTGATAAAGCATCAGCAATTGGTAATATCATCATAGCCCATAAAAGTGAAATAGCCCATCCACCAGCTTGTGGTAAAAAGTTTAAGTATATTAAAAACAGAAAAGCATATATAAACTGCATAAAAATATTAACAAATATCTGTCCAAACCATATTGATGCTCCAATAGTTCTCTTATTTAACATCCACATAATTACTACAATTGGTGTAAACAATGTGAAAATCAAAATAGTAAATTGTCTAATAATAAATTTTATGTTTAATTTCACAAACAGATATGCAAACATTGCAATTACAATCGCTGTAGCAATTGCATTTCCTGTATTTATATTTGATAATACATTATTTCCTAGTAATTCGTCTAAACTGCCATTAGAATATCCCACAATAATATGTACTAGATTATTATTTATCAATAATAGAAATTTCACAAATAATGGAGCAAGACTGATACATATTGCACCAAAAGCTAATCTAAATAGACTATCTTTAGCTTCCATTCTCTTTTCTATGCTATATGCCCCTATTATTAGCTTATAAGCTATAACGACAACTACAATTAATATTAAGCTTCCAGCAATAGATGCCATAATGTTGTACCAATATATCATTGTATCCCACTGTACTTGATCAAACGGTGATATATTAGTTGACTTTTGTGCAAAAATAAGTTCATCATAATTTTTGAATCCCATTCCAAATTCTTTACTTGTTGTAAGATTCAATACAGTTTCTGCTATACCACCAATTAATTTAGCAATAATCTTTTCAAAAATCCCTCCATCGCCTTTGTCTATAGTCTCTCCTATTTCACCTTCTTTAACTTCTACATTAGTTGCTTGTACCTTAGGCAAAAATAAGCATAAAAAAACAAGTATAACTAGAATACTTGCTATAATTCTTTTAGTTTTTTTCAAGTTTACTCCTCCTTTATACTTTTAACATTTCTACTTCTTTATCTAATACTTCTATATCAATAGCAGATACTGTTCCTTCTATGTTTAAAAGAGCTTCTCCTGGTTTAGCCTTTAGTAAAAATTCGCGTGTTCCTTTTGAAAGTTTAAAATAATCTATTATTTTATCAACACTAATTGGCGATTGTTTCATTAAGATAGCTGTTCCACAACAATTTAAAACCGCTCTTCCTTGAGGACTAGATATAAGTTCATCTGGTAATTGAGTAGCAATTACCAATCTCACTCCTCTTTTTCTCGCTCTACGAGCTAAATTTTCAATAAAATTCGCTGTTTCTTCATACTTCAACATTGTCCAAGCCTCATCTATATATACAGATTTCTCTTCATATTTTTCTGACCTTCTCATATATCTTTCCGTTATCCAAGTAGTGATTACCATAGATGCATAAAATTTTGTTATTTCGTCTGTTATACTTGATAAATCAAAATCTATATAATGTTCATCCACATTTACATTACTAACACAATCAAACATACCCAAACTTTTTCCTTTTAAGAAGCCTGTTAAGATTTCAGAAAGTTCTTTTGAATTCTCCTTAGTAGACAATATTTTATGAAAATCTGAAAGAGTAGGCATTTTCTTTTTTATAGGATCTAAAGTCAACTTGTTTCCTATTTTTCCTCCTTCTCTTTCATATATGCTATCTTTTAAAGTAGTAATTCCCTTTTCTTTATATGCTTCAATAACACTTTCCTCAATATCTACTAACTCTTTTGCATTTAGGTTTCTATCCATATAATTTTTCATAATTCCAGATAGAATGGCTCTAATTTCTGCCACTTTGTTTAAGATATTTACTTTCTCAATTCCATTCTCACCTTTTTCTATATCTACATCAAAGATATTGATTCCTGATGGCATACCTTGTTTTATTTCAATAATTTTGCCAGATAGACTTTTAGTTCTATTCTTATACTCTCCTTCTATATCCAATATGGCAGATTGTGTATTCTTTGTTACTAAAGACCTTGCTGATAATATATCCATTGTAACAGATTTTCCAGCTCCTGTAACACCTAAGACAACAATATGTGGATTTGTTAGTCTTTTACTAAATGTATCTAAGTAAACAGGTAATCCAGTAAAATAGTTTCTTCCAATTGGAACTCCATCAATGCTTGATTCTGAATTACAATTAGCAATAGGAAACATTGTTGCTAATCCTTTCGCAGTAACATTTCTCTCATAATCCACAATTCTAGAGTCATTAAACGGTAAATTTGCTTTTAATCCACTCAATTGTCTAAAACTTAATGTTCTAACTTTAGATGATATTTTAGCAAATTCATTCTTCAGCAAATTACTTCTTTCCTCTAAGTTTTCTAGTGTAGATGCATTGATTCGTAAATATATTGTAATGAAAAATAGTTTTTCATCTTTTTCTTGAATATCTCGTCTAATTTCTTCGTAATCATAAGCCATTTGTTCTAAAGGATGCAAATTTTCTATATTGCCTCTAGTTTGATAAGTGTGATATTCTGATTCTAATACAGTTACTTTCTTTGTAAGTTGTCTAATAACAGTATCCTCATTAGCCTTCCTCGCAATAATACTTAAACTTATATCCCCAAGAAGATTAAATATTCTATCTAACCATCCTAGATACGTTTTAGATGGATATGCTGATATAACAAAATTTCTTGAATATCTATTTTCACCTAAATATATATAATCCTTTTTTTCTTCAACGCAATCTGGAATTAGTAGTTCCATCAAATCAGGTATTTTACAAAATATATTCTCTTCTTTCTCTTTTGGCTTTATTTTATTCGTCGAAATTTTCTTTTCGTATTCTTTCTTCTTTAGCTCCAACATAAAAATCCATCCCTCCTTTATCTATTATGTTTTTTATTTTCTCAGGAGAGTTCTTATTTAGCTCTTTGTATATTAACTCTATAATTTCTTCATCAGAAAGAAGTTTCGTTGCTATCTTTATATTAGAGAAACTATATTTCATATTGTAATATATGTCTTGCAATTCTTGTTGTGCTTTTTGAAGTGTTTCATTTGAGCTAACAATCAAATAGTTCTTTCTAACATACAAGTCATCCTCTTTCATGATATTGTCTAAATACTCTATAATGTTTTTTCCATATTCCTGAATTTTAACATTTCTTTGTTTTAAATTATTCTTTATATTCTCAATTTTGTTAGTTGTATCAATCTTTTCTACTGTACTATAAAACTGAATTTGATTTTTTATCGTTTTTGATATACTAATTAAATATTCGTCAATGTTGTTTTGTTCTTCTTCATTTAGTAATTTATATTCTATACTCCCCAACTCGATAATAACTGAGTGCTTGCAATATCTATCGTTTGTCGTTATAATGTTTCCTTTAATTCTTTCTATATTCCAAATACTCTTAATCGTCTTTTTTTGTCTCGTAATTGCTATTCCTGATTTAGACTTAAATTTGTAAAAGTTATTCATTTTTCTTGTATATATTACTGTAAATATAATTAGACATATACTTGCTATCCAAAATAGAACTGTAATTAACATATCTCTTCTCTACCTTTCTCTAATATGTATTTCCTTTTTCTCAGAGCATATCTCAGCACATATATAAAATATTTATCTGCATTAGTATCTTCAATCTTCAAAAAAGCAAATATGATAAACATACTAGCTAAAGTTAGAAATACTATAGCTTTAAAAAAAATATCTATAATTGGTATGAAGAATATTGCAATAGCTGTAGCTGCCATAATTAAATGTATAGCTTGCCTTATAGAGATATATCCTCCAAACACTTTTTCTTCATGTACAAAATTATATGGTATCTTATATATTTGCATCTTTCCTCCTATCCGCCAACCATACTTCCTGAACCATTTGTTGCAATACTTAGTATGATTCCACTTACAATTAGTGCTAAACTTAATAACATAAAGCCTCCTGCTACCCAAGCTAATCCACCAATTCCTTCTGATCGCTTATTTGGATTATTTGCATTAACAATTAATTTAATAGCTATAATCACAATGCTCACAAACATAAGAACTGTACCGAATTGGCATTGCTAATTTTATTACTGCATCCTTTATATTTTGTGTAGCTGTTTCCACTTCCTGCGTTCCTATTGTAGTTGCTAAAGTTCTCTGCATATTTATAAAAGTCATAAAGATTGTTGTTCCTATTGTTAATAATATTTTTTTATTCTTTATTAATTTCATTTTTCCCTCCATTACTTTAAAAAGACAACTAAAATTGGAATTGCCAAAACACATATCTGTATTCCTATACTCATAATAAAGCTTTTTACTCCTAGTTTAATTGCCTTTTCGGATTTAACTTTGGCTCCGAATACCCAAATTGTTAAACTAACGAAAATCCATATTGTTATAAGTATTACTGAAAAGAAAAAAGCATTTTCCATCATATTACCTAACATTAGATTTAAGTTAGAATTTTCTAGTTGATATGGTTCTATCATTTCTTCTCCTTTTTTGCAAAAAATAAAGCTATTGCTTAGCTTCTAATTTTCTTATAACACTTGCATAATAATAGTCGAAAAAATTTTTTATTTCACTTTCTGTGTTTTTATATAAATTTTCAAACTTTTTACAACTACCATATACCTCTATGAAATCTTCTCTTGTAGCTTTTACTAAAAGTTCCTTTCTTTTTCTTGTAAATATCTCTTTCATTGTGTAAATTAAAATCTTAAGCTTTACAATATTGTCCTCTTGGAAAGTATTTAGTATATCTTCTGTATAATTGAGTTCAAACCTTTCAATTATTTCATAAAATTCCTGAAATTGTTCTATACTTATAAAATCTTTTGGAAGTTTCCCTTTATTATTCATAATATAATTAAAGAATCTATCTATCTTAATATTTATATTATTCTCTTTAGCTTTTTGGCTCATAGGGTCTGCTCTACTATGCTTATAGAGGTATATGCTATTTTGCTCATAGGTATTTTGCATAACCTTCCTACAGCTTATATCTGTAATATAGATTCTTCTTTCTATTACTTCGTTTTTATCATTTCTAATTACCTCTACTGTTATATATCCTAATTTAGCCAAATGAGAAATCCAACGTGATATTGTTCCTGGTATTACCTCATAAAGACTAGCAAAATAATTGTTGCTTGCAAAGCAGTATCCTTCTTTTCCCATTAAAGCTGTTATTTCTCCATAAAGTAATCTCTCTGCAAATTTCAATCTTTTATCGTAACGAACTGTGCTAGGAATTATGGAATAATATGATGGTTGTTTTTCTTCTATCACATTTGACATCACCTCCTTTTATCTTCTTATAAAAAAATAAAGTGCAAAAACACTTTATTTTTTTATTTTTATAGATAATTACAAATTCTATATTCATTGGTATTACTAGCTTTTTAAATTCCTGTCATTTTTGAACACTCTATGATTGTACTGTTGCTATGGCTGAATATCTAGCAGGTTCACAAGAAGCTTTTGTAGAAAAAATGAATGCTAAAGCACAAGAATTAGGTATGAAGGATACTACATTTAAGAACTGCCATGGTATTGATGAAGATGGCCATGTTACATCTGCCTATGATATTGCTTTAATGTCTAAGGAGTTGTTAAATAATCATCCTGATATTACAAAATATACTACTATTTATATGGATAGTTTAAGAGATGGCAAATCTTCTTTGGTAAATACCAATAAATTAATTCGTAACTATAAAGGAGCAACTGGGCTAAAGACTGGTTCTACTGCTACTGCTTTATACAGCTTATCTGCTAGTGCTACTCGTGATGACCTTTCTTTAATTGCAGTAATTATGAAAGCACCTAATACTAAAACTCGTTTTGCTGAGGCGCAAAAATTATTAGACTATGGCTTTGCTAATTTTGAGTATAAAAAATTGGCAAATAAAGGTGACATTATAAAAGATGTTTTAGTAGATAAAGGAATTGAGAGTAATGTAAATGGAATTTTAGAAGAAGATAGCGGAATTTTAATTCAAAAAGGGCAAGATAAAAATATTGAACAACAATTAGAATTACCTACCATGGTATCTTCTCCTGTAGAACAAGGGCAAGTTTTGGGAACCGTAACTTATATGCTAAATGGTCAAGAAATTGGCAAAGTCAATATTATTGCAGAAAAGTCAGTTAACAAAATTTCTACTTTTACTATGGTTGAAAATATTTATAGCAAATGGTTCTCACTACTTAGAAATTAAATATTAAGCAATTATAATTATATGGAAATTGCATGAATACATAATATATTTATAAAGATGCAATTTCCTGTTTGTCATATTTCCTCTCCGGCTATTCTATATTACCAACTGAGATAACTCCCATTTTAATTATCTATCCTACTTATTTGTTATTTCGACACACTCCTTACATTTCTCTCAAACATTTCTAATGCAAGTTGGCAATCTACTACTTTATTAGATAATCTCCAATATTCTTCTGATGTTTTCATTGTTTCTTCTAATTCTCGCAGTTTCTGTAATATCTTTTCTTTGTTATTTAGTAACTTTATATCTAAATCAGACTTTATTTCAAAATAGGCTTTATAAAATGCTTCTGGATAATGAACTTTATACCAAGCTATTCTAAATGCATTTATTACATATACTGTTGCATGTGCTTTTGGAAACATATATGATATTTTTTCGCAAGACTCAATATACCATTTTGGTACATTATGTTCAATCATAACTTTTTTATATTCTTCCCAATGTGGTTCCCTATTTCTTCTTATTTTTCCTTTCCTTACAGTTTCCATTATTTCAAATGCAATCTTACGTTCAATCCCCACTTCTATTAAATCATTCATTATATCATCTCTACAAGCAATTACTTCTTTCAATGTTGCAGTTCCTTTTGCAATTAATTCTTGTGCATTATTTAGCCATACATCTGTACCATGTGAAAGTCCTGATACTTTAATTAATTCATCAAATGTAGTAGGTTTTGTATCTATAATCATATCTCTTACAAATTTTGTTGCAAATTCAGGAATACCTAATGTATTAGCTGTGCAAATCATTTCCATCGTCTCTTTATCTTTTAAATCTATTGTAGTGGGAGATATTCCAGACAATTCCTGTAATCTATGTAACATTGTTGGATCATCATGTCCTAGTATATCCAATTTTAACAAATTTCTATCTATAGCATGATAATCAAAATGTGTTGTTATATCATCTGTATTTAGATTATTAGCTGGGTGTTGTATAGGAGTAAATTCATAAATTTCTCTTCCTTTTGGCACTACAATAATTCCACCAGAGTGCTTTCCTGTCGTTCTTTTTATTCCTACGATTTCTCTAGACACTCTTTCTATTTTCGCATTATCAGCTACTACTTCTTTCTCTTCAAAATATTTTTTTACATATCCATAAGCTGTTTTCTCTACTATGGTTCCTATTGTCCCTGCTTTATATGTCCTTACTCCTTCTGTTGTTTCTTTTACATATTCTTGTATATTTTCTTGAATCTCTCCTGCAAAATTTAAGTCAATATCAGGTTCTCTCTCTCCATAAAATCCTGCAAATGTTTCAAATGGTATCTTATACTTAATGGGATCTACTTCTGTTATGCCAATGCAATATGCCACAAGTGAAGAAGCAATGCCTCCTCTACTTCCAACAATGTATCCATCCTCATTTGATTTTTTCACTAATTTTTGGGCTATCATATATAATGTAGCAAAATCTTCATTTTCTATTATTGAATTTAGTTCTTTATCTAATCTTTCTTTCACTTCTGTTGGTAATGGATTTCCATATATGCTATATGCACCATCATAAGCTAATTCCTTAATTTCCATTTCAATGTTTTCAATATGTGGATAACATTTTTCATCTGATATAGGTCTTATTTTCTCGCATATATCTACTATCTTATTAGTATTTGTTACTACTACTTCATAAGCTTTGTCTTGTCCTAAATATTCAAATTCCTTTAACATCTCTTCTGTTGTTCTAAAATATAGTGCTGTTTGTTCCTCTGCATATTTATTGCCTTGTGCTTCCTTTATGATGCTTCTATATATATCATCTTGTTGATTAATAAAGTGGACATCTCCTGTTGCAATAACTGTTTTATTTAACTTTATTCCTAATTCCACTATTTTTCTATTGATATCTTTTAATTCCTCTTCATCCTTTATAATACCTTCTGTAATTAAATTATGGTTATTTGCTATTGGTTGTATTTCAAGATAATCATAGTAATTGGCAATTTGCTCTATTTCTTCATCTGTCTTTCCCTCTACGATTGCCCTATATAACTCTCCTGCTTTACAACTACTCCCTATTAATAACCCCTCTCTATTTTCATCTAGCTCTTTTTTTAATATAATAGGTTTATTATAAAAATACTCTAAATTTGATATTGAAACTAATTTATATAAATTTTTTCGTCCAATCTCGTTTTTTACTAAAACACTAATATGATAACTTTCTTCTTTTACTGCATCACTTGGTAAATAATATCCCTCCATACCATAAACTATTTTAAATTCATTATCTTCTATCTTTTCTAAATATTCTTGAGCTTCTGGAAATGCTTGTACTACTCCGATGATCTGTTATCGCTAAAGCTTTCATTCCAAGCTCTTTTGCTTTTTCTATATACTCTTTACAAGAATTTATTCCATCCATTTCGCTCATTTTAGTATGTATGTGTAGTTCCACTCTTTCCATATTTTTTCTCCTTCTATTTTTTCGAATTGTATCACACTAGTTCTATCTTTTCAACATTGTTAGTCATTCTATTCTACTTCTTATCTTCTATTTCCGTTAATCCTGCCAGTTTTAGACCTTCTTCTGTATAAATATCTAATGCTTGATTCCTTTCATTTTGCATGTATTGATAAGCATCTAAAAATATATCAATTCCAATTTTATCTTGCATTAGGCTACTAACACCTTGCAAAATTCTTTCTGTCCCTTGTAATTCTCCTTCAAAATACTCCCAACTATCATAGTCAAAAATATTATCACAATATAGTTTACCTTCTTCTGATATTAAATATCCTGGTCCTTGCATATCAGAAGAATCATGGTTTCCCCCATCTAGTATCTTTTGAAAGTTATTATCCCAATTACATAAATATTTTAATACAAATGGAAATCTATCATAATTTAAAATATATCCTTCTCCAAAAGGTGTTTGAGAATGAGCAACTAACAAATCTCCGCTTCTTAAAAGGGGTTGGAATATTTAAGCAAATGTTACTAATATCTAGCCATTCACTTTCAAAATTATATATGTTTACCATTTTTAAATTTCTATATTCATCTAGTATATATTCTGCTCTAATAACATATTTATTTGGCTTTGATACTGTTCTTTTTGTAATACAAAAACTGATGACTTCCTTTTCTTCATCCTCTTCTATTTCTTTACTGATTAAACTTTGTACTTCTTCAAAAGTTTTGTAAACATCTCTATATTCATTTTTACCATTTATAATTTTGTTATGACAGTTCCAATAAGAATTATAGGAATACACTACATCTTGTTCATTTGCTTTTAGTATTTTTACTAAATCCTCTATTCTTTCTAGTTCTCCTCTTATCATATCTTTCACACTATCATAGTGTTTACAGTTTATTCTTTCTATTACTTCCATATCAGGATAATCTGTAATTAGCTCTTGATAGCTACTGATTTTTTCTTCAATACTCATGGTCTTATTTCTATAAATCAAGACTGCAATTTCCTCTGTATTGAATTGATGCTTTATTTCTCTACAATGTTTTTGAATCGATTTGGAATTGATTAAATTATAAATATCCATTAATTTTCTCCTTCATAACCCTCAAATTTTCTACATATATGGTCATATTTTAATTGGCAAGTTCCCATTTTTTTATTAGTGCCATATATATCTACATTGAATATTGTTGTATCCTCTATCTCTTTTGTTGTGTCTATATTTGTAATGATAAATGTATCAATATATTGATTAATCTTCTCTATATTGTCAATATCTTTTTTGGTAATGTAATTACAAGTGTGCGTTTCTACATTATATTTTTTAGTACAGTCTATATTATCTATAAAAATAATGGGACACCTTAAACTATGACTTATTTTCTTTAATTTCTTAATTAGTTTTAAGCTTTCTCTTCTATATCTTTTAGTATCTCTTCCTTTTGTTTCCTTTTCTCCATAACTTAATGGAAAAATATCCAATACAACTAATGTATTTACTTCTTCTCTATCTGCATACTCATTTGCATAATCCGAAACATATTTAGCAACTTCCTGCAAATCATATAAATTCATATTTTGTTCAATAATAGTAGGTAATCTTTTAAGTGATTCAATCAAATTTAATGTACTTTCACCAATTCTTTTTACTTCTTCATCTGTATATTGATTTTTACAATACCACTTTCTATAATTTACATTTGCCTCATTTACAAACATTCGTTGTATTATATATTCTTTTCTGCAACTAACAATTTCCAATACGTTACATTCCTGTTTTAAACATATATTGTTTGCTATATCTCCCGAAAGTTCTTCTATAAAATATGAACCTGTTAATAATATCAATTGTGGTTCTTCCATATTGATTATTTTATCCAATCCTTTAAAACCTGTTTTCAATTAAAATCCCCCCTATCACTTATGTTATAAATTATAAGTGATAAGGGGAATCTTCACAACATTCTTGGTCATACAATGTCTCTTTAATTATATTTTATTTCTATAATTAAATTTCCTAATCCTTTTTTCCATACTTGTCATTAATTTATTAAGATTCTTTCTGCATCTTGTATCTCTTTTATTTCACACTCTTCTAGTCCGCATTTCTTTAAAAACTTTTGGATTTTCTCCATGAATTGGAATTAAAATTTTAGGCTTTACTAATTGACATACATTTTTAATCGCTTCATAATCTGCATGTCCACTTGTATGTAAATGTATAGCATCATTTGGTACAAACTCTTGCATAGTTTTGTATTCTACAAACTCTGGATTTAAATAACCTTCCCATTGAGAATAGACAAAAGTACTTTTAGGAAACTTTTTCATCACTTCTTTTGAAATATAGTTATCACGTACTAGCATAACAAAACCTCTATCCTTCATCATATCTAAGATATTTTCGTCATAGCTTAATACTTTACCTTTAAATTTATACAAATCACTTCTTGCAATAGAATCAATATACATTAAAACTTCTTTTTGATAATTATCACAAATAAACAGTCTATTAGTTTGCAAGGTTGCCTTGTGAATTGCTGCAATACGGTCAATATTAGTACTACTACACATCAAAAAAGTATATTGGTTATCTTGAAAAATTTCTTTTGCTTTACGTTGTAACTCATTTTCTGTCATGCAACTTCTTTTTTCTCTTGATAAAGTGGTTCCTTCACAAATTAAGCAATCTACTTGTCCTACATACTTTTCTATTGCCTCTAAAACTTTACTTCCTCTTTGCCCATGAGTTCTAAAGTCACCTGTATGTAATACTCTTTTTCCATCCGCTTCTATCAAAAACATATGACTATTAAATGCGGAGTGATCTACTTCAATTGGTGTAATAGTTATATCATCAATTGTAATCTTCTCTGGAATTTGATAAGTTTTAAAATGTTCAATTTGTGCCAAATCTTCTTCTGAAATTATTTTAGCTTTTGCAAGACGAGTCTGCAATATTTTATAAATTTCTTTTGAGATTTTCCCCATATAAATTGGTATTTGTGGTAAAATTTTATGATATAACCCTATATGGTCACCATGATAATGGGTAATAAAAACTGCCTTAAAGTTATTTTGCCCTTGTATTGTTAATCCTTCTATATTTAGTTCTTGTGTCACCTCTTGATTTTGTGATGGCAAATTTTCTCCTATATCAATTGCAATTCTAGTTCCTTTATTGCTTTGTATTTCTGTCACACATCCTCCAATTTGATGTGTTCCACGATGGACAATAATTTTCATTGCTATTCCTCACTATTCTTCACTTACAAATTCTTCAAAAGAAAGCATACATTCATCATATAATCCATATCCCATTAAAGAAGAAGTTGCTAATTTCAAGTCACACATTTCTTTTAGTTCTTTATATTCAACAGTTTGCATTACCTCTCTAATTTCTCTCTTTAATGCAGTTTTTACTGGTTTATGATTTGCACATAAAAGAATTACTTCTGGTTTTTCTTTTGATACAGTAATGTCTTTTTTAATTTTATAAATGAGACCTAGTTCAATTTTTTGGTTAATCACATTTTCTGCTTCTTCATAAATACTATTTTCTGACTTACTTAAAAACTTGTATAAATCTTTAATATGTTTTTGTATTCCTGCATTTCCTGTTAGAGCCCCATCTCCATATTTTACTTCAATAAAGGCAAGTTTCAATGCTTCTCCTTTTTTCCTACTATTTGCAGTCGATAGCCATTTTGTTGCAATCATATCAAAACGACTATTATTATCACTATTGGCATATTCAAGGTCTACAATATAATAATCTGTATCTCTACTAATAGGTGTACAATTATTTTCACGTAATATTAATTGTTGGAATTCTCTTTCTAATTTTGCATGTTCTGAAAAATAACTATCCATTTCATTTTTTAGAATTGGTATATTATTTACAATTTCTTCTACCTTACCATTTTCCAATAATTCTGGTACTTCTTCTTTATATTTTTCTGTGTATTTCATATCAAAGAAAAATAAATATTTTTCATCTTCTTCAGTTACTTTACAAATGTTACCACCACGATAATAGATATTAATATAATTTTCGCGAATTTCTAAACATAGTGTATCATCTTTTTTTACTGCATCCAATAGTGGCTTTAATTCTCCTTCTTTTAAATCTTTCATAAATCTCTTTGATAATCCTCTCATTTTTATCTCTCCTCCCTTATATTTTTTACATTTTATCATACTAACTTTTTTGTGTCCAATGCTACTCATCTTGAAATGAGATTATAATAACTTCCACTCTTTATGTATATCATACCATATTTTATTAAGTTCTTGATAAGTAACAAATAACAAATTTTCATTTAAATATTCTAGCATATCTTCTTGTAACTTGTCCTTTTCATCATGAACTATTATCGTTCTGCTAAAATAATTTTTTGTATCCTCATTCGGTATTCCTTCTTCAATTACTTTATATAAGTTTTGTTCTTCTTGTGCTAAGTTTGGAACTAGTATAAAGTTAAAATTCCAATGGTGAGCATGATTTTTGGCATTTAGAATAAAAATATCTATTCCATGTAAAGGATAGTATTCCTTTGAAAGTGTATATCCTTTTTTGATATTATATATCTCTTTTCTTCTAGTATCTGCCTCATGAATTCTATAGAGCATATCTAGGTTTTCCTCTTTGTTTTTGAGCAGAACTCTATCTACTAATTCTATTCCTAATGGATGTGTTATTGCTGAAATATCTGTGAGATTTCCTTTTTGAAGGAAAATGCTCCATTCTCCTTGACTCATATAAAACTCTTTTTCTTCTATTTCTTCCCACACTACTGTATAAATTGCTTTTTCTACTTGATGCCTTTCACACAAATTCTGTGCATCCTCACTAACTAACAACTCCTTTTCACCACAATAGCTTTCTTTTCGATAAGAAGGTAGATTTAAAGTATATTTTTCCTTTTCTGTTATCAATACTATATTCCAGACATCTTTTTCTTGTAATCTGTCAAAAATAGTTATTTCTTTTTTACTAATTGGGCTTACTATGTTATGTTCTTTTATGTATGCTAAATCTACTGCTAAAATAACTTTACTACACTCTATTTCATTGTTTCTTTTTGTGCCTTCTTCATATTGCAGTTTTCTTACATATTCTCTTGGAAATATTGCCTCTTGCCAATCCCACTGTAATCTAACTTCTTGAATTTCTTCTAATCTTACCATTTTTCCTCCCTTTCTTACTTTTAATCATATACTATTTTACTTTAACTTGCAAATCCTATTTTCATCTTTTCTACTTTTGGTACTTGTGTTTTTCTGATTACTTTTTCTATATCACATTTTTTTATAAAATTTATGTCCTCTTGTTCCTCTTTTGCTATTCTGTCCGCTTGTTCAAACTTTACCTTTTCAAAAAAATTCCTTACAAATCTTGCATTAGAAAAATTCTCACAATGCTTTTGAACAGAAAAATATTCTAATAATCTTGGCTTGATATTACTTGCTATTTTATATTTTTCTTGTTTAGCCATTTGCTTAAAGATTTCATATAATTCCATCTCTGTATAATCTGGAAACTCTATTTTGAATTGAATTCTACTTTCAAAACCAGGATTGGTTTTTAGCATATGCTCCATTTCATCTGTATACCCAGCTAAAATCACACATAAGCTATCTCTTTTGTCTTCCATCTCTTTTATTAATGTTGCAATACATTCTGCTCCATAATCTCTGCCTGCTTCATCTTGAATATAAGAGGAAATAGAGTATGCCTCATCAATAAACAAAACTCCTCCCTTTGCTTCTTCTATTTTTTCTTTTGTTCTTGGAGCAGTTTGTCCTACATATTCTCCAATTAAGTCTGCTCTTTGTGCTTCTATAAAAATATCTTTTTGAGATAGAATTTTCATTTCTGAAAATATTTTTCCTACAATCCTTGCAACAGTTGTTTTACCTGTTCCTGGATTTCCTAAAAAACACATATGTAAACTTGGCATTTTTCCTCTTTTTTGATTTACTTTCACAAAGTTTACAATTTGCTCAACTTGCTTTTTCACAGCTTCTATTCCAATCATATCTTCTAATTCTTCCATAGCATTTTGCTTTATCTTAATATCACCTTTTCGATAATATTCTTTTTTGAGATTTTCTTTTATCACTTTGTCTGTAATTTTTTCTATCCCTCTCATCTTACATTGTAATACAATATGTAACAATTCATCTTTTACTTTCCAGAAAGGTTCATCAGATATACACTCTACAAAACTACATCTCTCGTCCACTCTTATTTTGTTTTTTGCAAGAAATTGATTAGTATAATCGACTTTATCTTTTTTAGAAATCTTCTCTATTTTCATAGTCCATGTAATATAACTTCCCATAGTAGCATTTACTAATCCTTCTCTTTCGTCTTTGTCTATTACAATAAAAATTTTATCTGTCGCCTGAGCAACTAGCCCTTTAATTTCATTTTTGTTATAAATGTCTAATCTCTTGTTATCTATTATTAATAGTTCCTCTTCTATCTCTTGTATTGACTTATAACTTCCCCCTTTTTTAATTACATCTCTCTCAAGATATCGATAAGGAGTTTTAACAACTTGATTTGCTTTTAAAATCTTCCATATAACTTCTACTAACTGCTCAGATGCTCCATATTCTGATTGATTTCTAATTAAAATATTATAATTTCCAAACTCTACTTCTCCTCTTTTCTTCATTTCGATATAGGATGCATAATTTCTAATGACTTCTTTACATTGGTCAGTTCCATATATACCATCTAACTCCTTTAATATTTCTTCTGTTTTTACGTTCACTTCAAAATTTGATTTCATAATACCCTCCTAAAAATAAAAACTTTAAAACTAATATATTTATTATACTAGTTTCAAAGTTTTTCTCAATCTATCTGGTCACGTATTGTATGTTTTCTAATTATCATATTTCTTTTTTGCTACATCTATTATCTCTTTTATTTCGTTTCTTAATGCTATTGGACTTATCACTTCAACACTATCTATGTTTCTTATTACCCATGTTTTAAATCCTCTTGTACTAACATCTAAAATTAATTTAAAACTTTCGTCATCTATTTTATGAATGGTAATATTTTTTCCAAAGTCATCAAGTACAACATCTAATAATTGCATAGAACAAATTACTTCTATTCTTTCCTTTTTCCCTCCAAACATTTTCACTGTTGACTCTGCAAAATCCTTAATCTGGCTATTGGTTTTTGAAATTGTTCTTTTTGCATCTAACTTTTTCAAATTCTTAATTCTATCTAATCTATAATGGTAGAACTCTTCTTGTCCTTCCTTAATCCCTATCAAATAAAATTCTTGGTTATTATATACAATTGCATATGGAGCAACTGTTGGTTTGCTCCATATTTGCTTTTCTAGCTTCTCAGCCATATGATATTTCCAATATTCAAATTGAATCTTATTTCTATTTTGGATACTATCAGAAATGTCTTCTATATTTTTAATTACTTCCATATTTTCTGTTTTAGCATCATTGGAATAAATTTGATAATTATTTAATTTTTTATTTTCATAAATATTTTGCATATTCTTACATTTTTGAATAATATTTTTTGCAACTGATGGTACAATATAATTTGCATAACTAAACGTATCTATGATTGCTCTAATTTCTCCAGCTTCAAAATCCGTATCTGGATTTTTTAAGATGTAATATCCCTTTCCATTTTCATCTCTTGTACTAATATCATATTCTAACTTTTCTTTTAGTAAATTAATATTTCTTCTAATTGTTCTTGGGTCAATTTCTACATTGTATATTTCTTTTACTTTCCTTCCAATCTCTGCTACTGATAACATATGTTCCTCATCACTATATTTCTTTAATACATTTAATATGTAAATTGGATTTCCATTTTTCTCATATAGTTCCATCATCTTCTCCTCTTATTTATTGACAGTTAACACTCTATTTAACTCTTGTATTATCTCTTTTAGTTCCTCGAAAGTTAATTCTCCTATTGTATCATATTTAAACAATGTCATTTCCCCTGCGGCTTCATCGTTCGCCTCTTTTATGTTCTTTACTTTTGAGGAAAGCTCCTTTAAATAATTTTCTCTTATCTTTACTCTCAATTCATTTCGTCTCTTTGCTCTCATTTCCTTTAATTCTGGTGTATCTTGTTCTTTCTTTTCCTTTCTTTTTGGAATACTTTTTTCTGTTATTCTTATTTTCAATGTAGGTTTAGTATTTTGCTTATAGAAATTGATTTTCATAAATAATTCATTTTCTTCAAATATTAATCCACCATAAATATTACACCAATAAGTATTTCCATTTGGAGTAGTATCTACATCCCACTCAAATGCTGACTTTTGTAATTCTAGACTATTAAAAAATGCAAAATATATGATTTCTCTTATATTGTCAAACTTTAACAATTCATCTTCTGTTAACTGTCTATTATCCTCTTCTTGTAAGCCTGTAGCTAACATTTTTATATTTTCCATTTTGGAATAATATTGGATTCTTTTCAAATACTCATAATAATCACTTAAATATTGATATTTTTCTTTATTCTTTATATTATCCTCTATTAGTTGCATTATTGTATCTCTATCAAATATACTATTCGCAATCTTTTTATTTAAATCACACTCATTAAAAATTTTATAATAGCAAGTTAAAATTTCAATTGATTTTTGCTCTTCTTCCTTTCCTTTTTCATTTATCCTATTGTATTTTATCTCCTTCGTGCTCCCAACTGTCGCGTCTTTTATTGTTATTTGAAACACAATACAAAAAATACATTTATATTAAACTCACAAATAAAAAC
>CANDRW010000013.1 GCA_947388675.1 uncultured Clostridium sp. | reverse complement strand
GCAAAGACATGTTGAATTGCTAAGACAATCCATTTTGCAATTGGTGGCTTTTCATTTACGTCAATCGTCATTTTGCTCTCGTTCATAAAATTTCCTCCTCTTATTTTGTTTTAGGTAGCAAATAGAAATCCCAAGAAAAAAACACTAATAAAAATATTAGTGTTTTATCATTGAAACTATATAAATCATAGATGAAAAAGCAATTACAAATACAGCAATTTTAAAAATTGCTTTTAGGCTTGCCATTTTTAATTTGTTATTTTCATCTACAAATTTTGTCATTTTTTGCACCCCATAAAATATTACTATACTTTATTTTAAAATGCAAGAGTTTTTTATTTTTTTATTAAAATGTCAGACTAGGGACAGATGTCAGACTAACATACGTCCCCAAATGCGACATGTGTCCCCAGTGTGACATTAGCTAGCTTTTCTTAATTCTCTAGCATGTGCTTTTGCTATCTCTGTAATTTCTCCTGAAGATATTCTAGCAATTTCCTCAATTGTTTCTTCTTCATTTAATTGTCTAACATTTGTATAAGTTTTATTTTCTTTGGTTTGTTTATGGATATAGTAATTATAATCTCCTTTTGCAGCAATAGAAGGTAAATGTGTAATACAAACCACTTGATGATTTTTAGCAATTTCTTTCATCTTCTCACCTACTGCTTGTCCTGCCTTTCCACTAATTCCTGTATCAATTTCGTCAAATACTAATGTCCCTACTTCATCTACATCTGCTAACACATTCTTTATAGCAAGCATAATTCTTGCCATCTCACCACCAGATGCAATTTTAGTTAAAGGCTTTATTCCCTCTCCTATATTGGTACAAATCATAAATTCTATCATATCTGTTCCATTTTCATTAAAACTATTATCTTCTAATATCTGAACTTCAAATGTAGCATTTGGCATTTCTAGTTCTTTTAATTGTCTATTGATTTCTTCTGATAAGACTTTAGCAGACTGTTTTCTTAGCTTGCTCATTCTTATTGCAATTTCTTGCATTTGTTTTTTTAGTAGTTCTATCTGTTTCTTTATCTTTGTATGATATTCATCTAAGTTTTCAATTTTATGAATTTCTTCTTCCACTTTTTCTCCATAAGCTAATATCTCTTCTACTGTATTTCCATATTTTCTCTTTAAAGAATATATGAAATCAAGTCGTCTCTCGATTTTGTTTCTATCCGCATCATCAAAATCTACATTTTCTTTCATATCACTAAAATCTCTAGCTAATTCTTGAATGTCATAGTAACTGCTTTTTAATATATTTAATTTTTCGCTATATTCCTCTCCACAATCTTGAATTTTCTCTAAACTACGAATAGCATTACTAATTGCCCCTATTGCATTATCATTTAATTCATTATCAATTTGTGCTAAATTCTCTTTTAATTTCTCTGCATTTTGCATCATTTTATGTTTTTCTTCTAACTCTATTTCTTCGTTTGACTTTAATTTAGCATTTTCTATCTCCTCTGCTTGATAACGAAGCAAATCCAATCTTCTTTCTTTTTCTTGCTCTTCTCCATAAGTATTTTTTAGTTCTTGCTTTAAGCTTTTATATTCCTTCAATTTCTTTTGATAACTTCTTAAATCTTCTTCAATTTCTTTACCAATAAAACTATCTAAATAATAAATATGCTTTGTAGGATTTAAAATAAGTTGGCTATCATGTTGACCATGAATATCAAGCATTTCACTCATAAGTTCTTTTAATTCATTTACTGTTGCTAAACGACCATTTATTTTACAAGAACTCCTACCATTACTATGTATTTCTCTTGAAATAATAATATTGTCATCTACTGCTTGCTCATTTTCTGGACAATAAATGTTAGCTTCTATAAAAGAACAATTTTTCCCATTACGTATCATCTCTTTTGAAAATCTTCCACCTGCTAAAATAGCAAGCGAACCAATAATTAATGTTTTTCCTGCTCCTGTTTCACCAGTTAGCACATTAAATCCTTCATTAAAATCAATTGATAAATCATCTATAATCCCTATATTTTGAATATGTAAAGTGGTAATCATAATGTCCTCCTATTTACAAAATGTTGTTTGCATATCATTATTATATACCAAATTTATGTTTTGTCAAGTAATTTATTATAATTTTCCATTCTTTTTATTTAAGTACGAATTTTTCTTTACTTTTCTGTATTTTTCTTATATAATAGAAATATATTGCCACGTGCAATAATTCATTTTGGAGGTTGGTTTTATGTCTTTGGATTCTAAGCAAGAGCTCTCGGTAATCCTTGGCACATCTCAGCAGTCTGTAGTTGACAAAATCCTTCAGGATGCATCAACCACTCCCTTTGATGCGAGTGTTCGGGTTCCTTCTCGTACCACTGCTTGTCAAGAGTATGTGAAGGCTCAGCATAAGCTTCAAAAGAAACCTTTTAGCAAGATACCTCGCAACCTTCTTGAGAAATAAACCAACGCAAAAAGAGCTAACAAAAACATTGTCTTTGTTAGCTCTTTTTATTATTTAAACTGCAAACCCACCTTAAAAATAGACTAGGTTTGTATAATATGCATTTGGTGACCCCTACGGGAATCGAACCCATGATTCAGCCTTGAGAGGGCTGCGTCTTAACCGCTTGACCAAGGGGCCACATATTCAAAACTACTTTACTATTATACCATATTTTTAGCAGTTTCGTCAATGTTTTCATGCAATAATTTTCAGCTAGTATCCTAGCTGTATTAAGTTATCTAACAAATTATCAGTAAAATTGCTTAGTCCTCCTGTTTCCATTGAACTTTTTTTAAATTCTGTCATTAAACTAATGACTTTTTCCTCGAATATATTTTACACTAACTTTTTTTCGGTCAGGCACGATTGCTATCTTTAGAACATATACTTCTTATATATCGATTTGGAGGTATGTTTATGTTGGTTCTTTCTCTTGCTGGTTTTGCCGCTTTTTTACAATCTGCTATCTGTTTAACTCGGATATATTTCAAATAATTCTTTATTTCCTGAGCCTTTGAATAGTGATGATGAACAAAAATACTTAGAACTTTTCAAAAATGGCAACGAAGAAGCTAAAAATATTTTAATAGAACATAATTTGAGACTGGTTGCTCATATTTCTAAAAAATACAGTTCTACTAATATTGACCCAGATGATTTAATTTCAATTGGTTCTATTGGATTAATTAAAGGTATTAATAGTTTTGATAATTCTAAAGGAATTAAACTTGCAACCTATGTCGCTCGTTGCATTGATAACGAAATTTTAATGTATCTACGTAGCACGAAGAAATTAAACTCTGAAGTTTACTTAGAAGACCCTATTGGAAAAGATAAGGACGATAATACTGTAACATTACAGGAGGTGTTAGAAAATAGTGATAGAAATATTGAAGATGAAGTTGATTTGAAATTCAAGGTAAAACAACTTTACGAAAAAATGAAAGAAGTTTTGAAATCTCGTGAAAGAACTATCTTAGAACTTCGCTTTGGCTTAGGTGGTCAAAAACCTCAAACTCAAAATGAAATTGCAGATAGTATGGGAATTTCGCGTTCCTATGTTTCCAGAATTGAAACTAAAGCCATTGGAAAACTAGCAAAAGAAATTAAAGAATGAATTTATAATATCTAAAAAGGAGAACATGACTTCTAGGTCATCCTATCTGTTCTCCTTCTCCTTTAGTTCTTCCTTTGCTCTATAAAAATATTTCCTACTTCATCTGTTCTATAAATCTTGCTTCCCTTTGTCTCTAATCTAGCTATAATATCTTGATTAGGATGTCCATAAGAATTGTCTTTTCCTACTGAAATAATAGATATCTCTGGTGCTACTGCTTGTATAAACGTCTCACTACTACTTGTATCTGATCCATGATGCCCTACTTTTAAAATATTTGCCTTGATGTCTTTTGTTTCTTTCAATATTTTCTCTTCTACTTCTTTTTCGGCGTCCCCCGTAAACAAATATGTCATATCATCAAATTTCATTTGAATAACAATAGAAGCAAAATTTAAACTTTTAGCATTGTTATCAATTGCTAAAACTTGACATTCCGCTTGTCCAATTGTAAAAGTATCCTTTACTTTTGGAGCAGTAATTGTCAATTCTTTTTCCTTAACTGTATCTAGTACATCTTCAAAAGTCTTTGTATTAGCTTGTACTTTTGACATATAAATTGTTCCTATTTCAAAATTTTTGATAATATCATCTAATCCACCAATGTGGTCTTCATGTGGATGTGTACCAACTAAGTAATCAATTCTAGTAATCCCCAATGTCTTTAAATTTTGTACTAGTATTTCTCCATCCTCATTGTTTCCAGCATCAATCAACATCGTTTGTCCTTCATTCATAACTAGAATGCTATCTGCTTGTCCTACATCAAAAAAATATACTTTTAGGTTTTGCTTTGTTTCTGACAAAAAATCTTTTGTAATCGTAGAGCCTGTTTTAATTGTTATATTCTGCAAATTCTCTGGCTTTGCAATATTGATAGGCATAGTATTGCCTACTGTTTCAGTTGTTCCATACTCTATTCCTATAAAAGATAAAACACCAACAATAATTACAGATAACAAATATATAATTAACTTACTTTGCTTCTTTATTTTTCTTCCCATAAATTATTTCCACACATCTTTCATTTTTTGTTCTATTCTGTTTTCAATCTCTTTTGAAGCATCAATTTCATATTTGCCATCTTGCCATTTTAAAATGTTACCTTCTTCAACATTTCGAGGTAAATCTGCTATATGGATACTTTGCATTTTCTTTGTTTTCCTATTTTCACATATAGCAATATCCCCTTCTATTCTATCTACTACCAACACTTCTTCCATTTTCTCTAGCCTTTCTGCAATTTGCTTTAAAAAACTTTGTATCCAATTTTGAGCAATTGCTCCTAAACCTAAGTCTACCTTCTTCTCTTCTAAATTGTTTCCTTCTTTTCTTTCCATATGACAACCTCCTTGGTTGCCCCCACATTTTCCCTTTATTTTGTTTTCTTTTTTAATAGTGTAGCTTCATAATCTACTACTTGTACTTCTATCACTCGATTAGTAAATTCATCTTCTTGGTAATTAATACGAATTTGCTTTTCTTGCTTGTTTGTTAGCTTATACTCCTCTAAATTAATCAACACTTGTGTTGTTACATCCATTCCTACTGGCAAAGTTTGATTAAAATTATCATATTGTGTAATGTTAGTATCATAAATTAATGGAGCATCTTTTGGTAGTTGTATTGTATAAAAATACAAGTTTTCCCCTTCTTGCATTTTTCTTGCTGCTTTATATAGTTCTTCTGTTGCATTTAAGTTTGCCGTGTTTAAATTTTCCATTTCTTTTTGTCCTATTTTTGCTATATAAACTGGCATTTCAAATGGTGTAGCAATTTTGCAAAACGCTTCTTTTACTAATTTTAAACTATTTCTTAGATTATCAATGAACACTTCTATCTCTGTATTCGGAGTAACATTTAGTACTTTGTATTTATCTTTTTCTACTTCACGATGTTTTTCATTGTGCAATGTTTTTACTTTGGTATTGTCTTCTATCATTCCGCCAAAAACATCAAAATCTTTTAATTCAATAGTTTCAATCTTTTCTGAATATTCTATTTTTAATCTTTCTAATTCTTCTTGTATTTTTACTAATTCCTTTGGTTTTAAATCTTTACTATTTGTTTTCATTAGGATTTGGCTAGAAGCAATTGCATGTTGTACTGCGAAAATAGCGTCTGTTTCATTTTTAGAAAGTTTCCTTCTTTGTAATTCGTCCATTTGCTTTCCTAAACTTTCCATATCCGCTTCAAATACAAAGCTCTTTCCTATTTTCTCTTTTTCACTTTCGTCCTCTTCTTCGCCTTCATTCAAGCTTGGTAGTTCATCTTTATTTGTAAACTTCCAAAATTCAAAAATGCTTTTTTTATGTAATTCAATTTCATTCAAATAAATATTAGCATTTTTAATTTTTCTTTCTAAGTTTATTTTCTTTAATTCTAATGCCTTCTCATCCATCTGCAAATTTTTAACCATCTTTTTTCTGCCATCTAATTTAGTACAAATTTCAATCAAATCTTCAATGGTATAATTGCCTTTTTTCTCTTCTCTTGTTTCCTGTTTAATAGGTTCTATTTTCTTTTCTTCTATTTCTATCTTATTTTTGTGGCTTTCTACACTACCTTGATGTTTTTTACGAGTTCCAAAATAGTATTTAATTTTTCCAAAGAAAGTTTTTTTGCATTCCAAAAAAGTAGCAATTTGGCGTTGTTTCGTTAAATATTCTTCTGTTTGGCTTTCTGTTATCTTTTTTAGTCCCTCTAACTTTTCTTGTTCTTCTACTAATTTTTGGTTTTCTTCTTCCACTAAAAGCTTCTTTAGTTCTACTTGTTCTCTGATGAAAAGTGGCAAAGTGGTATATTCCATTTTTATTTTTTCTTTATGTAAAAACTCTAATTCTCCTTGCTCTGAAATAGCTGTTTGAAACTGATAATCATTTGGTAAGCCTGTTGCTAAAATGAATAAAGCCTTGATTAATTTATACCACTCTATTGCTTGCTCTTTATTTTCCAAAGTAATCACATAATCACTTTTTACCTCTTCATATACTTTGGTTTTTCCCACTATTTTCAAAGTCATTTTTCCTTTAGTATCATATACTTCATAAATATTAGGCCATTCTTTTGTGAAATACCATAAATAGTTTTCAATATCTGTTATTTGACTTTGTACTAGATAGATTCCTGAATAGTCTTGATGTGTCACTGGTGCAAAGATATAGTCTTTTTTTCGAGATTTACTACATGCAATTTGCTTTTTTAGTAAATAGAAAAAAGCCTTATTATTGGTTTCATTTGTTGGTACTAACATAAAATACTTTTTAGAAATATCTGAGTAAAAAATTTGCCAAATATAATTGTTGGAATATTTGATTTCATAAGGAAGCATCTTTTTTAGCTTCTCTTGTTCTTTTTCTAATTCTTCAATTTGCTCCTGTTTCATTCCATTTAGCATATTTAAAAACGTAGCAAATCTTTCTATATTTTCTTCTGACTTTGCATCTAAATAAGCTCCTATTGGTGCTGATAGTTTATATTTTTGATTTAAATCTGCTAGTCTATGAGTCGGTGTTAATAAGATTTGAATGTCACAAACTGGAATATATTGATACACTTTATAGCTTGTTTCATCATAGGATTTTGCTGGTCTATAGCTAATTGGTGTAAATTCTTTTAAAATTTTAGGTATTCTTGTTAAATTAAGCCCTAAATAGGCTAATTTTTCTTTCATTTTATCTTGATTTTCTTCTGTATTTTTAGGCATTTCTATGTTTTTCCTCTTTCCCATTTATCGTCTATTCCACTTTAAGTAGAATTTCTCTTTTGAAAGTATATCATAAAAGTATTTTGATTTACAACATATTTTTATGAATTTGACGTTCTTAACATAATGTGATATACTATTAGTGCTTTTGTCTAAAATAGACAAGCTATTTTATTTGATTGGAGTGGTAATATGGATCGGCAGCAAGATTCTTCGATTGGCACTTCCACAAGGGTATCGCTGTTTTTCGTTAGCCCTGCTACCTCACAAGACGAAGAAACCACAATAGGTCTCTACGTCTGCACTGTCCCTGACCACCAATTGGTGGAATTTATGGGGCAAGTGGAGGATGCTGGCGGCAAGTTAAAAGAAGAGTCCCCTGGGCGGTTGTGCTACGGTTTCAACCGTCCCGACTCTCTTTTAACTGTTGACAGGTTGGCCACACCCTATAGGCTTATGGGGAACTAATCCAAGCAAAAGGAGTCTGCTAGTAATAGCGACTCCTTTTAATAATATGTAACTACTTATTTATATTCTTCTACTTCTTTTTTTATTTTACTAATAAATTCTTCTATACTAATTTGTCCAACATCTCCTTCTGTTCTTGAACGAACACCTACGCTATTTCCTTCAACTTCTTTATCTCCTAAGATTAGCATGTATGGAATTTTTTGAAGTTGTGCTTCACGTATTTTATATCCAATTTTTTCTTGTCTTTCATCTACTTCTATACGAATTCCTACTTTTTCTAATTCTTCTGCTACTTTATTTGCATACTCTTTGTGACTATCTGCTATCGGAAGTAATCTTACTTGTATTGGTGAAAGCCATGTTGGGAATGCACCTGCATAGTGTTCTGTTAAAATACCAATAAATCTCTCAAAAGACCCAAACAATGCTCTATGTATCATAATTGGAGTTTTCTTTTCTCCATCAGTATCAATATAGCTTAGGTTAAATCTTAATGGTAATTGGAAGTCTACTTGTACAGTTCCCATTTGCCACTCTCTTCCCAAGCAGTCCTTCATTTTAATATCAATCTTAGGTCCATAGAATGCTCCATCACCTTCATTGATACGATAATTGTCTTTTCCGCAAATTTCATCTAATACATCTTTTAAGTCTGATTCTGCTTTATCCCATAAACTTAATTCACCCATGTAATCATCTGGTCTAGTAGATAATGTTAAAATAAAGTCTAAACCAAAAATACTATATAGCTTTTTCGCAATCTCTAAAATTTCTTTGATTTCATCTTTAATTTGAGATTCCATTACATAATTATGAGAATCATCTTGTCTAAACATTCTTACTCTAAATAGTCCATTCAATTGACCTGATTTCTCATTTCTATGAATCACATCAATGTCACTAAAGCGAAGTGGTAAATCTTTGTAGCTTCTTAATTTCGTTTGATAGATTTTAATAGAATTTGGACAATTCATTGGTTTTAATGCTTGTTCATTTCCATCAGCATCTGTTAGTACAAACATATCCTCTTTATAATGATCCCAATGTCCAGAAGTTTTCCATAAAACACTACTATTTAATTGTGGACCTGAAAACTCTTGATATCCTCTTTTTTTATGTTCTTTTCTCCATAAATCAATTAGAACATTCATCATTGTAAATCCCTTTGGCATCCAATAAGCCATACCTGGAGCAGTTTCATCAAAGAAGAATAAATCTAATTCTTTTCCTAATTTTCTATGATCTCTTTTCTTTGCTTCTTCTAGCATGAATAAATATTCTTCTAACATACTAGCTTTAGGAAAAGAAATACCGTAAACCCTTTGAAGAGTTTGTTTTGTTTCATCACCTCTCCAATAAGCTGATGAAGAATTTAGTAATTTGAACGCTTTAACACTTCCTGTGCTCATAATATGTGGTCCTGCACATAATTCTTTAAATTCACCTTGGTCATAGAAACTAATTTCTTCCCCCTCTGGCAATTCTTCAATTAGTTCTACTTTATATGGTTCTTTTCTTTCTTTCATTAATTTAATTGCTTCATCTCTTGGAAGTGTATATCTTGTGATTGCTAAATTTTCCTTTACAATCTTCTTCATTTCTTCTTCAATTTTTGCTAAGTCTTCCTCTGTAAATGGTTTTTCTACATCAAAATCATAATAAAAACCATTATCAATAGAAGGTCCTATTGTTAGTTTTATACTATCTCCATAAAGTCTTTTGATTGCTTGTGCCATAATATGTGAAGTTGTATGCCAAAATGCTTTTTTACCTTCTTCATTGTCAAAAGTTAAAATTTCTAGTTTGCAATCTTCATTAATTTGTGTTCTTAAATCTTCTACTTCTCCATTTATTTTTCCAGCCATAGCATTTCTAGCTAAACCTTCACTAATTTGTTTAGCTACTTCTAAAATAGAACTACCTTCTTGTACTTCTATTTTAGATCCATCTTTCAATTCTACTTTTACCATATTTTTCCTCCTTGTCCTTTTAGGGACGTTAGTTTAGTGGACAAAATTATGTCAAGTGTCCATTAGACTAACGTCCCTAAACAGACACTTAAAAATAGCACTCCTTTTAACTAATCACTTAGTTAAAAGGAGTGCTTATTTACACGGTTCCATCCCTTAATTTTACTTTATTTTCTTTAACGCAGATTTACGCCTAGTTTTTGCTAGGAACAAATGAGGTAGTTTTTCAAATCCGTTTTTGTAAATTAGCTTTCAACTGGTAACTAATTCTCTCTTTCCATAACCTTGATTTTACTCTGTCTCATTTTTGTTTTTCTTATTTCAACTATTATTTATTATACTCGCTTTTTTATATATAGTCAAGTATTAATTGTATAATTTCATTGTTGACATTTTGTAAATAAATTACTATAATGTTCCTAATCTTTAGTACATTGAAATTAAGTATTTACTTGCTTCTCTCAACCAATTTACTATGACATTTTTGTTTATAAGGAGGAATTTGTATGGGTAAACAACAACAAGAACGGATTTTGCAAAAGTACTCTCGTAGAGAAATTGGGAACTTTGTATCCGAATACTCCAACCTTCCCTTTGACTTTTCTTCACGTCAATATGCAAGCCACTGTAAGCTTGGCATCGATGCTTTTAAAGCTATGATTGCCATTTCTATCAGTCATTGCATTGTGGATGATAAAACCGTAGATATTCTTGAGCAAAAAGCAGTCCTCGCTGCTTATAAGCATCATAACATTCAAGATTTATCTATAAAGTCTGTCAAAAGGCAATATGATAGTCTAAGGGCTAATCGGAAAAGCTTCAATTTCTCTGATGAAGAAACAACTGACTTGATTATGAAGTATGCATTTTCAACTTTACCCAAAAAGGATTTTTGCAAAGACGAAGGGATTACACTCGCTTTATTTGATAGGACATTTGTAAGAGGAATTAGTAGCTGTTTAGTCACAGATGATATCGTTTTCTCTTTACAAGCTAAATCCACTCTGCATTCTTCTGATACTTCTTCTGTCGAAAAACTTTATCAAAAATTATTCCAAGCACGCAATAGCTATAGAGAGGCACATAAAATCACCTGATTTCAAAGAGACTGAGCTCCTGCTCAGTCTCTTATTATTCTAGCTTCTATCCTATTAGTTTTACAATTTCTTCTTTTGATTGAACTCCAACTGTTCTTCCTGTTTCTACTCCATCTTTTAATACTACAAATGTAGGAATACTCATAACTCCATATTTTTCAGCTAAATTTTGGCATTCATCAATATTGATTTTTCCTACCTTAATAGAAGTATTCATACTCTCTGCAATTTCATCTACTACTGGTGACATCATTCTACATGGTCCACACCAAGTTGCCCAAAAGTCTAATAAGACTGGCATTCTTGATTCTAAAATCTCCTTTTCAAAATTTTCATTGTTTACTGTTATTACTGACATTTTTTCATCTCTCCTTTTCACTTTATTATTTTATACTATTTTTATGATAATATTCTATTTTTTTAATACTGTCAACCCTGCTTTAGCTCCTTCATAAACTGCTTTGCTAATCTGTAACAGACCTCCTGTGCAATCTCCACAAGCAAATAGTCCAGGTACCGTTGTTTCCATATTTTCATTAACAACTATATGATTATTTTCTATTCTCGCTCCAATTTTTCTAGCTAAATCATTACTTGAAGCAGTCCCCACTGCTACAAAAACACCATGTACTTGTTTTGTAGTATTATCTTCAAATTCTATTTGTGCTAACTTTTCATCCCCTCTAAATTCTCGGATTTTCCTACTATCTACATCCACTTCCACATCTCTATTTTCTATCATTTCTTCCCCATTTGTCAAAATAGATACTGATGCTACTACTGGTTTTAGTTGTTCCATTTCATGAATTGCATAATTTCCATTTCCTAGAACTGCTACATCTTTTCCTCTGAAAAAGAAGGCATCACAAATGGCACAATAGCTAACTCCTTTTCCTTCAAATTCTCGAATTCCTTTAATATTAGGAGTTACCCTATTAGTCCCTGTTGCTAAAATAACAGCTTTAGCATTATATTTTGAGTTAATCGTTTCTACTTCAAAATTTTCTAAATAGCTAAGGGCTACTACTTCATCATCGATTAATTCCACACCTAACATTTTTGCCTGTTCTATACCATTTCGATATAGCTCTTTTCCTGAAATTCCTTTGGGAAATCCATAATAATTATCTATTTGCTCTGTCTTACCTAAAGCTCCTTTTCCTTTTGAAATAACAAGAACTGATAATTTTCTACGTTTGGCATATAGCGAAGCTGAAATTCCTGCAGGTCCACTTCCTACAATAATCACATCATATAGCATATTTTTCTACTCCTTTTATAATATCCATCTAATGATAACTATATTTCGTTTTTTTGTTTTTATTCTATCACATCATATATACTTTTAAAACTATAGCCTTGTCCTTTTAAATATTTTATGACATCTGGCAATGTTTTGGCCGTTAAATCTTTATTTGGTGCATCATGCATTAATATGACTAAGCTATTTTTTCCTTTACTAGTATCTTTCAAATTTTGCATAATAGCTTGCTTTGTTTCTGCACCATCTGAATCATTTGTTAAGCAATTCCAATCTAAAGAGGAAATGCCTTTTTCTCGAAACTTCTTTTTTGCTTTTTGTTTTAGTTTATCATAATATCCTCCTACTGATCCGCCTGGGAAACGGAAAAGATTAGATTGATAACTACTATCACCTAGTGCCTCTTGTATTATTTTATTTGTCTTGTTATATTCTTCTAATGGTTTATTTTCATTAGCATATACCTTTGGATAAACATGAGAATAACTATGATTTGCAATATAGTGTCCTTCTTCTTTTTCTCTTTTTAACACTTCTGGATTTGCTTTTGCCATAGTCCCTAATACAAAAAATGTTGCTTTAATATTTTCCTTTTTTAATACATCTAATATCTTTGGAGTTACATTACTAGAAGGTCCATCATCAAAAGTAAGAAATGCCACTTTTTCTTTACTATCATAAATATTATCTATTGCTTTTAATTGTTCTTTTGTCAAACCTTTTTGATTATTTGTATTTTGTTGTTCATTATTTGAATTATTTGTATCCTTATTTTGTTGATTATTTTCTTCCTTTTTATCCTCTTGGGCTACTTTTTGCTCTTTTTGATTTGCTACATACTCTGCTGTTTTTATTCCACCAAAAATAGCTATACCAATAACAATTATTCCTATCAGTATAGTCCAAAAAATCCATTTTTTACTTTTCTTTTTCTCAAAACTTTCAATGTCATATACTATCATAAAAAAACACCTTAAATCGACAATTTTCTTCTATAGTATATACTATTCTGAAAAAAATTAATAGTTAATTTAAGGTATTTTTTTAGTTTATATAAATTTTTATTTATTTTTTCAAGGGAAGAGCCGTATCCAAAATTGGATACGGCCCTTTGGGTCAAAATTTAAAACCACCACTCTACGATTTCTTCTGCCAGCCCAATATAGGTTGCAGGTGTAAGGTCCAAAAGCATTTTCTTATCCTGCTCTGGAATTTCCAGAGACTGAACAAACTCCTGAATTGCTTCCTTTGTAATTCCTTTTCCTCTGGTCAAAGCTTTCAGTTGGTCATAGGCATCAGGAATTCCATTCTTGCGAAGCACCGTTTGAATAGGCTCTGCCAAAACCTCCCACTTCTCATCAAGGTCATGGGAAAGCTTTTCTCGGTTTACTTCCACCTTCTTGAGCCCACCAATTGTCTGCTCTATCGCCTGAATAGAATAGCCCAGCGCCATACCAACATTCCTCATAGTAGAAGAATCCGACAAATCTCTTTGCATGCGAGATTTGGTCAACTTGTTGGACAATGCCGCCAGCAACGCATTGGAAATATCGCAGTTCGCCTCGCTATTTTCAAACCGAATAGGATTGACTTTGTGAGGCATCGTGCTACTTCCAACCTCGCTTGCCACAGCGATTTGCTTGAAGTATTCCATACTGATATACAACCACATGTCCAAATCCATCCCCATGAGGATGTTATTGAAATGGCGTACACAATCGGCCAACTCGCAGATATAGTCGTGCGGTTCAATCTGAGTTGTTATAGGGTTAAATGTCAGCTTCAAATACTCTCCAACAAATTCTTCGGCCAGTCCACTCCAGTCTTCTGCAGAATAAGCTACTGAAACAGCCGAATAGTTGCCCGTAGCACCATTGAACTTAGCATAAATACCTTCACTGGCAATTTGTGCTACTTGATCCAAAACCCTTGCCAGCCGAAAAGCAAATACATCCATTTCCTTGCCAACCGTTGTTGGAGTTGCAGGTTGCCCATGAGTATGCGCCAACATCGGAATGGTAGCATATCTCTGGGCCATCGAATTTATCTCGTGGACAAGTTTTCTAGCAATGGGAAGCCAGACATCTTCCAACCCACCACGAATCATAAGACCATATGCCGTATTGTTGATATCCTCAGATGTACAGCCGAAGTGCACAAAGCTTACCAAATCTGCCAGTTCAGCTTTCCGCAATTTTTCTGCTATATACAGTTCAACAGCCTTCACATCATGGTTGGTTTTCTTCTCAATTTCTTTCACTTCCATAAAAGAAACAGCATTGAAGTCTTGGTAAATGCTCAAAATTCTGTTGAGGTCACGCGAGTTATTGTGCTTTGCCAAGGTCTCGCTCTCATTTCTCAAATGCTCAATCAAGAATTGGAGCCACTTCACCTCAACATATACCCGATTTTCCACCAAGGCATATTCAGAAAAGTATGGCGCCAATTTGAGAGCAATTTGCGAATATCTGCCGTCAAGCGGACATAAAGCAAACGGTGCCACTTGAGCAAATTCCTTTTCCCTCATCTTTTGGAACAACTCTTTATTTTGCATGTTGTCTACTTCCTTTCTGTCACATATGGCTTCTAGGAACTAATTTTGACTTATAAAAGATTTCCCCTTTCTAAAAGTTATTTAACTATTGTCTTTCCTTTGGTGCCAAAATATTTAGAAATTGAATAGTTATTCGTTTGTTATTTTATCATGTTTTACATAATTTGTAAAGTGTAGAACATAGCGTGACATACTTTTGTTCCTTGATAATGGTTTCTATTACTATTCAAGCAACTAACTATAAAACTATTATCTAGTAACCACTTTTCTCTATCCTTCATCTTTTGTTGTATTAATCTTAAACAATTTAAACAATTCCACAATCACAATTGGTACAAATATTAAAATCACAACTTCAATGATATTCATTACTGGCAACACTGGAATACTAAATATATGTCTTAAAGCTGGCACAATTAATATCACTAGCATCAATAGCGCTGAAGCCAAATTTGCTAAAATTAATTTGCGATTACTGAAAATCCCTGTTTTAAAAATAGATTTTTTGTTATTTCTAATATTAAACACATGAACCAATTCTGAAAGTGCTAGCACAGTAAATGCCATAGTCTGACCAATTTCCACTCTTACTTCTTCCTCTGATAATGTTCTTATCATCCCCTCACTATCCGTCACTTCTACCATTGGTAGCTGGTCTACTGGTGTTGCTAAACCAATAATGAAGGCAGTAAGTGTAATTATTCCAATCATAACGCCTTGGTAAATTACTCTCCAAGTCATTCCTTTCGTAAAAACACCTTGCTTTGGTTTGATAGGTTTTCTATCCATGATATCTTTTTCTGCTGGGTCTACTGCTAAGGCAAGTGCTGGCAAAGAGTCTGTTACTAAGTTTATCCATAAAATGTGTATTGGTAATAATGGTACAATTAAATTAACATCTATATTAAACCATTTACTAAGTAATGGTGTAATTAGTATTGCAATAAATAGGATGATAATTTCTCCTACATTACTAGATAGCAAGAATTGGATTGCTTTTAGAATGTTATCATAAATACGTCTTCCTTCTTCTACAGAAGATACAATTGTCGCAAAATTATCATCTGTCAAAATAACATCTGCTGCTTCTTTTGCTACATCGGTTCCTACCACTCCCATTGCACAACCAATATCTGCTGTTTTTAAAGCTGGTGCATCATTGACACCATCACCTGTCATGGCTACAATCTCTCCATTTTCTTTCCATGCCTTGACAATTCTCACTTTATGCTCAGGAGATACTCTAGCATACACACTATACTTTCTTACATTTGCAATTAAGTCTTGGTCAGACATTTCTTCTAGTTCTGCCCCTGTAAGTGCTTCTTCCTCACTTTCTAAAATGCCTAATGCTTTTGCAATGGCAATAGCGGTGACTTTGTGGTCTCCTGTAATCATCACAGTTTTAATACCCGCTCTTTTACATTTTGCTACTGCATCTTTTACTTCTTCTCTTGGTGGATCAATCATTCCTACCATACCAACATAAATTAAGTCTTTTTCAATTGTTTTCATTTCTTCATCTGTTGGTTCATGGTCCATTTCTTTATATGCCATAGCAAGTACACGAAGAGCATCTTTTGCCATTGCTTCATTTTGCTTTTTAATTTCTGTTTGAAAAGTTGCTAGGTCTTGTTTTATTTCATTATTTATCACATAACTATTACATCTTGCTAATAATTCATCCACTCCACCTTTTGTATATACCACATACTTATCTTCTATTTTATGGACAGTTGTCATTAATTTTCTTTCTGAGTCAAATGGTAATTCTTTCACACGTGGAAATTGTTCTAATACTGCTGGTTGAAAATCCAAGTTAAATGCCATATCTATTAAAGCTGTTTCTGTTGGGTCTCCTGTTAAAGTTCTGTCAGATGCTACTTTTGTATCATTACAGAATATACTAATATATACTAATTTTTCTAATTCTTCTATCGTTTCATTTGTATTAATGTTTTCTATTTCTAAGAGTTGATTATTATAGAATACCTTTTTAACTGTCATCTTATTTTGTGTTAAAGTTCCTGTTTTATCAGAGCAAATAACAGTTGTACTTCCTAACGTCTCTACAGCTGGTAATTTTTTTACAATAGCATGCTTTTTCACCATTCTTTGTACACCAATAGCAAGAACAATTGTAGATACAGCAGCTAATCCCTCTGGGATGGCTGCAACGGCTAAACTAACAGCTGTCATAAACATATCCATTGGATCTTTTCCATATAGCAAACCAATGAAAAAGATAACAATACAAATAACAATAGCTGCAATTCCTAATACTTTTCCTAATTTATTTAATTTTTGTTGAAGTGGCGTTTCAGTATCTTCTACTTCATTAATCATACCTGCGATTTTTCCCACTTCTGTTTTCATTCCAGTTTCTACAACAATACCTTTTCCTCTACCATACGTAATTAAACTAGAGGAAAATAGCATATTGGTTCTATCACCAATTCCCACTTTTTCTTTCTCTATTGCTGCTGTGTTCTTCTCTGCTGGAACAGACTCACCTGTTAGTGAAGCTTCTTGTGATTTTAAATTCACTGCCTCTATAATTCTTAAATCTGCTGGTACATAGTCTCCTGTATCTAGTACTACAATATCTCCTGGCACTAATTCTTTAGAAGGTACTACTGTTACATTTCCGATTACGTACTACTTTCACTACATGAGAACTCAATTTTTGAAGAGCCTCTAAAGATTTTTCTGCTTTGCTCTCTTGTGCAACACCAATAATAGCATTGACAATAACAACAATTAGAATAATAATGGAATCAGTAATTCCTTCTCCTTCATAATATCCCACTACTCCTGAGATAATAGCTGCAATAATTAAGATAATAATCATAAAATCTTTGAATTGCTCTAAAAATTTCACAAATAAACTCTTCTTCTTTTTGGTTGCTAATTCATTTAATCCATAAATTTCTCTATTCTTCACTACTTGTTCTTCTGATAAACCTTGTGTTTCTTCTACTTCAAATTGCTCTTCAACCTCTTTTATAGATTGATTAAACCACTCTTTTTTGCTTTCTTCCATTCGTATCCTCCTCATTTTATTATTTTGCCCTTTGTATTTTATATTTATTCTTTTGTGATATATTCTTCTAAATTCACATTAGACATTCTTTCAATAAAAGCATCCAATTTATCTAATGGTACAACATTTTTTCCTAACTTTGCAGACACATTATGATGTTTTTTTGATGCTTCAATCTCCTGTTTGATTTTTTCTGCTAATTCTTCTTTTAATACAATATGATATTTTTCCTCTAAATACGCATTCATTTGGCTGTAGCTTGTATATAAATCTTCTGTAAATTCATGATAATTTGTACTTTTTAAAAATTCTTCACTAAAAAATTCCGTAAAAAATATTTTATCTGTCATTAGGTGTAATAATACACCTTTATCATAATCTGTTTTAATTTCATTTTCTCTTAAAAATCTATTTAGGTCCACTTTTGCTTTTAAATGCTCATATAGATCTTCTTTGGATGTTGGTATTGTATAATGGCTAATTTCCTTTGGCTTTACAAAATCTGGTGCAATACTTCCTTCTATGAATGCTTCTTTGTCTTCTACTATATATTTTTCTATGTATCTCTTTGCTATTGCTAAATGAATTTGATGTGATGGCATAATTTTCACTCCTTTTTCTGTATCACATTATACCTCTTTTATTTATTTGTTTCAACACCTTTTCTTTTTCTTATAAATATACTATAATCTATCTAGTTAAGGAGGAAATTTTTATGTATATAAAAGATAGTATTAAAAAAATACTACCTATCCAAGATTTAGATAATCTTTATGTAGTAGCTGATTTCGATAGAACTATTACTAATGGAAGTAGTAAAACTTCTTGGTCTATATTAGCAGATACTGACTTAGTTCCTAAAGAATATTCTGTTGAAAGACATCGCCTTTATGATATCTACCGTCCTATTGAAGTAGATACCTCTCTTCCTTTGGACTATCGTATGAAAATGATGTCTGAATGGTTTAGAGCTCATATAGAATTATTTGTAAAATATAAAATGACAGAAGAAGTTTTTGAGAATGCTGCTACTAATCTAAGAGTAATGGAATTTCGTACTGGTGCACAAGAATTCCTTACCTTTTTATGGAAAAATAGAATTCCCTTAATTATTATCAGTGCTGGAATCGGAAATTTTATTGAAGCTTTTTTAAAGAAATATAACTGTTATTTTGATAATATTTATGTGAGTAGTAATAAAATATTATTTGAAAATGGAGTGGCTGTTGGTGTTGGAAAAAATATTATTCACAGTTTTAATAAAAATGAAGTTTCTCTGCCTCCTGAAATAACCTCTAAATTAAAAGATCGTAATCAAGTTCTTCTATTAGGTGATCAAACTTCAGATTTAAATATGGTAGATAAGAGTTTACATGATAGTGTTATTACAATTGGCTTTGAACCTGATGCCCCCAATGATCCTTGTAATTCTTTGAAAGATTTTCAAGCTAATTTTGATCTTGTTTGTGAACCTCATGAAAACTACAATGATTTGAAAAAAATATTATTTTAAAATTTAATATTATCATAAAAGCCTTTTGTATTTTTCATACAAAAGGCTTCTTTCTTTATTTTGATTACTAAAGCAGTAAGACAATCATTTATTTTGAAATACTTGCATAACCTTTCCTACAGATAATACTATCTCATCACATTTCTTAGTAGCAACTATTTTAAAAAATGCCTTTCCTCCTACTGTTAATGCTGAAATAAAAGATGCTACTAATATACTAGCTAGTAAGGCATGCATATGACATGTTGTTGTTAAGTATACTGTCAAAGTTGCCCCTAGTCCTCCGGCTTACAATACCACAGATGTCTCCTACAATATCATTACAAATACTAGAAACCTTAGTATTATTTTTCAATAAATTAATACAAGCTGTTGCTTCTTTTATCTTTTTTGAACTCATCGCATGAAAAGGCGCTTCTTCTGCAGTTAATGCTGCCACACCAATCATATCAAATAATATACCAATTCCAATAACAATGAGAATAATTACGATTAAAACAATGACATTAATGTCTGATAATAAGGACGATAGTCCACTAAATATTGCGGATAAAATGAATGAAATAATAAATACTTGAATAATCCATTTATCTTTCAATGAAATCTTCACTCTTTCTTCAAAAGTTTTATTTAAAATAACTTATGGTATCTCACAAATTAATTTTACGGCTTAGGTCGAGTTGAATTTCTCTACTTTTCACCTTAGGTTACCCATGGGCGATTTCTCTTTAAGAAAAGTAATTAAGTGTTGCCAGCTTAATGACTCGATTGCCACTTAGTCCGTACCTTAATCCTTGTGATATTGACACTCTAGAGGTTTTCCCTAACACATATAAGATAATACTTATTCGCTTTTGCAATAATATTTTCAAAACAGTATACGCTATCCCATATTATCACTCACGACATGTGCTTTATTTTCATTTGCAATCGACAAAAGGAATTTCATTGTATGCCATTACAATTTTTCCTTAAATCTTAAATTATATACCCACCCTCATCTGGGCGAAGAAAGCAGAATATATAAAGTGCTTTTCACACAATTAGTGGATTTTTAGCCCCACCTTCATATTATTTATGCGACTAGAATAATGCACCACAAAGTTTATTATACTATAGCTTCCTTTTTTTGTCAAATGCATTTCCAAAATTTCTCAATCTTTTTTTGGTATATTAGTCAATGATGTGAAACAAATTTATATAAATACTCCAATAGTATTATTAAATTTGTTTCTTTCATTTTATACACACATTAATTTTGCTCTTTTGGATTATGATATTCTTGATATATGATACTTTTCTACATACATAGCTTGTTTCTCCACATTTTCTAAACATTTCTACTGCTAGTCTTGTAATAAATTCAAATTTAGCATATACTTTAAATAATCATTATGATATGGGAGTTATGTATGAAGCCTTTATTTCAAAATAAAACTACTTTATCTAAGAATATTTATATAGAATTATTAGCTTTTCAACAAAAGAAATTTGGCTGGAGATATACAGTATATACTGCCTTTTTTTCTCTTTTATTTATCTTGCTCATTTCTTTTCTATTTGCTAATCATTATTTTGCTCAAGGTTTTATATTTTTTGCTATTTTCGTTTGCTTTTCAACTTATCAATTCATTCAACCTACTCGCAAAAATACAAAGGAATTTCATAGTGATAAGGTACAAAATAACTTAGTGAATACTTATTCTTTTTATAAAAACTATTTTGTTATAAAAAATACAATGGGAAGTGATAAGATAGCATATTATAAATTATATAGAGTTTTTGAAACAAAAAACTATTTTTATCTTTACTTAGATAAAACAAACATTTTAGTACTAGATAAATCTGGATTTTTATTAGGAACTATTCAAGATTTTAAAAGATTTATGAAACATAAAATGTGGTTGAAATTTAAGGAGTTTTAATCTGATAGAAATTTGTTATTGAAATTTTGTTTTGAACTTAAAATTCTAGAAAGTATAACTATATTATCTTGTATTTTATAGAATATAAGCCAGTGCTTCATAATTAAATAATGATAATTGGTATTTCGATACACTGGCATTGCCTGTGGTAAATAAGAGAGAATAGAAAGCTTTTTTACTAGATTATTATAAAATTGATAAGAAGCAATTGGGTTTTGTAATTCATATGAAATATAATTAATGATTGAATTTAGTTGGCTTAGGTATGTTTCCGTTTGCAAAATCTCGATACCTACATCCTGCATAAAGACCTCCAAACATAATTTCAAATGCTTCTTCCTCAGTATAATATTTCACTCTTCCTTCTCTTTCTTCTCTTTCACATTCTTCAAGTTCTTTGTCAATAAATTCTTGTAATTCTTTACTAAATTTCATAATGACCTCCTTTGTCTTGGCAAAATATTTTTTACTCTATATTTATTATTAACATATTGTTTTACAAAATGCAACAAATTTCGAACGACTTTTTTTCTACATATTGTCTGTTTCCCTTTATTCTCTAGTATTAAAATTATTTCACTTTTTTCAAAACTTTTGTTTGACATTTCTTCATAAAAGTATTATACTATCTATGCAAACATTTGTATTGTATTCTCTGTTTAAGAAATACGATTCATAAACTATTTATATTACCAAATAAAAGGAATGAATTAAAATGGACATAGAAGAAAAATTACAAATCTTAGCAGACTCTGCTAAATATGATGCTTCTTGCAGTTCTTCAGGAAGCAGGCGCAAAAATACGCCTGATGGAATTGGAAATGGAGATGTTTCTGGTATTTGCCATAGTTGGGGTGCTGATGGTAGATGTATTTCTTTGCTTAAAATTTTAATGACCAATAGTTGTATGTATGATTGTAAATATTGTGTCAACCGTTGCAGTAATAGTAGAAAAAGAGCTACTTTCACTCCAAAGGAAATCGCTGATTTGACAATTGGATTTTATAAAAGAAATTATATTGAGGGACTTTTTTTAAGTTCTGCTGTGATAAAATCCCCTAATTATACTATGGAGCAGATGATACAAGCAATTACTATTTTGCGAAATGAATATCACTTTAATCGGATATATCCACGCCAAAACAATTCCTGGCTGTAGTCAAGAATTAATTGATAAACTTGGAGTTTTGGTGGACCGCATGAGTATTAATATAGAACTTCCCTCCCAAAATAGTCTTCAATTGTTAGCACCTGATAAGTCTAAAGAAAATATTGTAAAGCCAATGAGTTACATCTCTAGCCAGCTTAGTAATAGTGCCCAAAGGTTGTTACCTAATAAAAAGAATTGGTCTTTTACACCTAATAGTATGCTTCCAAGCGCTAATATTTCTAAACCTAAAATTAGAAATTTTGTACCTGCTGGACAAACAACTCAATTAATTGTTGGTGCCACACCTGAGAGTGATTTGAAGATTATAAAACTATCGGAAAGTTTATATCAAAAGTTTCATTTAAAAAGAGTATATTATTCTGCTTATGTTTCAGTAAATGAGGACTCCCTTCTTCCCACTTTAGAAAGACCTCCTTTATTAAGAGAAAATCGAATTTATCAAGCAGACTGGTTACTTCGCTTTTATGGTTTTAGCAGTGATGAACTATTAAATGAACAAAATCCCAATTTTAATACTTTGTTGGATCCCAAATGTGATTGGGCTTTAAGACATTTAGAATGTTTCCCTGTCGAAATCAATTCAGCTGATTATGGAACTTTATTAAGAGTCCCTCGGAATTGGTGTAATTTCTGCTAAAAGAATTTTGCGTGCTAGAAAAGATTGTCACTTACAATTCGAGCATCTAAAAAAATTAGGTGTGGTATTAAAACGTGCTCGTTATTTTATTACCTGTGATGGGAAATATTATGATGCCATTCATAAATTTAATGATAGCTTTATTTCTGAAAATTTAATTTATTTAGAAAGGAAACGGACTTCCTCTTCCAAGCTATGTACAAACCTCTTTATTTGATAAATTAGAACCTACAAAAGAGGATAAAATAAAGTGCTTAACAGGTGCTTTATAAAAGGAGTTTAAAACATGAAAACAACTATTTTAAATTATCAAACTTTAGAAAATCAAGTTTATGTATATGATGGAACTTTTGATGGTTTACTTACCATTATTTTTGACTGTTACTTGCAAAAAACTATTCCTAGTAATATCATGCCTGAATCAGAGTATATTCCTAATCTTTTAGAACAAACAAAGCACATTTCTACAGATGAAATTAAAGCTAAGCGTATTTGGAATGGAATTTATTATTCTATTTCTTATACTGCTCTTTATGATTGCTATTATGCTTTCTTATCTCATCAAAAAGGTAAAGAAATGCTAATTTTGAAATATCTATTACATGGTTTTATAGTTGGTTCTCGCATTAGTAACCAATTATCAATTGATTATGTGATACGGAATTGCTAAGCTTCGTAAAAATGTATTTGGTGAAGCACATCGTTTGAAAGGGTTAGTTCGATTATGTGAATTGGAAAATAACCTATGGTATGCTCAAATTCATCCAGATAATAACGTGATAGAACAAGTAGGTCAATTTTTGATGAAGCGTTTTCCAAAACAAAATATTATTTTGCATGATAAAAATAGGAACTTAGCCTTTTTATACAATTGTCAAAATAGGAATGATTATGAGATTCTATCAGTATCAGAAAACTTTGAAGTAAACTCTTTCTCACAAGAAGAACAACAATTCCAAAAATTATGGAAAACGTTTTTCCAAACAATTGCTATTCAAGAAAGGACAAATAGCAGATTGCAAATGCAGTATATGCCTAAAAAGTATTGGAAGGATTTAGTTGAAATGCAAAGCTCTAAATAGAAAGTTCCCTCTTAGTTTAATATTCTAAGAGGGAACTTTATTTTAACTGTTATTATCATCTTTACTCTTATACATTTTAATCATATCTTTCAAAGTTACTCTACTGCCGTAATTCAAAATCGCATTTGAATAAATCTTAATAGATATATTGGCTATAATTAAAATTGTTGCTACTAATATTGCAATTGAAATCGCAATTTGACTTGGTGTTGCAATTCCCATCATAATTCTAAATGGCATACAAAATGGTGATGAAAATGGGAATATGGAAGCAAACGCATTTAAGTCACTTGTAGGGTTCATCATTGTAAAATATGACAAGTAAAATCCTACTACTGCCACAATTGCAACTGGTCCATTAGCAGTTTGTACATCTTCTGGTTTACTGACTGTTGAACCTGTTAAAGCATATAGCAAAGCAAAAGTTGCATAACCTAAGATAAAGTATAGAACTGTGAAAATTCCAAGTGTTGGCGTAATTTGTGACATATCTAATACAGCATCTAAAACTCCTTCAGGTAAGCAATATTTTGCACAAATAAGTGCTACTGTTACAATGATAATTACTTGAACAAAACCAACAATACCAATACCAATTGTCTTTCCTAATACAATCGTTCTAGGCTTTGTAGAAGTAACCAACGTCTCCATAATCTTTGAAGTCTTTTCTGTTGTAATAGAAGCTGATACTTGATAAGCACAGAAATAAATAGCATAAAACAATACTAATGATAAAAGCATAATTGCAAATACATTACCTTTTACTTCTTGTTCTTCAGTTTGCTTTAAGTCAAACTCAAATTCTGGGCTTAGACTTGCAAGTTGTTCTTCTGATAAATTTAATTTTGTTAATTGTAAATTAGTGTATAAATTAGTAAACGTATTTCTCAAACTTTCTGGCACTTCTGTCATCATCGTTGCATCTTCTACAATATATGTCATTTGAATTTTGTCATTTACTTTATCAATAATGATAGCATCTTCAATTTCATTATTTTCTATTTTCTCTTTGATTTCTTCAAAAGTTACTTCTTTGTTCTCTATAATAAACTCATATCCTAAATCTAAAGAATTTAAACTATTCAAAGTTCCTTCATAAATATTTTTACTATCCACTACTAACTCTTTGGTAGTACCTTTTTCTCCCCCTTCTTCTTCACTATCAAAAGAAGATAGAATATTTGGAATATTAAATCCTACTACTATCATAATTAGAATAATTAAGTTAGATATTAAAAAAGTTTTCTTTTTGAACATGTCTTTAATGGTATAAGACGCTACTGTCCATAAATCTTTCATTATTCTTCACCTACCTTTTCAATGAAAATATCGTGTAAGCTTGGCTTCATAATTTCAAATTTTTCTACTTTAATATGATTTTGAGCTAGCAAATCAAATAGACAATATCCATCTTCTTCTCCTGAAATGTTAATCATGTATTCGTTATTCTTGCTATTATAAATTTCAAGATTTGCTTGTTTTATTAAATTATCCACATTCTCTGTGGTGTTTAATGCTAATCGATTTGCTGCATATTGTTCTTTGATTTCTTTTAAGTTTCCTTGTAATACAGTTTTTCCTTTATTTAATATCAATACATCTGACGCAAATTCTTCAATAGAATGCATTTGATGACTAGACATAATAATATATGTCCCCTTTTTAATTAACTCTAAAATAACATTTTTTAGAAGTTCTGTATTTACTGGGTCTAGTCCGCTAAAAGGTTCATCTAATACTAGCAATTCTGGATCATGTAAAATTGCTGTGATGAATTGAACTTTTTGTTGATTTCCTTTTGATAACTTTTCTGGTGTCATTTGCAAATATTGTTCTATCTCTAACCTCTTTGCCCAATATTGCATACGCTCTTCGGCTGTTTCTTTTTTCATCCCTTTTAATTTAGCAAAGTACATTAATTGGTCATGTATTTTTGTTTTTGGATATACCCCTCTTTCTTCAGGTAAATACCCAAAATTTACATGCTTTCTTTGTACTTCTTTTCCATTCCAAGTAATTTCTCCACTATCCTTTTTTAAAATTCCTAAAATCATACGAATGGTAGTCGTTTTTCCTGCACCGTTTGTGCCTAAAAGTCCATATACACCAGGTTTTTGAATTTCAAAATTAATATTGTCAACTACTTTTTTCGTACTAAAACTTTTCTCTACATTTTTGACGATAAGCCCCATTTCAAAATTGCTCCCCTTTCTTAATTTTCTTATTCATTATATACATAATTTGGCTTAAAATCAAGCATAATAATAACAATAGTTATTTAGATTTTATTAATCTTGTCAAAAGTTGACATTTTATGTAATTAATGTTATAATTAATTAGTTAAATCAAGAGTTAAAAGGAGGATTTTTTATGACTGATAATATCATTCGCGTTTTCGGACATACTAATCCAGACACTGATTCTATTTCTTGTGCTATCACTATGGCAAATTTGCAAAATCAAATTGGTCGTGAAGCACAAAGTTTTCGTTTAGGAGAAATTAATAAAGAAACTCAATATGCTTTAAACACTTTTGACTTAAAAGAACCAGAGTTACTTTCTAATATAGATAATAATGCAAATGTTATTATGGTAGATAATAACGAATTTTCTCAAAGTTTACCAGGAATTGAAAATGCACATATTCAAATGGTAGTTGACCATCACAGATTAAACTTGCAAACAGCAGAACCTGTATATTGTATTGCTGAACCTGTGGGTTGTGCTTCTACTATTATGTATAAATTATATAAACAAGATGATGTAACTATTACACCTAAAATGGCAGGAATTATGCTAAGTGCCATCATCTCAGATACTTTAATGTTCAAATCTCCAACTTGTACAGAACAAGATAAAATGATTGCTGAACGTTTAGCTAAAATTGCAGGAATTAACTTGTATGACTATGGATATAAATTATTAGAAGCAGGAACTGATATTAGTGGATTTACTGGTTTGGAAATCATTAATGTTGACTCTAAAGATTTTAGACATAATGATTTAAAAATTACCATTTCACAAATTAATAGTTCTAACTTAGAAGAAGTTTTTAAGAGAAAATCCGAAATTGAACAATCTATTGAACAAAGAATTCAAGAAGAAAATATTGATTTATTCGTTTTCTTAGCTACCGATATTTTAGAAGCAAATTCTAAAGCAATTGTTTTAGGGAATAGAATTGATATTTTTGAAAGGGCTTTTAATACTAAACTCATTTCAAATACTACTTTATTAAAAGGAATGGTTTCTAGAAAAAAACAAATCTTACCAGCTATTATTGAAACTTTAGAACAAAAAATTCAACTATAAAATATAAAAAAACCATTATAGTATTTTCTATAATGGTTTTTTGTTGCATTTTTACTTATTTTATTTTATAATAGATTTAGTTTATTTGTGCAGGTATAATTTAGTGGTAGAATGCCATGCTTCCGACCTGGTTGCGCGAGTTCGATTCTCGCTACCTGCTCCAACAAAAAATCCTCAATATGCCAATAAATTTCTACTTCTTGTCTTTTATCCTATCTTTCTTCAGTAATGTCACTAAATTTACTTTTTCGTTCTCTAATTTTCTCTGTTGCATATTTTTTAAATTCTTTTATTGCATTACCATAATCTGTGTCTCCATAAAGCATTATCAAAGATTTAAAAAATCCATTTATTTCTTGTGGCTCACATCTAATAACATATTGTATAACTACAAGTTTTAAATTTTCTTTTGTTAAAAAGATGTCATTATAAATGATACATCTTCCTAACATTTTCACATCTGCTTTCTCTAAAGCATTTCCATAGCTAATTTCAGCTTGTGCCAATTCAAAAAATTTTTTTCTACTTACACATATCTTGCTATCTTCTTTGCATTCTTCTATCGCTTTTCTTCTAGTCTCTGCAAATTCTTGTATTCTTTTTGTTCTATATTCTTTTAGTTGTTCTTTCGTAAGAGTTCCATCTCTTATAAATTCTTCTTGCCTATTATATATACTTTCGCTACTTATACCTAAGAAATTAGCAATTTCTTGTGGGGTAATTCCATTTTTCAATAACTCCAGAATTTTTCCATATCTCAGACTTCTTATTTGTTCTTTTGATAACCCTTTTTGCTTAAATATCTGTTGCATTCTTATATATATATAATTTTCTGAAAAATTTAGTTCTGCTGCTATCTCTCTTATTGTTTTCCCTTGTTTTATTAATTTGAAAATACGATTATTTAAGTCAGTGTCTCTAGATTTTTTACTATTTTTTTTATGTTTGTTTCGTTGTCTTCTAAACTCTTTTTCTGTAATTCTTCCGCTCCTTATTAGTTCTTGTTGCATATCTCTAACGAACCTTTCTGTTGCATATCCGTGTTTCATCTGATTCAATTATCTCTTTTACTGTTAGCCCTTTTTTCATACCTTTTAAAACTAATTCTGCAAATTCTTCTTTTTCAAGTCTTCGTGCTTGTTCTTGTGCCTTTTTTATCTCTCCATCTGTAATTCTGCCTTCTGCCTTCAATTTTGAAATCATTATAGAAAGATTAATTGTATCTCTTTTTTGAAGTTTAATGTCTGCTTGAGTATATCCTCTTTTTAATAACTTTATAACATCTTCTTCATCATTTAGTCGCTTTCTTTCTCTAGCACTTTTTATTTGTTCTGAACTAATAACACCTTTTACTTTTAATATATTTGTGATCTTTACTACTTCACTTTGAGTTATTCCCATTTCTTTTGCGATAAAATTATAACTCTGTCCTTTTAATAAGTAATCTAAAACTTGTTTTTCTTCTTCTGAAAGTATTGCATCAGGATTTGGAATAAACTTTTTCTTTGATTTCGATTTTCTTGGTGATGGTACAATTAATTCTTCATTTTTTTCTTGTACAATTTTACTAACTTCCTTATTTTTACCTTTTTGGCTTTTTATATCCTCTTCTTTAACTTTTCCTTCATTAATTAACTCTACTATATATCGATTTAAAGTTGTTCTAGGTATATCTAATTTTCTTGATATCTCAAGTATAGTTATTCCTAAATTTAAATACTCAAGAACTTTTGCTTTTTTCTCATTTCTAATTCTTTCTTTTTCTGCTGCTTTGCTTTCACTTATACTTTTTTCAATTCTCTTTTTGGCATCAATTGCTTGTTTTCTTGCTTTCTTTATTTCTTCTATTGTTATTAAGCCCTCTACAACTAACTCATTTTTCAAATTTACAATATACTGAGTTGATCTACCTAATTGTCTAGCTATTTCTGCATGGGTAACACCTTGTTTTAACATTTCTAATGTATCCTGCTTATCTAAAACTCTTTCTTCTTTACTAAAACGTCTACTTACTACCATTCCTATTTTCTACTCCATATATTTCATAATCCACTAGTATTTCTATTTAGCATTTTATACTTACTTTTTTCTCTTTTATTATTATATACTATCTTTTTCATTTATACAATATATTTTCTTCTTGCAATTCTCCTTCAAATACTGTAACTGCTGGTCCTGTCATATATACATGATTATCCTCTTCTTTCCATTCTATTTGAAGATTTCCTCCTAATAATTTCACCACCGCATTTCTATCAACCATACCATTTAATACTCCTGCTACAACGCAACTACATGCTCCTGTTCCACATGCTAGTGTTTCACCTGTTCCTCTTTCCCACACTCTCATCTTAATATGCTTTTTATCTTCTATCTCAATAAATTCTACATTTGTTTTGTTTGGAAAATTGGAATTACTCTCTATGTCTTTTCCATATTTCTCAATATCAAATGTATCTATATCTTCTAATACAATGACTGTGTGTGGATTTCCCATTGAAATACAAGTAGCAAAAAATTTTCTATCTAATACCTTTATTTCCAAATCCTGTACAGGCATTTTATTGCTAATCACAGGAATTTCATTAGGCTCTAGTGTTGGCTCTCCCATATCTACTGTTATCATTTTTACTTTTCCATTTTGTACTTTCAATTTTAATTTTTTAATTCCTGCAAGAGTTTCAATTGTAAGCTCTGTTCTATCCGTTAATCCTTTATCATATACAAACTTTCCTACACATCTTATTCCATTTCCACACATTTCTGACTCACTTCCATCAGGATTAAACATTCTCATTTTAAAATCAGCAACATCACTTTCATCAATCAGAATTAATCCATCTGAACCAATTCCCCAATGTCTATTGCTAACCGCCTTTGCTAAAGAAGAAGCATTTCCTATTTTTTGATGAATAGCATCCATATACACATAGTCATTCCCTAGTCCTTGCATTTTTGTGAATTTTAACATTTTATTCCCCACTTTCTCATTTTTGCTATATCTTATGTCAAAATTTTTAAAATGCTAATATTTTTATGATACAAAAATGGAAGTAGAATTCGTATCTACTCCCACTTTCATTTTTATCTAGAATGTCTTCCTCTTGGTCTTCTATCTCCATCATCATCATCTTGTGCATTTAGGAAATCATCTAAAGTAGAATTTCTAGAACTTCTTGAGTGTCTTTCTTCCTCTTCTTTATCCTCCTCATCTTCTGTCTGATATCTATCATCATAGCTTGAAAATCTTCTTCTACCAACTTCTTCTACTTTGTCCTCATCTTCTGAAAAATCATCTTCATAGTCATCTTCTCTAGAAGCTCTGTGGCGGCGAACCACAACTATAATTGCTATGATAACAACTGCTACTGCTATACCTATTAATATATATAAAGTTGTATCTTGCTTTTCTTCTTCTTTTTCCATTACCTCTGCTGGCACATTTACCTTGATTTGGTAAGTTGCTGTTTCACTTCCATCGGCTGAAGTTAGAAGGATTACAATTACATTTTGTCCTTCTTTAAATTCTTCATTTCCAGAAATATCAACATTAGCATCTGCTTGGCTTGGTACTGCAGTAATATCTAAATTTTTGACATAACTTGTTAAATCTAGTTCATATGAATAAACATCCGGTTTAAAAGTATCTTCAAAATTAACTCTTTCAATACTTAATTGTGTTAATTTTAATTTGGTATCAACTTCTGTTCCTTCGCCTTTTGTAACAGTAATAAAATAAGTTCTTGTCGTTGCATCTTCTGCTGTTACTTTTACTTTAATAATATTGTCTCCTTCTTTCAGCCCTTTATTTCCTTCAATAGATACTTTTGCTTTACTATCTTCTGCTTTTGCATTAATCTTCAATTCGTCTACATCTCCATCTACATGAGCAACATATTGAGTTGTATCCTTATTAAAAGTAGGAGTCATCTCTATTCCATCTATTGCTAAAGAAGAAAGATTTTTGTTACTTGATTTCTCATCATCTTCTTTGTTGTCCTCTTCATTCTTTTCATCTTCATTTGGCTTTGTATAAGTAATTAAGCTACTAGCAATATATTTAGTAGCACCTTGATAAGTAACACGATACCAAGTATATCCACCAATGTTTTGGGTTGATGTTCCAGTTAATGTTAATTCGGTTCCTTTTTGTACTGATGTTGCAGCACTTGATGTTGACCAACTAGAACGTAAATTGCAATCCTTTGTTGTATAAACTTTTTGGTTTACACTTTTAAAAGTTGGAGTTTTTGTGGTAGTAGTGTTTCCTGATGAATTAGAACTGCTTGAATTCCCTGAATTTCCACTAGAACTTGAATTATTACTCTTCTCTTTTATTGTAACAGTATAAGTTTTACTACCAGTTACCTTATTGCTACTATTATCTAAATCTGTCATATCACTAGCAGATACTTTAATTGATACAGTTCCTACTTTTGTAGCCTTATATTTTATTGTAGTAGATGTATTCTCTATAAATTCACTTTCATTTCCACTTGTAACTGATATATTTGAATTAGTCCTACTTACATTATACATTCCTGCTGCATTGGTAGCTTTTATTGTTAAAGTAATTGTATCTCCAACATACACACTAGTTGCAGAAATAGAGGAAGTAAATGAAGCTGTAGCAGCTTCACTTTGCACTGTGTAAACATTTAGAAACAAAAACAGTAATAGACCACCTATTAAAATTTTCAATTTAGCTTTTTTCATGAATTTATTCTCCTTACTCGTTCTAATTTATTGTAATATTCTCTTTTTTTCTTAAATAATTTTTAATCTTCACATAATCTGATGATGTCACTTTTCCCTCACCTGCTACATCTGCTCCTAATTTTTCAGCTGCACTCATGTTTTCTTTTTTTCTTAAGTAATTTTTTATTTTTACATAATCTGATGAATTTACCTTGCCGTCCCCATTTACATCTCCCATTACAACAGCTGTATATGTTTTTCTATCTACTGTAATAGTGTATCCTGTTCCTATTGTTGCAGTACCTGTTACTGCTTTATCTCCATTTTTTATTACTATACTAGAAGATATCTCTTTTAATTTTTCTGCTGTAATACCTGGTACACACACAATATTTGCATTTTTGTCATCTATTTCATATTTTGGCTTACTTAATGATTCTATCCACGCTTCACCTGTTTCTTTATCTTGTCTTACACAATATCCAACTGATCCATTAGAGGTTACTACCTTATCCCAAACATATCCTTCTGCATTAGATGCATTTTTTTGTGCTCTAAATAATTGGGTTCCTTTTGCAACTGCTGTTATAACATTATTTTTAGTAGTAGTTGGTTCTCTTCTAATTCTAAGACCATCTGTACAAATTACTTCTACATAATCATAGTCTGGGCTATCTTCATCATATTTTACAATATTTGGATTATTTGATGTACCTACTGCTATATATCCATAGGTATTATCACTTAATCTAACACGATACCAATTTTCATTATTTAAGTTAGGATACTTTCCTTTTTCTACTACTGTTACTAGATTTCCCGGTGCTGCATAATTAACTACTGCCGTGCCTGTTTTTCCTGGTCCATTACGTACCTCAACATTATTCAATACAATATCTTTCTCATTACAATTACTTTGTAAAGATAAATTTGTTAAGCGATCTCTAATTGCGTAACCTACTCTTCCATCTGATAATACTACTTTGTCCCAATAATAACCTTTTTCCTTTTTTTGTGCATATTCAATTCTAAGTAATTTTACTCCCTTTTTTAAAGTTGTTATTATTTTTTTATCTTCACCTTTGCCTTCTCGAATGTTTACCTCTCCATTTGTTTGAACATCTTGTGTTACAATGGTTTCTTTTCCTGGTTCTGGGCAAGCATATGTTGGCATATTTTTATATACTGGAATTCTAAATACTACTTTTTTATCTAATAACCCCAATTTTTGATAAGTAGCTTTTACTGTCGCTCCCTCTGTCTTACTTGCAGAAACATTTGTCATATATTGATGTGTATAAAGAGAATTTTTATTAGACACATTGAATTTTTCAAAATACAGTGTATTTTGTCCAACTCCAATATATTCTTTAGCAACAAGCTTAGCTCCACCTTTAATTGATTTTTCTGGGTCTGTCCACCCCTGATTTTTAGCATAAGTTAAACCACGTTCTAGAATAAGACTAGTAGTTGAACCATAAGCAGAACAATTAAAGTGGTTATAATATCCTGCAAATCCTGAATATTTTCCAGAAATCATGGAGCCACCATTTCCAGTTCCTTGTTCTTGACGAATTCTAGCAGCTAAGTGATAAGCACTAACATTATACATTTTAGCAGTTTCTAAAATAACATCTGCGTAAGTTTTATTAATTGTCTGTTTTTTTCCTTTTGTATCATAGTAAGTAATTTTTCCTTGCATATAGTTACAGTCTTTTAATATGTATTCTACGCCTTCTTTTGTTTGCAAATCACTATTATATGTCAACTTTTCAAATTGAAAAATAAAATCTTCATTTAAAGAATTTCTTGGATCCATATAATAAGCTATCGTTGCTTGAGATGCACAGTACCATGTTGGCTCATATTGTTTATTACATGAACATCTCCATGCCCCAGTTTTTGATTGAATCAGGTTTCTTCCATGTGTTGCTTCTTCTCTAATTGTTGTTGCCCAATCCAAGCCTGTTTCATAAATTTCAAATTCCCAATTAGGATGTGCTTTTTGAAGAGCATCTATCAATTCTTTATATCCTGGATAGTTAGCAAATTTACTACTATAAGTTGCATTAGAACTCTTTTCAAAATAAGTTAAAAATATTGTAACTAATAATATTATCATTAATAGTAAACCAATTAATTTTTTCATAATGAGTATATTATTTCCTCCTCGTTTGTAACAATTTTTATTTAGACTATATTCGTCCATTTTTTACAAAATTAGTATAACACTCTTCCATTTTTCCGTCAATTAAAATCGAAAAAACAAATTAAAATTTTCTAAGTAATAAATTACTAAGAAAATTTAAGTTTAGCATAATTTATTTCTACGTCAAGTGCTACGCACTTTCCTAGAACTAAAAAAAGTGTGAACTTTTTTCGAAAGTTCACACAAAATTCACCTATGGATTTTAATTCTCCTAAAATTATCTATTGCAGCAACCACAATTTGTAAATAATAATAAGAAAATGATGATAAAGAATAATATAGTGCTATCACCACATCCGCAACCACCAAATAAGTTGCTTAAAAATCCTCCATTATTACATCCACAACCGCTATTGCATCCGCAACTATTGTTGCATCCACATCCACAATCTCTATCTTCTTGCATTTTCGTTTCCTCCTTCTCTCAAAATGTTATATGATATAGTATGCAAAAGGTAAATTTTGTGTTACAATTTTCTTAGCCGTATGAAACGAAGTGAATTACGGATAAGTTATGCTTTAGTATTTCTTAGCCGTATGAAACGAAGTGAATTACGGATAAGTTATGCTTTAGTATTTCTTAGCCGTATGAAACGAAGTGAATTACGGATAAGTTATGCAATCGAACGTATGTGAGATTGTATTCGTATACTTAAAAATGAAATTGTTAGGAGGTTCTTATGCCTGAAGTTGAACTTTTATCCCCTGCGGGAAATTTTGAATGTTTAAAAGCTGCTGTACAAAATGGTGCTGACAGCGTTTATTTTGGAACAGATAAATTTAATGCTAGATTTTATGCAACCAATTTAGGTTTGAATAGTTTAAAGGAGGCAGTTGCTTACTGTAAACTTCGTAATGTACAAACCCATTTAACTTTAAATACTTTAGTGAAAGATACTGAATTTGAAGATGCTATCGCTTTAGCAAAAGAAGCTTATGAAGCTGGAATTGATGCTATTATTATTCAAGATTTAGGATTAGCCAAATATCTAATTAACAAACTCCCTGATTTGCCAATTCATGCAAGCACCCAAATGACTGCACATAATTTACAAGGTGTTTTAGAATTAGAAAAATTAGGTTTTAAAAGAGTGGTTCTTGCTCGAGAACTTTCTATTAGTGAAATTGAATATATTTGTAACAACAGTAAAGTAGAAATTGAAACCTTTATTCATGGTGCTTTATGTATTTGTTATTCTGGTCAATGCTTGTTTTCTAGTGTTGTAGGAGGCCGTTCTCGGTAATCGTGGAAAATGTGCTGGTCCTTGTAGACTTCCTTATGAATTATTAGCTGAAAGCAAAGAAAGTTCCCCTAATAAAAAATCAGTAAGTTTAGATAAAGGTTATTTACTTAGTCCAAAAGACCTATGTGGCTTAGCACATATACCTCGTTTAATTCAAGCTGGCGTAAAGTGCTTCAAAGTAGAAGGACGTATGAAAAATCCTGAATATGTAGCAACTGTCACTCGTATTTATCGTAAATATATTGACTTAGCTTTAAGTGGAGAAGAATATATTATTGACGAACAAGATATTACAGATTTAATGCAAGTATTTAACCGTGGTGGATTTTCCAGTGGTCATTTAAATAATAGCGCAAATAGAGAACTTATCTTCCCTGAAAAGCCAAATCATATGGGAATTTATTTAGGTACCGTTCAAAAATATAATAGTAATAAAGGACTTATTACTTTTTCTTTAGAAGCTCCTTTATCTCTTGGAGATTCTGTCAGTCTTGAAAAAGAAAATGGTAGTTACTTAGTTTCAGAATTAATGGAAAAAAACCAAAATATGAAAACTGCTGAAGTTGGTCAATATGTTACCATTGGCAGAATGAAAGGCAAAATTGCTATTGGTGATAAATTATATAAAGTAACTAATAAAAAACTAATGGAAGAAGCTCGCCGTTCTTATCAAAATTGCGAAAATATAAAAATCCCACTCAATTGTAATGTGACTATCAAAAAGGATACTCCTATCCAAATGGAACTATTTACCATTAACGAAACACACCCTTCTAGTATCTATCATCAAATCAAGGTAAAAGTAACATCTGATATTGTTCCTACTGAAGCTTTAAAAACTCCAATTAGTATGGAAAGAATTATCAAACAAATTTCAAAAACCAACAATACTCCTTATACTTTTGAAAATATTACAGTTTACCTAGATGATGGACTTTATGTGCCAAGTATTAGTAGTTTAAATGAACTGAGAAGAAATGCAATTGAAGCTTTAGAAAAAGAAGTAGAAAAACGAATTTTCAGAAAATCCCCTAAGCTAGATTTACCAAAAGAAGAAGCTATTACTTACATACCAACTTTAGAACATCCTAAGATTTCTTTGTTTTTAAGAGATCTGCATGCAGATTATGATTATACACAATTAGTCAAAGACAAAATTGATAAAATCTACTTATCTTTGAAACTATTTGTAGATAAACAATATACCAATATCATTGAATATTTATCAGAACAATATAGCTTATACATTTATCTACCAACTATTATTAAAGGAAATTACAAGAACATTATTCTTAATTCCTTTGATGATATTACAACAAGATTTTCTATCAAAGGCTTTGTTCTTTCCAATATTGCTGATTTTGAATTTTTGAAGAAATATCAAGGAAAATATGAATTCATTGGTAATTATTCTTTAAATGTATTTAATCATCACACTATGAAAGAATACAAAAAACTAGGTATTGACCGCCTCACTCTATCAAGAGAACTAAACGAAGAAGGTTTAAAAGATATTTTACAAGCATCTGATATAGATACAGAATTAATCGTGTATGGAAATCTTCCTATCATGGTATCTAATTACTGTTTCTTAGGAAAAACCAATCATTGCTATCCTGACTGTGGGCAAAACTGCACTAAAATTTCTAACTACTATTTAAAAGATAGATTAGGTTTTGAATTCAGAATTATACCAGATAGTGTCCAAACGGTTACTTTAATTTGTAACAGCAAAACCCTTTCTATTAGTACAAAAAACCTACCAATTACTTCTGTTAGATTAGACATGATGGATGAAACAATTGAACAAATAAATGAAGCTATTAGCAAGGCTTATATTCGCGAAAAGTTAGAAGGCATGCAATATACCAATGGAAATTTACATAGAGAAGTTTAATTAAAAAGCAACTTATAATAACAACGTTATTATAAGTTGCTTTTATTTAAACTTTTGTAGTCAACTCAATTATCAAATCCATGTTATCATCATTTGCTGCCTTATTCTTACGAATAGCTCCACACTTTTTACAGCGATAAATAATAACATAGCCTTTTTTGCTATCTAGTTCCACTCTAATTGGCTCTAATAATCCATGACACTCTTCTTCTCTATCTCCTGGATTAATGTCAACATGTTTAGAACATAAACAATAACTACAATGGTCACGGCAAGTATAGCCTAATGGTTCTATTGGCTTACCACAATTTTCGCAAGTAAATGCTTCATCAATTTCTGTAAATCTTCTTCCCATTTTTTTCTCCAACCTGACACTAATACTCAAAAACGCTACCACCAATAAATTCTCTTAACAAAGAATTTTCTGGCACATATTTGTCTTCAATATCTTCAAAATATTTTAAAAATTCATATAATCTTTTTGACTCTGCGTATTCAGGATGTGTATTGTCTATTTCTTCTAATAATGGCATTAGATATTTTTTCAATACACAAATTTCGTAAATTAAAGAGGTATTAAACATACTGTCTGCTTCTTCTTGGAATGGGAAAATATGCTTTGTTTCGCCACGGTTTACCGAATCCCAAATCTGTAAGGTATGTAATGCACTATATCCTCTAAAATTATAGTCTCTTACCATTCTTCTAATTAATCTACTGTCTGTTGTTGAAATTCTGTTATAGTAGTCAATATTTAGTACAGTTAATGCACTAATATACACTTTATATTTCTTTTCTTTTGGAATAGATGCTGTTAATTTATCATTTAAGCAATGAATTCCTTCTATCACAAGAATTTCATCATCTGCTAATTTCATGGTTTCCCCATTATATTTCTTTGTACCTTCTTTAAAATCAAAAGTTGGACATAAGATTTCTCCACCATTTAGTAAAGTATTTAAATGTTCATTAAATAGTTTTAAATCTATTGCTTCTAAGCATTCAAAATCATACTTTCCATCTGCATCTAATGGGGTATCTTTTCTTTCTACAAAATAGTTATCTACTGAGATGGTTACTGGTTTTAATCCATTTAATCTTAATTGAATTCCTAATCTTTTAGCAAAGGTAGTTTTTCCTGAAGAAGATGGACCTGCAATTAATACTACTTTTACTCCTTTTCTGTTTACTATATTATCTGCAATATCAGATATTTTCTTTTCATGCAAAGCTTCTGCTAATAAAACTAATTCAGCAGAATTTCCTTGAGTAATTTGCCTATTTAACTTATATACTGTATTAATATCTAATACTCTATGAATGTCTTTGTACTCTTCTAAGGTAGTAAATAACTTTTGATTTGTTGAAACTGGTGCTAAAACACTTGGATTTGTTTTACTTGGATAACGTAGTAAAAATCCTTCATGATATGGCACTATTTCAAAATAACGAACATAGTTTGTACTAATTGGCATAACACCATAAAAGTAGTTATAATATTCTTCGCAAAAGTATAAAGAAACTTCCTCTTTTTGCTTATTATCTAATTGCAACTTTCCTCTAATTGTTTTTTCTTTATTATAAAATTCTTCTGCTTCTTCTTTTGTCATTTCTATTTTGCGAATTGGTAAGTTTTTTTCAATAATTTCTTTCATTTTATTACTAACATTTTGTAGCATTTCTTCTGTTACTTGTATATTATCTACTTCACAATACATAGCATTGGTTAATTGATAATTTACAGTAAGAGGTGCCTCTGGATAGCATTCGCTAAAGGCTTTGCTCATTACATATAAAATACCTCTTATATAAATTCTTCTTCCATCTCTTGTTGTTACATCTACTAATTCTATTTTGTCATTTTCCTTTGGAATATAATTCAAGCTTTTTATTTCATAATTACTGCTACAAGCAATAATTGTATCCTTTTCCTTTAATTCCTTTTCATATAACTCAGCTATTGTTTTATTATTCATATTTGTTTCATCCTTTCTTTCGTCTTTTATTTTTATTCATTTTTAATATGTATTATGATTATATAGATTTGTCTTACCACTTTTTCAGCTATAAATCATTACATATTTAGTATAACATAAAGGGAAGATAATTTTCAACTAATTATCTTCTCAATTGTATATTACTCTTCTATTTAGTCTTTCTCTTTTAGCATATCTTTCTTAGCAATTCCATCTTTGCTATAACGAATACTAATTGCACCACCTATTGTATCTAATTCTCTAATCTTTTTTAATTCACTTTCTTTATTGGTAGTTACTTGTATTTCTATCCAATTTTTATCTTCTATAATAGAAGAAGATGTAACAAAAGGAAATTCTTTTTCTATCATTTTTGTACCAATTTTATCTTGTAATTCTGTTAAATATTCATAAGAATATTTGGCTGTTTCAAATTTTGTTTTGCTTTCTGTAATGCCAAGTAAAGTGCATATTTTTTGTCTGTTTTCCTTTGTATCTACTTTTAATAATACCACATTATTTCCTTGCTCATCTACATATCTTCCTGCATAATAAGTAGGATAATTTGTACTCGAATTTTCTACTGGCTCTTTTACATTAATATCTTCATCTTTTGCTGTTATTTGCTCATAACTCTTACTATTATTAATTAAAGAAGTCAAAAATTCTACTAGTTCATCTTGTGTAATTCCTTTTGTTTCAATATCATAATTAATATCCTTATAACTAAATATAGCTAAATAACTATCTTCATATTGTGTAATTTTAAGTTCTACATCTCCTATTTTTGATATCTTCTTTACATCAGCAAAATAATAATCTCTTATTGGTTTTCTATCTTTAAAACCTAATCCTAAGGTAATTGACCTTGTTGCTGATTTATTTTTATAACGGAACTCATAATTTTGTAGTACATCATATTTTTTAGGATTTTCTCCTTTTACATAAATGCCGACTACAGAAGAATTTTCTTCAAAATCATCTGGAAGTTTTGCTTCTATAGCAAATCTTAAATCCACCATACACTCTGTAGCATCTATTTTTCTAGTTTGAGCATCTATTGCATAGTCTACTAACGCTTTTTCATCTAATTTATTGATATTAATTTTTGTTTTTAAAGTCTCCTTTTCTTTGCTCAGATTTTCTTTCTCCACTTTTGCTTGTAATAGAGTTTCACCATTTTCACCAAATGGTACTTGAGTAGTTATAATTCCTATACCTAGTACCAACATAGCACAACTTGCTAATACACCATATACTATTTTTTTATTCTTTCTATTTTTCATCTGCATCTCCTCCTTCCACTTCGATATAGCTATATCTTCTCGTACATTCTTTTGTATGTTTTGTTTTAATTTATCCATTTCCATAACTATATCCTCCTTTCTTCAACCTATCTTTCAATTCTTTTCTTAATCTATGAAGAACTACTTTTACTTTACTTTCTGAAACATCTAACTTTTTAGCAATCTCTTTAATCTTTCTATTCTCATAGTAAAATGCCATAAAAATTTGATACTCTTCTGGCTTCATATTCCTCAAAGATTTTCTAATCATTTCATTTTGTTCTCTCTCCTCTGAAATTATTTCTAATGTATGAGGAGTAACTAATTGTTCTTCATAGTCTGATAGGGAAAAATCCATCTTCGTTTTCCTATATTTATTTTTCAAAACATTTTTTCCTTTTACATATGGTTTTATTTTTGTCTCTTTTGTTAAATTAGCATAATTCTTCCACAGTGCTAAAAATACATCAGAAATAATTTCTTCTATGTCTTCTTCTAATATTCCTATCGATTTTGTATTTTTGATAATCATATAAATATATCCATAGTAATCTTCTACTACTTTATCTATATCTAGCCTATTTCCCTTAATATACTCCTTTAGTGTCATCTCTCTTTTTTCCACTTTAGATTTAAATCTCCTTTTTAAAGATATCTTTCATATATATAGTAACACTTTTTTAAAAAAAGTTACATTATTATAAAATTTCTATAATAATTCCTAAAAATAACTATCTATATAGCTATTAGATTACTTTAATGCAAACTAAAAAGCAGGCGAGTTATTTCACTCGCCTGTTTTGGTCTCCATATTACTTCTTACGCTTCGGATCCTTAGGATCTGCAAATCCCTTGCACTTATTCTTGGCGCACCGCCCCGTGCCGCACCAACTCGGATGCTTGCACTTGCCATCCTTGATGTGGGCGCACAGTCCAACTTTGTTTGAGGAGTTTGCGCGATTCCGTTTACCGTTTGCCATAAATGGATTCCTCCTATACCTTTTTGATAGCTAAATGCTATCTACTTCTTTATTGTACCACATCTTTAGCATTTTGTAAAATTTCTATAGCACATCTTTGATTGATTCTGCAATAATTTTATTGATATCTGCTATCATTACATTAAATTTCACTTCTAAATCAAAATATTCTTTTATATCTTTATTTTCAATTAAAGTAGCATACATTTCTTCTAATTTCTTTGTTTTCTCTTCATTCTTTTCTTCTCCTGTATATGCTATTAATTGAATTTCATATCTTAGCTTTTCAAATTCTTCTACCTTTTGCTTTTTTTCAGGATTATTTTGTATTTCATCTTTTAACTTTTTATATGCCTTGTATTCTTCTGATTCTCTTATCTCTTGTGCTAAGCGATTTGCTGTATCATATACTTGCATTTATTCTTCCCTTCTTTCTCTTCCTAAGGTGTGTCCCCAAAACTGACACTTTTGTCACTTTAGGGACGTAGGTTAAACTGACACTTTTGTCAGTTTTAAGGAACGTCCCCAAACTGACACTATTATGCATAGGCATGTTTTTTCTTGAAGCTAAGTAGATTCGTAATTTCTGTTTCACTATTTCTTGCTTTACTTGCCTTTTTCGCATGTTCTTGCTCAATTTCTTGTTTTTGTTTTTCAGCAACAGTTTTACAAATTGCTTTTTCATAGATATAGTGTGTATCTTGGGCTATTTTAGTCCAATTGAATTCTTCTTTTACTTTTTGTTTTGCTTTTTTGGCTACATTAGATGCTAACTGTCCATCATAAAGTAAAGTTAATACAGAATCAGCTATGGAATTTGGATTTCCTGCATAGCTTTTCATTCCATTTATTCCATGGTCTACAATTTCATTTAATCCTCCGATGTCTGACACAACTGTTGGTACTCCTGCAAGCATTCCTTCTAATGCAACAATGCCAAATGGCTCATAGGTGCTTGGGAATACTGCTACATCTGCACATTTATATATTTTTTGCACTTGTTTTGAATTTAAGTATCCTGTAAAGTATACTTTATGAGAAAGTCCCATGCGTTGTGCTTGTGCTTTTAGCTCATCTAGCATGCCACCTTTTCCAACAATCACTAGTTTTGTATCATGATATCCATTTAAAATTTTAGGCATAGCAGAAATCAAGTGTTGAATTCCTTTTTCATATACTAACCTTCCTACATATAAAATGATTTTTTCATTGTCCATAGCATATTGTCTTCTAAATTCATAATCTCTTTCTACACCATTAAAGTTAGTTAAATTAATACCGATTTGGAACAACATTAATTTTATCAAAAGGTAAACCAAATAGACCTTGAACATGTCCTTTCATAAAATTACTATTCACAATTACCTCTGTCGCTTCATATGTTAACATCCATTCTGTATCATTAATATATCTTTGTGTTTCATCATGAATACCCGAATTTCTCCCAGCTTCTGTAGCATGAATAGTTGCAACTAACGGAATATTAAAAGATTGCTTTAACATTTTTGCTGAAGATGCTGTTAACCAATCATGTGCATGAATTACATCAAATTTTCCATTTTTATTCATTAGCTCTGTGGCCTTTGCTGCCATATTAAAGTTTAACTGTAATACCCATTCAATAAAATTAGTAGGATGTATCATAAAGTTTTCTACACGATGTACCTCTACTCCTTTATCATTTTCATATTCTGGCAAGTCTCCTTCTTTATAGGTTACCACTGTTACTTCATGTCCATCTTTAATTAGTCTATGTGATAAATCATGTACTACTCTAGCAATTCCTCCTACTATTCTTGGTGGATATTCCCATGTTAACATTAATATTTTCATTAGTTGTTCCCCTTCCTTTTCTTTTGATTTTCTCTTACTATTTAAAAGTATTGTATACATTTTTTTGACAAAAGTAAACAGTTTTTTACAAAGTTTTTTGAAAAGTTTACAATAGCATTTTGGGAATTATAAAAAAACAAAAAACATCACTTTCGTTTTCACTACTTATGATGTTTTTTATTTCTATGCTTGGAAAAGAGAACCGTCCCCTTTTCCATTTTCCACCTATTCTCCTACATTGTACTTCATTGCCCAGTAGCCCGTTAATTCCTTATTATTAAATCTAAATGCTTCTGGTATTTGATAGCCTGCTGCTGTTGTGGTTGATGTTCCATCTACAAATTTGACATCACTTCTTTGTGTTTGACTATTTAACTTAAATTGATATCTTGGTATCCAAGTGAAGTAGGTTTTTGTTCCGTTATTTTGTGTTACAATGTTTGCCCATTTTTGCTTTGAATAGTCATACCAATTATTTGGCATGTTACTTCCATCATTTGTTATCTTTTCTCCTATTGTTTCATTTCCTGAGTCGTCATATAGCACATAATAGGTGCAGTCTGGATTGAAGCCTGTTAAGTCTGGTTTATTTGGTACTGATATTTCTAATTGCTTGATAACACTTGTTACATAAGCACCACTTTTCGTTCTAATTTCTATTAAAATTGTATATTCTACTCCTGTTTTTAAGTTTTCAAATGTAACATGCTCTGATGCATTTGTTGTTGTCTTATATGGCTTACTATTTTTGTTTCTTTCTGTTGTATTAATATAGTAGTTATATACTTGCCCTGATGCTACTCCTGAACCTGTTACTCCTTGTACTGTAATAGTTGAATTTGAACTTGCAATAGCTGTTGCATCAAATACTGCAGTATTAACATCTCCTAAGTTATATTTCATTGCCCAATAGCCTGTTATTTCTTTTCCATTAAACTTAAATGCTTCTGGTACTTGATAGCCTTCTGTCACTCCTGCTCTGTTGCTTCCTGTTCCGCCCCCTGTTCCTGTGATGAATTTTACTT
>CANDRW010000012.1 GCA_947388675.1 uncultured Clostridium sp. | reverse complement strand
AATAAAGTTTAAAGTAGCCTATTTAAGTATTGTAGAAAGTGGAAAAGTAAATCTAACTTGTAAAAATATTAGTCTTTTAGCAAAGTCATTTCATATTCCGCCAGAGTTATTACTGAATGAGGAAACAGCAACACTTGCTAGAAAGCTACCAAACCGCCTAAAGTACGCAAAAATCAAAGAATATAAAAAGGAAAAAACTAGCATTGACAATTAGATTAGAAATTTATATAATTAAATTTGCAAAAGGTAAAGAGCAAATGAAAAGATTAAATTAGGGATTATGTTGAGGTATCCTGGCTGCTCGGGCTGGCATGGCGCTGGCAACGCTAACTGGCTCAGTAATACTGCATACGGTTTCCGCCGTGGCGGTAGTGGGATGTTCTCCTTTTATGGCAACAACAACAACGCCAACTGGACTAGCAACACCAACTGTGGTCGTGGAGTAGCAGTGGTAGGCACCGGACTCTAATATAGTTTGTCAGAGGGGAAGGCTTCAAGGAGTTTTCCGAGTTATATCTATATTATTAAAGAAACATAGTTCCTTCCAAGTATGGTAAAATAGAAAAGAAGAAAACATCATTAGTAGCAAATGCGAAAGTGATGTTTTATATTTTAGGAAATTAAATTGTTAATATTAGTTTTTTAAGATTTAAAAACTTGACTTTTTAGGTATAGTTCTTTACAATAGGAGCAAATCAAAAAACAAGTTAATTTCTACGTCAAGTGCTATATAGCACTTTCCTAGAACTTAAAAAATGGAGTGAAGTAATTATGCAATTAATCTCATGGAATGTAAATGGCTTAAGAGCAGCAGTACAGAAAGGATTTAAAGAATTCTTTCAAGAAGTAAATGCAGATATTTTTTGTATACAAGAAACAAAAATGCAAGAAGATCAAATTGATATAGAGCTAAATAGCATTTTTCAAGGATACCATTGTTACTGGAATAGTGCCATCAAAAAAGGATATTCAGGAACAGCTATATTTACAAAACAAAAACCAATTAATGTAACTTATGGAATTGGAATGGAAGAACATGATCAAGAAGGAAGGATTATTACTTTAGAATTTGAAAATTTCTATATGGTAAACTGCTATACTCCTAATTCTAAAAGAGAACTAGAAAGACTTTCTTATCGAATGATATGGGAAGACGAAATACGCAAATATTTATCTAAATTAGATAAGAAAAAGCCAGTTGTTTATTGTGGGGACTTAAATGTAGCACATGAAGAAATTGATTTAAAAAATCCAAAAACAAATCATAGAAGTGCAGGGTTTACAGATGAAGAAAGAGGAAAAATGACAGAATTATTAAAGGCAGGTTTTACAGATTCATTTCGCTATAGATATCCAGAAAAAGAAAATTGTTATACTTGGTGGTCATATATGTTCCATGCAAGAGAGAAAAATGTAGGGTGGAGAATAGACTATTTTATTACTTCAAAATCAGTTGAAAAAAAAATAAAGGAAAGTACAATCTATGCAGAAATTATGGGAAGTGATCATTGTCCAGTTGGATTAAACATAGAATTATAAAGTACAACAAAAAGCAACCTATATAGAAAAAATCCTATATAAGGTTGCTCTTGTGTCAGATAAAAGTTTATTATAACACAAATTATGTAAAATGTCCAATTGAGGGTTTGGAAATCATTGAGGCATAGAGATTTTTGTAAAAGAATAAAATTAAATAAGGAGAAAAAACATGGAAGAGAAGAAAAAGAATATTACCAAATGGTTTTACTGGTTTACTCTAGGAATAGCCATTATTGTAGTCTACAAATTGTTAGATAACTTCGGTCAAATTACAGGATGGTTTGGAAATCTTTTCAATATATTAACACCATTTATTATGGGGTTACTGATTGCCTATTTATTCTATATTCCTTGCAGAAAAGTAGAAGGGTGGTACCGTAAAGCAAAGAAATCAAAGTTTATCGTTAAAAGAGCAAGAGGTTTATCTATTATTACAGTTTATATTATTGCTATTTTACTCATCATCATTACCTTAAACTTTGTGATTCCAACAATTAGCCAAAGTATTGTAGACTTCGTTAATAACTTTGGTGGATACTATAATAATACAATGGAAACCATTAATAACTTACCAGAAGAATCTGTTTGGAAAAATGACATTATTATTAACTTAGCAGAAAGTATCCAAAATATTGATTTAAAGCAATACTTAAATATGGAAAGATTAACAGAATATGCAAAGGGAGCAATTGACCTTGTCACAAGTGTTTTTGATATTTTTGTATCTCTAATTGTTTCAGTATATCTATTAGCAGAAAGAAGACGAATTTTAGATTTCTGTAGAAGATTAACTAAAGCAACATTTAAGCAAGAAAAATATCAAATGATCAGTAAATACTTTAACAAATCTAATGAAGTATTTTTCAGTTTTATTGGAGGGCAAGTATTAGATGCTCTTGTAGTAGGAATTTTAACTTCTATTGCGATGTCCATTCTTGGAGTCAAATATTCTATTTTATTAGGATTTATGATAGGACTATTTAACTTAATTCCATACTTTGGTGCTATTGTAGCAGTAGGAACAGCTATTGTTATTACCATATTTACAGGAGGAATTGGGCAAGCAGCATTAATGGCAGTGGTAGTTATTATATTACAACAGATTGATGCTAATATTATTAACCCAAAGATTATAGGGGATTCGCTGTCAATTAGTCCACTACTTGTCATTTTTGCAGTAACAGTAGGAGGCGCCTATTTTGGAGTACTAGGAATGTTCTTAGCAGTACCAGTTTTCACAGTTATTAAGTTATTTATAGAAGAATATATAGAACATAAAGAAATGAGGGAAATCACTTAAGGAAATCTTAATGATTTCCTTCCTTTTTTCTTAAGAAGTCTGTGATATATTATGGATATTACAAGTTCAAAGATTTCTAGAACATAAATGCAATCCGCGCAAGACGAGCTTACGAGTGCCTGACGTTGCTTTCTTATATTTATTTGGAGAATGAAAGCAACGTCTAGCAAGGATCAATGTTGTTATAGAAATCTTTGAAAAAATATGCTATAATAGATGTGAAAATAAATCAAGGGGAGAATTTTATGTACAATATTTTAGTAGTAGATGATGATAAAGAAATTGTAAATGCAATTGAAATCTATTTAAGTAAAGAAGGATATAATATTTTAAAAGCTTATGATGGAATGGAGGCACTAAAGATAGTTAAAGAGCGTGATGATATTCATTTAATCTTATTAGACATCATGATGCCTAAATTAGATGGAATTAGTACAGCTAATTTAATTCGTAAAGATAAAGCAATACCAATTATTATGCTATCAGCTAAATCAGAGGATTATGATAAAATTGCAGGACTTAATAATGGGGCAGATGACTATATCACAAAACCATTTAATCCATTAGAATTAATTGCAAGAGTTAACTCACAAATTAGAAGATATACTACTTTAGGGTCTATTGCAGACCAAATGCAAGAAGGAGAAAGCACCTATCATTCTGGCGATTTATTTATTAATGATGATACCAAAAAAGTAGAGGTAGAAGGAAAAGAAGTAAAGCTAACACCAACAGAATACAATATTTTAAAATTCCTAACTAAAAACAAAGGAATTGTATACTCAATTGAACAGATATATGAAAACGTATGGGAAGAAGAGTGCTATGGGGCAGAAAATATTATAGCAGTGCATATTAGACATATTAGAGAAAAAATAGAAATCAACCCAAGAGAACCCAAATATTTAAAAGTAATATGGGGAATTGGATATAAAATAGAAAATTTGGATGAAAACTAGATATGTTATTCAAATAGACTCAAGCTAACTATGTTACAAAAGTATAGCCTGCGCAAGATGGAGCGTAGCAGAATACCTTGAGCTTTCAACTTTGATTTGTCAAAAGCTTGTTTTTGACTGTATGGTGAAAGCGAACGCAAAGGCAAACGATGTAACATAGTTAGCTTGAATATATAATAAAATAGATGAAGGAGAGATACATGGAGAAAAATAAAATTAGTTGGGCAAGAGTTAGTAAAAATGTCTGTTATTTTCTAGCACCTTTTTTTGGACTTATTTTAATTGCTTGTGTCATGGGCTTAGTCATTATTGATACAGACATTGAAGTAGAAGAAACTACTAACTATTATGATACAAGGTTATTTTCTAGTAGTTACTTCTCTTCTATTGAACATTATTTTTATAGACTATTGGCAGATACACAAACAAGTGAAAATATAGCTATAAACAGTGAGGAAAAACTAGAGGCTAGTAATGAAGATGTAAAATATGCAGAAGGTATCTATGAGATTGTAAGTTCTAATGCCGATGATATACAAGAAAATGTAGATATCAATGGAAAACAAGGAATTATTTATTACAATACAAATACCAGTAACAATTTCAAATATTTAATGATAGATACAAAAAGAGCAATAGCTGTTACAAACTTAGAACATACTATGAGAACAGATAGTATTGAAGAAATCAAACAAGTCATAGGAGAAAATACTGTTTACTGGAACTTTCAAGAAGGCGAAGTAGATACCAATATTTCTCATTTATCCATAGAAGAAATTCGCTATAAAATGCAATATAAAACGATGAACAATTCCAATATTAAAGAAATATATACATCTTTGATAGATAATTTACCATACAAAGATGATTACGCACTTACTAAATTTACCTATGATTTATCCATGAAAGCCAATACTCTAGCGCCAATTCTAATTCCACTTTGTATTGCAGTGCTATTGGCATTAGGGTTAATTATCTTAAATGGTATTGGAAAAAAAGGCAAAGGACCAGGAATTCACTTAAATGGATTTGACAAAATACCATTAGAACTAGCATTTGTAATTGGATTTTTGGTGGTTGGAATAGGGGCTTCTTGTTTTATAACAATTAATTCAGAACTTAGAGCAGTTATTTTCAGCGGAGTGGTAATTGGTACAATTATTATCTATTTAGCAGGTATGTTATTACTAGAAACGGTAGTCAAAAGAATGAAAACACATACCTTATGGAAAACAACTCTACTTTATATGATAGGACATGGTATAAAAACAATATTTAATAACCGCAAGTTTTCAACTAAATTAATATTAGCTTATGGAGGCTTTTGCTTAATAGGGGGAATTGCTACAACAGCCATGATAGATGCTCGTTTAAGCTATTATGATAATGGAACCGCATTTTTCTGGTTTTTAGTATTAATGGGGTTGGGAATAGGAACTTTTATTTATTTATTTACTAGAATGAAACAATTCCAAAATATTCAAAAAGCATTACAAGCGATTTATGAAGGAAATACCAATATAGAATTAGACTCCGATGAACTAACTGGTGTGCTAAAACAAATGGCAATCCATATTGAAGATATTGCAGGAGGCTTATCTAATGCTATACAACAAAGTTTGAAAAATGAAAGGCAAAAAACGGAATTAATTACTAATGTATCACATGATATTAAAACACCACTTACCTCTATTATCAACTATGTAGACTTATTAAAGAAAGAAGAAATGCCAAACGAAAAGGCGAAAGAATATTTAGAGATATTAGACAGTAAATCACAAAGGTTAAAAAGGTTAACGGAGGACTTAGTAGAAGCCTCAAAGGCATCTTCAGGAAACATCAAGCTAAAAATGGAAAAAATCAATGTAAATGAAATTATCAAACAAGTTTCAGGCGAATTTGAAGATAAATTCAAAGCTAGAAACTTAGAAGAGATTATGACACTTCCAGAAGAAAATATATTTATTAGCGCAGATGGAAGATACCTATACCGTGTATTAGAAAATTTATACTCTAACGCTTCTAAATATGCCATGGAAAGTTCCAGAATTTATTTAGATGTTGTACCAAAGCAAACTAGTATTGTAATTCAAATGAAAAATGTATCAAAGGAAAAGTTAAACATTACGACAGAAGAATTAATGCAACGTTTTGTAAGGGGAGATAGTTCTAGAAATACAGAAGGAAGCGGACTTGGACTTTCTATTGCTTCTAGTTTGACAGAACTACAAGGTGGTAAGTTCCATATTTACTTAGATGGAGATTTATTTAAAGTAACTTTAGGATTTGAAAAATTAAAAGATGTCAGTTAGATAACTGGCATCTTTGTTAGGTGTGGGACACACCTTGATAAAAAAGGTACAAGCTCCTACGGAACACTAACAAAAAGCCAATAAATCCTTTGAAAGTGTTGAAAATATGACAAAAATGTAATATAATTGTAATACTACGCTTACAAAAAAAGTAAAACTGAAAAAAACAACTTCCGTAAGTACAAAAAAACTGATAGAAAAAAGAAACAGAAAATAGGAAAATACTGCTATTGACAATAGAAAATTACCAAAGTAAAATAAGAATAAGGTATTATATAAAAAGGAAGGAAAGAAACATGAAACTAAAAAGAGGAATTTTATTAACTGTATTAATGATTGTTGCACTTAGCATTTTTGGAACAACAAGTCATGTTCAGGCAGCAACAGCAGTAACTAGCAAAACATTAAATATTAAAGCTGTTAGAAGTTCAGGGTATGGCTATAAAGTAGTCAATAATGGGGCAAAATATATCTGGAAAATCTATAATACAAGGAATGATATTAACGAAACTTTCTATTGTATTAAAGGTGGACCAGGTTTTGGTGGTGAATCTATGGACTCTGCCATAGGAGAAGCCGAATACACTGAAGTATTTGATATGAGAAAGCCAAGTACAATTACACCTACTTATCGTACAGCAATTTCTCTTATTTATGGAACCAAAGATTATGAAAGACTAATGTGGGTATTAGACCAATGCTACATACCAGCAAAGAATAATGCTTCATCAGAAGATAGACAAGCAGCAGAAGCTAGTAAAACAGCATTATTAAATGCAGTAGAAGAATATGCAAAAAAATATCCTCAAGTATACCCAAATACTAGTGACTTTAATGATAGATTAGTAGATAACCTAACAAATGATGATATAGATGCTATTCAACAATTAGCAATATGGTATTACACAAATAATGATGCATACCATGTAGAAAACAATCCAACTATTTATTTAGGATATCAAGACAATACTTATGCAGCTCTTAACTCAAATGATGATGAAGACAATGCAAGAATTCATGCTATGGATGCTCTATTTGCATATCTAACACAAACACCAAAAGCTGCAGGATTTAGCTATGATTATGAAACAGATGGAGATACTTCTAGCCCAGTAGAAATTAAACAAACAAATCCAGTTGTAATAACAGAAGGAAATAGACATATTGTAGGACCATATACGATTAATCAATTAAGAAATATCAATTATACTTTAGATGCTACCTTTACAGATGGAAATGGAACAACTATTACTGATGTAAAATTCTTAAATAGTAACAAAGTAGAAGTACCAGGAGCTACTATTAAAGATATGGTAGGAACTAATCAAGTTTTCTATATTTCTATACCATCAACGACTAATGCAACTAATATTAGAATGAGCATAACAGGAAGCTACTTTGATACAACCATTAATTACTGGTCAGTAGCAAATCCAGACCCAAGAAGAGACCAACCAGTAGTACAAGTAGAAAAAGGAAGAAATCCAATCACAGGATATATTGATGCAGAAAAAGAACCAGAAAAAGAATTTGATTTAGCTTTAAGAAAATTCATCACCTCTATTAATGGAAAAACTTTAACAGGAGATGACAGTAGAGTACCAGTAATCAGTAGTACAGAATTACAAAACTTAGCTAATAAACAAGCAACAGGTTGTAACACTACAACAGCCAACAAAGTACATAGAAAAGATGCTTTAAAAGTAGAAACAGGAGATAAGGTAGTTTATACTATTCGTATTTATAACGAAGGTGAAATTGCAGGATTTGCAACAAAAGTAACAGACTACTTACCAGAAGGCTTAAAATTCTTATCAGCAACAGAAAGTGCGATTAACGCAGCCTATGGCTGGACTAATCCAACAGGAGATGGCAAAACAATTGAAACAGCATATTTAGCAAGTCGCAAAATAAATGCATTTGATGGAACTAATTTAGCCTATGAAGACTTACAAATTGAATGTGAAGTAATAGCAACACCAGGAGAAACTACTAAAAACATGAAAAACGTTGCAGAAATTACAGAACATAGAGATGAAAATGGTAACACTGGAACAAACTTAACTGATCGTGACTCTGTACCAGGAAGCCTTACAAATAGCCAAATCAACAATTATGGTGACCAACCAAATAATTATCAAGATGATGATGATTTTGAACATTTATATATGGAACCAACTATTCCACAAAAAGAATTTGACTTAGCTTTAAGAAAATTTATTACATCTATTGATGGCAAAACATTAACAGGAGATAATAGCAGAGAACCAGTCATTACAGCAGAAGAACTTGAAAGACTAGCTAACAAACAAGCAACAGGAATTGACAATACATCTGCCAAAAAAGAACATAGAAAAGATGCATTAACTGTTCAAACAGGAAATAGAGTAGTTTATACCATTCGTGTATATAACGAAGGTGAAGTTGCAGGATGGGCAACAGAAATTACAGACCATTTACCATCAGGACTACAATTTGTACCAGTAGCAGAAAGCACTATCAATAGTACTTATGGATGGACTGTATCAGAAGACGGAAGAACTGTTACAACAAATTACTTAGCAGCAGAAAACAAGAAAATCAATGCTTTCAATGGAACAGCTTTAGACTATGAAGATGTACAAATTGAATGCGAAGTAGTAGCAGTTGCAGGAGCAAGTACTAAAACACTAAAAAATATTGCAGAAATTACAGGAAACAAAGATGAAGATGGTAACACAAATAGAGATTTAGACCGTGATTCAACACCAGATAGTCTTACAGATGACCAAATTAAAAACTATGGGAATACTAGCAAAGAAGATGATGATGACTTTGAAGATTTAAAATTATTACCAAAGGACGAAAAGGTATTTGACGTATCTTTAAGAAAATTCATAAGTAGAGTAACAACAGATGGAAAATCACATGTATTAGTAAGTAGAGAACCAGTTGTAGATGTAACACCTTTATTAGAAGGAGAAAATACAGCCAACTATAACCATACGAAAAAGCCAGTAGGAGTATCTAATAACGACATTGTAACCTATACCATTAGAGTATACAATGAAGGACAAGTAGATGGATACATTAATGAAATTACAGATTATTTACCACCACAATTAGAATTTTTAATTGATGATGAGTTAAATAAACAATATGGATGGGAATTTGCAGAAGGTTCAAATGGAAGAGTAGTAAAAACAGACATTACTTCTCCAAACACAACTAAATCAGCTAATAGAGACTTAATCTATGTAGATAGAGTAGAAGGAAATGATAAAGTATTATTAAAAGCTTTCTCTTATGTAGAAGGTGATACATTAGACTACATTGATGTACAAATTAGATGTAGAGTAAAAGAAAACATTAGCCTATATGAAAAAATAACGAATATAGCAGAAATTACAGGTTCTACAGACAGTGAAGGAAATGAAGTATTAGATAGAGATGGAACAGAATCTAAAGTAGATAATGTAACAGTTCCAAGCGATGAGACATTACCACAATATAAAGACCCAGAAATCGAAAGTGGAATTCCATATATTCCAGGACAAGAAGATGATGATGATTTTGAAAAATTAGAATTAAGTATCTTTGACTTAGCTTTAAGAAAATTCATCACAGGTGTTGCAAATGGAGAAACTACAACTGACATCACAGAACGTGCACCAGTATTCATCAAAAATGGTACAGAATATAGCTATGAACATACAAAAGAACCAGTAGAAGTAGCTAATGGAAATATAGTTATTTATACTTTAAGAATTTTCAATGAAGGAAATGTAGCAGGATATGCAAGCAAAGTAAAAGATGATTTACCAGATGGACTAGAATATTTACCAGAACACAGTATTAATACAGCATTCCAATGGAAAATGTATAAAGAAGATGGTACTGAAACAAAAGAGGTATCAGAAGCAGAATATATAGAGACAGACTTCTTATCAAAAGATAAGGAAAAAGCAGAAAAAGAAAATTTAATTGCAGCATTTAATCCAGAGGCTATGGATATGCCAGACTATAGAGATGTTAAGATTGCCTTTAAAGTAACAGAGCCAAACACATCAGACAGAATTATCATCAATCAAGCACAAATTTCAGATGACACAGATGAAGATGGAAATCCAGTAGATGATGTTGACTCTACACCAGATGAGTGGAATGAAGGAGAAGATGACCAAGATATCGAAAAAATTAAAGTAAAATACTTTGATTTAAGTTTGAAAAAATGGGTAACAGAAAGTATTGTAACAGTAGATGGAAAAACAACTGTAACCAAATCAGGTCATACAGGCGATGAAAATCCAGAACCACCAATGAAGGTAGAAATTCCATATGGAAAAACAAATACAATTGTAGTAAAATTTAGATTTAACATTAAAGTAACCAATGAAGGTGAAATTGCAGGTTATGTAAAAGAAATTGAAGACTATATTCCAGAAGGATTAAAATTTATTGCAAAAGACAATCCAAAATGGACAGAAAAAGACGGAAGAGTAACAACAGACCAGTTAAAAGATAAATTACTACAACCAGGAGAAAGTGCAACAGTAAATATTGTATTAACATGGATTAACGGTAAAAATAATATGGGAGAAAAGGTAAACTGGGCAGAAATTAGCAAAGACGAAAATGAATATAATTCACCAGATATTGATTCAACTCCAGGAAACAAAGTAAAAGGAGAAGATGATATCGACCAAGCACCAGTATTATTAGCACCAGCAACAGGAAGTACACAAACATATGCCATATTAGTTTTAGGATGCACAAGTATTTTAGCAGGTGGAATTTTCTTAATTAAAAAATATGTAATTTAAAAGTTATTTTACATTTACAGAAGTTCTATAACTGCATACAGCCTGTAAAGATGATTTTTCAAATTAATTTATTTGATAAATCTACTTACAGGCTGTAATTTGTTATATTCGGGGTCGTAGCTAAAGCTACTCCACTCGCCACTTCTTCCAATTGTAAAATAACTTTTAAGTTTATAAAATCTATTCAAAAAAGTTGTTACACAAATGTTTACATTAAAAAATTCATATGCTATAATTAATTTGTAGTATTATAATTACAAAAATGGACAAAATAGATAGAAACGAAACAAAAAAATAAGGAGAATACAAATGAACCAAATCCTAGCGATTGAGAATAGAAAAAAACAACCAAAACAAAAAAAACAAAGTAGTGGAAGAGCAATAGAAACAAGAGGTATTGTTCGCTTCTTTGCTATTGTTATTATAATATTTGGCTTAGTTCTAATAGGGGAAGGTTCATATGCAATGTATAAAGAAGCAGCTGACAAAAATCCAGCTAACATGCCAAAAGTAATGGTTAGTAGAGAGGGAGACAAAGTAATTGTTAGTGTAGAACATGCAACAGAAATTTCTAAAGTAATTTATTCTTGGAATAATGGAGAAGCTACAGAAGTTCCACAAGGAGGGCTAACAGCCTACGAAGAAATTCTACTTCCAAATCAAAATAGCATTTTAAATATTATCATTGAAGATATGAATGGTAAAACAGCCCATTATCAAAAAGAGTATATTGTAGAAGGAATGGATGTTACAAAGCCAACTATCAATATACAAGTAGCAGATGGAAGCAAAAAGATGACAATTACTGCAGAAGATGAAACAGCACTTAGTTATTTATCATATCAATGGGAAGGCGAAGAAGTAGTAAGAGAAGAAGCTACTATAGATACACAAACAAAAATAGAAAAAGAGATTGACTTAACACCAGGTACAAGAAAGATTACTATTATAGCAGAAGATTCCAGTGGCAATAAAGAACAGATAGAAAAAGAAATTATTGCTACTACTTCAAAACCAAAAATGCAATTAATCAGAAATGGTAGAGAATTTATTATAGAAGCAACTGATGAAGATGGTATTACAGAAATTAAGTTAAACTTAAATGGTAAACAATATGTAAATCCAGTAAACAAAGAAAAATATATCAAAATAGGACCAGCTTTATTACAAGATGGAAATAACACAATTTTAGTAGAAGTAACAAATGTAAATGGATATACTGAAAAGGCAGCTACAGAAATTAAATACCCACAATAGAAATAAAAAACAAATGAAGGAGAAAAATATGGCACAAGAGATTTATATCATTGATAATGATAATGAATTAAAAAGTAAACTAGTCGATATTTTCAAAAAAGAAAAAGAATACAAGTTTAAAAAAGCAAAAACTACTGAAGTAGAAAGTGTTCTAAAAAATATTCCAGCCTTAATTATTATTAATGAAGATGGAATACAAGAAGATATTATCCAGCTATGTAATAAAATTCGTGAAAATGAAGACAATAGTATCACACCAATCATTGTTATATCTTCTAGAAAAGAAAGAGAACATCGAGTAGAGATTTTGAAAGCTTGCGTAGAGCATTATATAAAAGCACCAATTGATGAAGAATATCTATACTACACTATTAAAAATGTGATACGCTTGTTAGATACAAACAGAAGAGTAAGCCCTCTAACAGGCTTACCAGGTAATGTTCAAATTCAAGCTGAAATGAAAAAACGTTTATTAAATAAAGAAGAATTTGCTATTTTATACATTGACTTAGATAACTTCAAAGCCTACAATGATATTTATGGGTTCTTTAATGGAGATGAAATTATTAAATTCACTTCTAGATGTATCTTGAAACATGTTCATGATATGGAAACAGAAGACAGTTTTGTAGGGCATATTGGAGGAGATGACTTTGTCGCAATTATTTCTAATACAGAATGTGAACATATTTGTCAAAATATTGTTTTAGAATTTGAAAGCGGAGTAAAAAAATACTTTAATGAAGAGGATATTGAAAGAGGCTATTTAGAAGTACCAAATAGGAAGTGCATTTTAGAGCAATTCCCACTTACTACAATTTCTATAGGTGTAGTAATTGTAGACCAAGGAAGATTTCATAATGTATTAGAAATAGGGGAAGTAGCAGCACAAGTAAAACACTTAGCAAAAGTTACACCAGGTAGCACTTATATTATTGACAGAAGAAAAAATGGTGAGGAAGTAACAAGTTGCGAAGTTCCAAGAAGAAAGAAAAAAGTAAACTAGATATGCAAATCAAACAGATATGATATTTCATATCTGTTTTCTAAAGAATAGGAAAAAATTTTATGTTTACTTCTAATAAAAGGAGAAAAAATATGGAAAAAGAAATTATTGTTGCATCAAATAACAAAGGAAAACTAAGAGAAATACAAGATATTTTAAGGGGATATAAGGTAACATCAATGAAGGACATAGGAATTGATATAGACATAGAAGAAAATGGAGAAACTTTTGCAGAAAATGCTTTAATTAAGGCAAGAACTATTGCAAAAATGACAGGAAAATTATGTATAGCTGATGATAGTGGCTTATGTATGGAAGCTTTTGATGGATTTCCAGGTATTAAAACAGCAAGATTTTTAGGAGAAAATGCAACTCAAGCAGAAAGAAATGAGTATATAGTAGAAAAGGTACAAGGCTTACCAAGAGAAAAAAGAAAAGCGAAATTTGTTTGTACAATTGCAGTAGTTATACTAGAAAAAGAAGAAAAAACTTTTATAGGAGAATTAGAAGGATATATTGCAACTAAGATAAGAACACAAGGTGGTTTTGGAATGGACCCTATCTTTGAACTAGTAGATGGTAAAACTCTTGCAGAAATTGGTACAGAGGCGAAAGATAGGATAAGTCATAGATATAAAGCATTGGTACAACTAAGAGAATATCTAGAAAAGATTATGTAAAATGCAGAAAAATATACTTAAAAATTTTTAGAATATAAAAAACGAATAACTGAAGAAAATTTCTCATACAATAGAATGAAACTTGATTTTCAAAAGTCAAAATCAAGTAAAAGTATGGGGGATTTTTTTATGGAAACTAGAAAAAAAGACCAAAATATTATGGTAAACCAACTTGGCTTGAAACAGAAAAATGTATTAAAAGTATTCATAATCATTATTGACATAATATTATTGCTATTTTTCAATGTAACAGTATGCTATGCAGACCTAGAGGATGACGAAGAAATAGATGTAGAAGAAATCAAAAAAGAGATAGTGCAAGCATCAACAACCATAGCAGAAGAACCAAAGTTAAATGCTAAAATAGGCCTTGTTTTTGATAGGGCTTCTAAAACTATTTTGTATGAAAAAAATGGACTAAAACAAGTGCCTATGGCAAGTACTACTAAGATTATGACAGCAATTGTAGTATTAGAAAATGCAGATTTAACAGATGTTGTTACAATTGATAAAAAAGCGGCAGGAACAGGAGGTTCAAGACTAGGGCTTAAAGTAAATGATAAAATAACAGTTCATGATTTACTATATGGACTTATGTTAAAATCAGGAAATGACACAGCAGTAGCTTTAGCAATACATGTTGGCGGAAGCGTGGAAGGCTTTGCAAACATGATGAATAAAACAGCGGAGGAAATGGGGCTAGTCAATAGTCACTTTGTAACACCTCATGGATTAGATGCACAAGGTCATTATACAACAGCTTATGAATTAGCTTACATGGCAGACTATGGTTTGCAAAATCCAAAATTCAAAGAGATTGTTAGCACAAAAATATATACTGTAACAATTAATGGACAGCCACAAGTAATTTCAAATACAAATGAATTATTAGGAAATTTAGATGGGGTATACGGAGTCAAAACAGGTTTTACTAATGGAGCTAATAGATGTCTAGTTACAGCTTGCAAAAGAGGAGAATTAGATATTATAACAGTTGTATTAGGAGCAGACACAAAGAAAATTAGAACCCAAGATAGTATGAACTTAATAGAATATACGCATAAAAACTATCAGGTAGTAAATTTAGAAAAAATTATACAAGAAAAATTTGAAAATTGGAAACAATTGAATGAAAAGCGCATATATATTAATAAAGGAAAAACAAATCAAATACATATACAGTTAGAAGAAATGCCATACAAAACAATGGCAATCAAAAATACACAGACAGATAATATTAATCTTGAAATCAATAGTTTATATTATTTAGAAGCACCTATTCAAGAAAGAGAAATCATAGGAAATGTAAAAGTGCAAATAAAAGACAAAACAATAGGAACATTAAATATACAAAACGAAAGAGCCATAGGGAAGAAAGAAGTAAAAGACTATTTTATGGATTTTTTAAGCCTATTGCCTTGACTTTTATACGAAATTTTGGTATTATATGTATGCTTCCTATAAGGTAAGCATAGTTGCAGGTATAGTTTAGTGGTAAAACATAACCTTGCCAAGGTTAAGTTACGGGTCCGATTCCCGTTACCTGCTCCATTTTTTATAATCGGCGCTATAGCCAAGTTGCTGAGGTTGTCCGAGCAAAGCGAGTTACAACGTCAGTATGCAAGGAGCGTAGCGACTTGTAGGTAAGAAAACCTACTCATGAATAAAAATTATAATAGCTGGCGCTATAGCCAAGTGGTAAGGCACGAGTCTGCAAAACTCTGATCCCCGGTTCAAATCCGGGTGGCGCCTCCAAAAAATAGTAAAACAATAGGTTTTTATTATATGCCTATTGTTTTTTATTACCTATATATTATGTAGTAATATCAATGGTTTTACAAATTTTACTTTACATTTTTAATTTCAAAAATTTCTATTATTTTTCATTGTTTTTTAATGTTTTATAAAAAAATTGCATACAAATTGCATACAAAAAGCAAATTAATTGCATACAAAAATAGAACCTATAAGGCTCTATTAAAGGGAATGATTTTACAATTAGAAGCGGAATTAGAATTTAATTCTAAATTTACTTCTTTTCTTATTTCTTTTGACTTTTCTATTTCTTTCTGTACAAAATCATCAAAAATATGGGCATATGTTTTTGTTAAGACTTTAACAGAAGTGCCTACCACTTTAGATATGGCATAAATATCAATACCGTTTTCTTTCATTCTAGTAACAGCAGTATGTTTTATCATATGAATATGACAGCCTTTTTCCAATTCTAATTTTACGCCAGCTTCTCTGCATATTCGCTTAAAAATAGCATTAATAGAACTATGAGATATTAATTTGCCATCTTTAGTACAAAATAGCAAATTAGATGATGTATGGGCATATTGTTCATCTATAATAGCTTCCACTTCTTCAGAACTAAAAAGAATATCAAAAGGCACATACCTGGTATCATTTTGACCTATCTTTTTCTTTTTCTTTCCAGTTTTTGTTGTTGTTCCAATAATTAGTTTTCTATCTATATCCTTTGTAATAGTAGTTTTTACAATAAATCTTTTATTACTTTTATCAATATTTTTGTCTTTATCAAGAGAACAAAGTTCGCCAATTCTCATAGATGATGCAAAATCAAGTTTGATAAGATTTCTAATAGTTATATTATCTATATTGCTTTTATTTTCATTTACTAAATCATCTGGATGTTCATTAATGTAATTTAATAGCTTTTTCTGTTCATCTATTGTAAAGGCAATTACTTCTTCAATATCTACATTGCTTATAAAAGTATTTCTTTTAATATTGTCAAAGATTCCAGTTTTAAATGCAACCTGATGTATTTCATCATATACTTTTTCAAGGTTTGACTGACTAGTATTTGTTTTCACAAGAAATGAGAAATAGCCTTTTAAGTCATCTTCAGTCAATTCACAAATTATTTTAGTGGAAATATTATGTTGCTCTATTAATTTTATAGTATCAATGTTTCTATTATATGAATTGGTTTTTATTAATTCGCATTTCAATTTTTCTTCTTCTATTTCTCTCATAGCTTCTGATAAGGTTAACAGTCCATTCTTTAAAAGTGTTTGCTTTTTTAGTTGTCTAATTCGTTCTTCCTTTTTTTGCTTTACTTCTTTTTCAGTCTTGCCACTACCAGAACTTTTTCTGGATCCATTTATAGAATCTTGACTTTGTGTTTTTTGATAACAATAAAATCTATCGCAATATTTCAAGCATTGCTTACATTGTTTGCACTTTTCGCATTTATCCCAAGTAATCCTATTATTGCATTTGCTTCTATCTGTACAAGTAGCACAAGTTTCACACATTTTCGTATTATCAAATTTTTTTTGGTTCTTTTGTATTGTAGAGAAGATAGTTCCTTCTCCGTTTGCTCTTCTTTTTCCCATAAAAATTACCTCCAATTTTTCAAATATTTTGAATAAACACTTGAAAACGAAGGCTTGTTTTTATATAATAAACAAGTAATCACTTTCGAGTGGTTATTTGGTGGAAAATGTATCAGGTCGCGAAACTTTGAATACATTTTCCCTTTTTTATTTTTGATATGATATATATAATCTAATACCTAAATAATATATATTTTTATTATCTAATTTTCCAACTTTCTCTACTTTGGCTTTCTGGATTCTATTATCTTTTAATTTATTTGTTATTTCTGCTGCATCTTCAGCAGGAACATTACCAACTATTTGATGCCTAGAATTTAAGATATAAACAGCAGGCTTTCCATTATAAGTATAAGTAGAAAATAGAATAGTTTCTCCAATTTTCATTTTAGAAATTAATTTTTGTCTATCTGTTCCATCGTCATTTGAAAATGTAACTCCGACAGCATTTATATCCCAAGTTCTAATAGAAGTAGTTAATATTTTTTGACCACAAAAGACACAAAATTTACTCTCGTTATCAATTTGTTTTCCGCAGTAGTTACAATACATAATTTTTATCTCCTTTAACTAAAATCTATATATATCACATTACTTATACATTTCCTAATTCTGTTTTTTTCTCGATGTATTTAGGAATTTCAGCCAAATCTTTTATATTTTCTAAAGCCTTTTCCTTTCCTAAATTATTCAATAGATTATAATGTTCTAAAACTTCTAATATAGAATTGCCATATTTTAATTGCAAATCATTATTAAAAGAGTTGCTTTTATTAGTAAGTGACATTTCTATATTATCTTCCAACAAATTTGATATACTCAAGTTAAAATAATTTGCTAACATTTGAATTTTATCAATTCTCGGAAATTTGCGACATTTAACCCATTCAGTAATAGCTGCTGGACTAACACCTAATTTTTCAGCAAGTATATTTTGCTCTATATTATATTTTGAAAATAAAAATTTTAAATTTTTAGAAAAAACTTCTCTAGGTTCTTTTTCGTTCATTTTTTCACCTCTCTAAAAAGCATTATAAACTAAAAGTTAAAAAAAAGCAATTAAAAATTAAAAAAAATTAACTTTTGGTATTGACAAATTAACTTTTAGTGTATTATAATTCGCGAAGAGGGGAGGAAAATAAATGAATGAACCATTTAAGATTACATTAGAGGCAGCAAGAGTAAATGCAGGATATAAACAAAAGGAAGCAGCTAAGAAACTAGAAATATCACCATCAACATTAGGAAAGTATGAAGCGAGAACTAGCTATCCGAATATGAAAATGATAGCTAAAATGGAAGAACTCTATCAAATTAGCAAAGATAATATAAGATGGTAAATTTTTTTGCATCAATAATACACTTAAAGTTAATTATAGGCTAGGAGAAAATAGAATTATGAAAAAAATAAGAAAATCGCGACCTGATACAAAAAATAAACAAAGGAGATGATAATTTGAATGTTAAGAAAGAATCTACTATGAATTGGGAAGAGGCACCAGATACTATAACGCCAGAAATTTATGCAAAAATACGAGGGCATTCGGTTCAGTGGGCAAGAAATAAGTTTAATGAGAAAAACTTTCCGCGAATTGATGGAGGAAAGCAAATTGCCGATAAAACAGCAGTAAGGCTTTATGATATGGGAATAGAAGTTAAAAACCAAACAAAACAAGGCATTGACTATCTAATTTTACTGGAGTTACAAAAAATAAATGAAAAAAGTATGTTTTTATCTATGAGAGGAGAAATTTAAATATGACAGCAAAAAGAGTAAATGAAAAGCAAAACTATTATACCCATACGCAATTACATACAGCAAATGAATTAGAAGTTTCAATATTTCAAATAAAACCATTTGAAATTATAGCTTCAGCAAGTATAGATTTAAGAAAAGCAGGACCAAATGATATTGATAAGTTAATTGATTTTATAGAGAAAAATACAAGGGGGAAATGAGAAATGTTAAAAACAAGAAAGGACATCCAAATTGCAGACCAAAAATCGAAAATTGAAAATCACGAAAAATACATAAAAGACTTGCAGACTAGAATTAAGCTAAAGGAAAATAGCAATGATCGCTTAAGAGAAGAAAAGGCAGAATTAAGAATCGCATTGAAAAAAGTAGCAGATTTAGTTTTTAAGAGTCCATTTAGTGATGAAATGGTTAGAGCAAAATTAAAAGAACTAACTCGCGACTACCAATCAGAGAATTAGTTCAAATTCGATACAAATATATGAATTCTATTTGTATTCTACACGAGATTAATGTAGAAGTCAAGAAAATATTAAACAGCTTCTTACTTTATTTTTGAAGTAAGAAGCGGAAAGGCTAAAAAATGAATATATTTAAAAATATTGTTCACTTAATACAAGATACTACAGATATTCCAGAGCAAGACGATGCAATTATAGAGTGGGCGAAAGATACAACAGAAAATGAAATGATTTTTAATATATACACCTTTGCTGCTTATGTTAGTACAGTCAATAACTTTGAACTTCCGCAAAAGAAAGCAGAAAGACAAGAATTAAAAAAATGTATAAAAATTGTGTTCAAAGATGCAGGAATACCATTAAGTTTTTTAGGAACTAAATATTTGGAAGCTATATTATTAGACAATTATAATTGCCAAATTAATCATAAAATTCGAGAAATTTACGAAGAATATGCAATAAGATTTAAAGTAGAGCCATTAAAAGTAGAAAGGGCTATTCGTTATATTACAGACAGTTATCAAAATAAGCTTCAAAGTTACTTTAACACTAATACAAGAATAACTTCAAAGAAGTTAATATTTTTGTTACAAAATGAAATAGAAAAAGAACTAAAAAGTTGCGTATGAAACAGAGTTTTTGACAGTTTTTTACGAAAAAACAAATGAATAGTGAGGGAGAAAAGGTATGTCAAAATATGAAACAAACAAATTTTATTGGTTACAGTTAAAAGAGGACTTTTTTGAAGAGGATGCAATTGCTTGGTTAGAAGAACACGAAAATGGAGAAAGATATTCTTTATTTTATTTAAAGTTATGCCTAAAATCTCTCAAAACGAAGCGGAATTTTAATTCGTAAAGTGGGTAATTTACTTATTCCATACGATAAAAAGAAGCTAGCTGAAATCACAAGAACAGACGTAGATACAGTTGTTGTTGCTATGGATTTATTACAAAAAATAGGTTTAGTTGAAATTTTAGAGAATGGAGAAATCTATTGCACGCAGGTGGCATCTATGATTGGAGAAAAATCAGTAGGGGCATTTAAGAAACAACAGCAAAGGCTACTTGCAAAAGGAAAAGAAGAAACGCGGACAAAAGGCAGACATTTGTCCACCAGAAATAGAACTAGAACCAGATATAGAAATAGAACAAGAAATAGATATAGAACTAGAAGAAGAAAAAGAGAAAGAAAATTCTTGTGCTACTGGTGCTGAAATTTCTCAAAATGTAGAAAGTGTTTTTTCATACTATGAAACAAATATTACTAAACTAACTGATGAACAGAGAAAAGAGTTGCAGAAATATTCTGAAAAGATGCAATCAGAACTTATAATAAATGCCATTAAAGAAGCGGTTGACTATAATGCAAAATCATACAAGTATGTTTTGGCTATATTACAGAATTGTGAGAAATCAAACATATTTACTTTAAATACTTTCCTTAAAAGGCAAGCAGAACACGAAAAACAAAAGCAAAATAAGAATAATAGATCGAATAAATTGGTGCCATTCAAAACATATGAGCAAAGGAACTATAAAGATGGAGAATTAAATTCGCTGTATATGAATAGAAAGTGAGGTACAAGTCTATGGGAGAAAATATTGCTGAAAATACAATACGTCTTATGGCAAGAACTAAACCAGAAAAACATATAAAATACAAAGAAAGTACAGAAGGAATAAATCGTTTAACAAAAGAAAAAAAGAAAAAAGAAAAAGACTACGAATATTATTTTTGTGATTACTGCCACGATGAAATAAGAATTTTAGATAATCAAAAAAACGTAGATGGAAATGTTATTGCATCAGGAGGAATAGTTGATTTACCACAGACACTGACTAGAACAGATAAAAAAATCAGATTAGCATTATGCAATAAATGCTTGCGACCAGTTGTACAACAATTTACAGATAAAAATATGCTAAAAGATAATGAAAATCATATACCTAGAATTGATTGAGAAGGAGAATTGAATAATGATAATTGTAAGTCAAAAAAAAGAAGTAATAAATTTTGATAATGTAACAAGAATTTTCATTGCAGATTTTTCAGAAGATGGAGATGGATTTGGAATTGGAGCAGATACTAATAGTGCAGAAAGCCAATGCTGGGATTTAGGATATTACGAAACAGAACAAAGAGCAAAAGAGATATTAGAGGAAATCATAAAAAAATATTCTAGCTATTTAAAACTTGATGGTGGACCAGCGATATTGAAAGGACAAATAGATATACAACCAAATATATTTAATATACCAAAAGTTTATACAATGCCAGAAAAATAGAAAAGAAGGGGAAAGAAGCGGAAGATGAAATATAGATTCACAATTCATTACAGGTTGCCAAGCTTGAACGAGTACTTGAACAAGTGCAAATTTAACAAACATATGGCAGCACAATTCAAAATGATACACGATAGGAGAATATATGACGAAGTAAAAAGTCAGCTACACGATTTAAAAATAACAAAGCCAATAAAATTACATATTACCTGGATAGAAGAAAATAGAAAACGTGATGTAGATAATGTGTATAGTGCAGTGAAATATATCCTAGATGCACTAGTAAAAGCAGAAGTGTTACAAAATGATAATGCCAAAAGAGTAAAAGATATTAGTAACGAAATTATCTATGCAGATACAAGCGAAGTAATTGTAGAAATAGAAGAAGTGGAGGAAAATCAATGTTAGTATTGCCTATTAAGAAAAAATGGCTTGATATGATAACAAGAGGAGAGAAGAAAGAAGAATATAGAGAAATAAAGCCATATTGGACTAAAAGATTTGAAAAAGTATTTCCATATAACTTATATCAAAGTAAAGATGAACTTTGGTATCTAGGAGATAGGACAATGCCACAAGTAATTACATTAAGAAATGGTTATTCTTCATCTTCGCAAGAATTAAAGTGTAAATGTAGATTAAGAATTGGACAGGGAAAAGAAGAATGGGGAGCAGAGAAGCGGAAAAAGATATTATATACTTGAAATAGTAGAGGTAATAGATAATGATACTTGATTTTTGGACAGGAAGAGAAGTAAAAGAGGATTATACTTGTGATACCTGCAAATATAATATTGGAAATAAAATAGAAAATGGAAAAGTGAGGGAAGATGTTATTTGGTGTGATAAATACATAAACTACAGATGTAAGATGAACTGTAGCTGTGATTATTATAAATACAAATATGAGGAGGAAAATAAATGCGATTAGCAAACGATGTAAAATTAGAGGAATTAAAAAAATTTGGTTTTAAATATGGAACAAGAGATAGATTCTTATATACAACAAAAAGCAATGGGATAGAATCAAGAATATATATAGATCTATTACCTTGTCATAATAATAACAATGAATTAAAAATAGAATGTCCTAGTAATCTTATTCCACGCAAAATAGCAAACAAGTTGTATGATTTAGTTGCTGCTGGAGTAGTAGAAAAATAGAAAGGATAAGAAAAATGTTAGATTGGACTTATGGAGTAGGTTATCCAGAAATTAAAAAAAGAGAAAAAGTAAAATGTAAAAATTGTTCAAAACATAGAAGGCTAGACATACCATATCAAGATTTTTACTGCAAAGAATATAACAAACTAATTGCAAGGGATCATATAGATGACAAAATAGAATGTAAAAGATATGAGGAGAAACACAATGTTAGCAATTAGAAATTTTATACAAGTATATTGTTTTATAGTTATAATTTTTGCAATGTTATATCAGGCAGGATACTTAAAAATAACTATTAAGAAGCGGAAATACAATAGAAAAATTAGAGAGTATAAGTTATGGAATTGTATTTAGTTTTTTCTTTCCTTACACTTTTTATAAAATAATAGAAACAAGAAGGAGGCAGAGAAAATGAGCAATGGTGTACTAATAACTTTAATCATATGTGGAACAATAATTATCTTATCATACTTTGGAAGCAATGATAAAGACAAACAAAAGTAAAGGAGAATACAAGAAATGTTAGAAGGTTTAACTTCGGAAATAATTAGCAAAGTAGAAAAGGACTTAAGAAAATATCCAGATTGGATATTAAGAATAGAAGCGGCAGGCTTAGGAATTACTAATTATAACTTCAAAGACTATAAGTCATATAATTTTAAGTCATTGGTGGAAGAATGTGTAGAATATGATGAAGAAACAAAAAGAAAAATACTTGCCATTGAAAGTGTGTATGACTATAGACTAAACGATAGAAAAAAGAAGTTAATTGAACTAAGGTATTTCCAAGATGAGCCTAGAGGAAAGGTAATAAGTACATTAGAATTAAAAAACAAAAATGAATACTACAGAATGAGAAATTTCGCAATTTGTTCTTTTGCTAGAGTATTAGGCTATTTGAAAGATGAATAAAAAAAGTTAGACAAAAGTGGGACAAAAACGGGACATTTTTGTAGACATTATCGAGATGTCAAGTTATAATTCTGTTAATCCCAGAAGTGGGACAGGCAGAACTCCTTTGTAGATATATAGAAAAAAGCAGTAATTCTCATTCAAGTGAATTACTGCTTTTCATTTTAGGAGAAAATATGAAAGAATATGCAGAAAAATTTTATAAGTCACAAGCTTGGATAAATTGCAGAAATGCTTTTATAAAAAGTTTGCCAAGTAAATTGTGTAATAGATGTCATAATAGTCCAGGTAAGATAGTTCATCATAAAAAGCATATCACAGAGGACAACATAGACAATCTAATGGTAACTTTAAATTTTAACAACTTAGAATATTTATGCCAAGAGTGTCACAACCAAGAACATATGAAAGAACAATCAGTAAGAAGCGGACTAGAATTTGACGAAGAAGGAAACTTAATACAAATAAAATCCCCCCCATCAAATAACTAATTTGATAACCCCTAAGGACCGAAGGAGGGACCTCCAAAAAACACACAAGCCGAAATATACGAGGGGGGTACAAGTACAAGAAAGTAGGCGAAAGCATTGAAAAAAGCGGAAGAAAAAGAATTAAAGGAACAGAAAATAGCAGAATTGGAACAACTCTTTAAAGATACAGCAATGGAAAAGCAAGCCCTTGTGTCAAGCTTAATAGAGCAGTATGCATTTATGTATGTTCAATTAAAGAAAATGAATGAAATTATTGAAAAAGAAGGTCCAATTGAAAAATTCAAACAAGGAAAACAGCAATTTATGAGGGAACAGCCAGCATTAAAAAGCTACAATACAACAATGAAAACCTATAATGCAACAACAAAGCAATTATCAGAATTTCTTCCACCAGGAAAACAAATACAAAAAGACGATGAGTTTCAATCTTACAAGGATAGGGTTAGGAATAGATGAATTATATTGAACAGTATTACGAACAAATTATTACTGGTCAAATAAAAGTGTCTAGAAAAGTTAAGATTGTTTATGAAAAACTGGTGAAAGATATTAAAACGCCAAAAGTAGTAAAAAGCATTAATGGAGAAACAGAAGAACAAGAAGAAAACATATACATATACGATAATCAAAAAGCATTAGATGCGATTGAATTTATAGAAACCTTTTGTAAGCACAGCAAGGGGAGAAAATTTGCAGGAAAACCTTTTATATTAGAATTATGGCAAAAAGCCTTTGTATCAGCGATTTTTGGTTTTGTAGATGAAGAAACAGGCTTTAGAAAATACAAGAAAGTAATTCTCTTTGTAGCAAGAAAAAATGGTAAGTCTACTTTAGCAGCAGCAATAGGATTATATATGTTCTTAATGGATAATGAACCAGGAGCAGAATGTTATTCTATTGCCACGAAAAAAGACCAAGCCAAAATCTTATGGCTAGAAGCAAAAAGAATGATTAAGAAAAATCCTGTGCTTCTGAAAAGAGTTAAGCCTTTAATATCGGAATTATATTATGAGGAAGAAGAAGCTACATTTAGACCATTGAGTAATGAATCAGATACACTTGACGGATTAAATGCATCTTTTGTTGCAGCAGATGAAGTACATGCTATGAAAGATAAAAATCTTATTGATGTTACTTATGACTCAATGGATGCGCGTGACCAGCCATTGTTCTTAGAAACTTCTACAATGGGAACAGTAAGAGAAAACGTATTTGACAGTGAATATGACTATGCAACTAATATTATAAATGGATATTTAGATGAAACATCAGACTTTGTAGACGAAACTTTATTGGCAATTATATATGAACTAGATTCTAAAGAAGAATGGACTGATGAGGAATGTTGGCAAAAAGCTAATCCAGGATTAGGTACAATAAAAAAGATAAAAGGACTAAAAGACAAAGTCGCAAGAGCAAAGTTAAAACCAGATGAACTAAAGAATTTACTGTGTAAAGATTTTAACATTAGAGAAACATCAGTATTAGCGTGGTTATCTTATGAAGATTTGAACAATGAAAAGAAATTTAACTTAGCAAAAATGAAAGTGAAATATGGAATAGGTGGTACAGACTTATCAAAGACAAATGACCTTACAGCTGCAAAAGTTATTTTCCAGCTTCCAAAAGACGAAAATATTTATGTACTACAGCAATATTGGTTACCTGAAGAACTGTTAGACAAAAAAGTAAAAGAGGATAAAATTCCGTATGATAAATGGGTAGAAAAAGGTTATGTTAGACTTTCACCAGGAAACAAAATTCACCCAAAAGAAGTTACAAAATGGTTCTTAGAAATACGAGATGAGTATGGAATTTTCTTACCTTGGATAGGGTATGATGCGTGGTCAGCTGAATATTGGGTTGAAGAAATGAGTAAGCATTTTGGTGCTGAAGCAATGATAGAAGTTCACCAAGGAAAAAAGACACTAAGCTTACCTATGCAAAACCTTGAAGCAGATTTGAAAAGCAAAATAGTCATCTATAATAATAATCCTGTTGATAAATGGTGCTTAAGTAATACTTGTGTAGATGTAGATAAAAATGGAAATATACAACCAGATAAAGGAAAGAATAAACGTTTAAGAATTGATGGAACCGCAGCATTATTAAATGCGTACACAATATTAGAATTGAAAAAAGGCGATTATGTAAATATGATTTAGGAGGAATATAACCTTGAAAGTTAGAAGTATGTTCTCAAATATTTTTGGGAAGGAAGAAAAAAAGGATTATAAAGTGGTACAGACTTTTAAAATGTTAAATGACAGCAATGCGAAATTTTATAACTGGAATGGAAAATTATATGATAGTAATTTAGTTAGAACAGCTATAGGAACTAATGCATTGCATACAGGAAAATTGAACCCAAAACATATTAGGCAAAAGGACAAAGAAATTGAAGTTTCTCCTAACACTAATATATCAAGATTATTGAAAAGACCAAATAAGTATATGTCAATGTATGACTTTGAATATAAAATGCGAGTACAATTAGAAATTAATAATAATGCCTTTGCTTTTATAGATAGAGATAGCAATATACCAGGAATGGCAGGAATAAAAGGAATATATCCACTTAATGCTAATACTGTAGAGTGCTTGGAAGATGAAGAAGAAACTTTATACCTCAAGTTTGTGTTTAGAAATGGCTTATATAAAATTGTTCCATATACAGATATTATACATTTAAGGAAGCACTTTAATGAGAATGATTTTTGGGGAGAGAGTAACAAAAAAACTTTAAGTACACCACTTGACACTATTACAACTACTTCACAGGGAATAAAAAATGCCATTAAGAATACTGCTTTCATTCGAGGAATAATAGAATTTGCACAAGTTTTGCAACAAGAAGATGTTGACAAAAATGTACAAGAATTTTCAGAAAGATATCTAGACATCAATAATAATGAAAAGGGACTTGCATATACAGACCCTAGATATAAATTCCACGAAACAAAACCAGAACCTTTTGTACCAAACGAAAAGCAAATGGATTATTCAAAAAAAGAAATATATGAGTATTTCAATACAAATGAGAGTATTATTACAGGAAAATATACAGAGCAAGACTGGATTTCATATTTTGAAACAACAATAGAACCTTTTGGAATCCAGTCAAGTCTTGAATGGACAGAAAAGATATTTACTGCTACAGAGAAATACTATGGCAACGCAATTATCTTTGAAGCAAATAGATTAGCAAACGCATCTAATAATACTAAAATAACAATTTGCAAAGATTTGAAGCATTTATTTACCATTAACGAACAAAGAGAAATCTGGAATATGGGACCAATACCAGGAGGAGATAAAAGGTTACAAACATTGAATGATATTAACGCAGAAAAAGCAGATGAATATCAGTTAGGAAAGAAAGAGGAGGAAAAAGAAAATGGATAAAGAGAAAAAGGAAAATGATTTATTAAAAAGGCTAAGAGATGACCGTATGTATAGGACATTTTCAAATTTAAAAGTAAGAAGCGAGCAAATAGAAACGGAAGATGGCAAAGTAACAGAAGAAATGATTGTAGAAGGACAAGCTGTTACTTTTGAAAGCCCTACAGTATTGTTCAAATGCGGAGAAACAGAATACAAAGAGGTAATAGACAGAAATGCTTTTAATGAAGCAGATATGACAGATGTTATTTTTAATTATAATCATGGTGGAAAAGTTGTTGCTAGAACAAGGAATAAAACATTAGAGCTATTTATAGATGCAAACGGATTAAATATAAGAGCAAGATTGGATGGAACAGAAGAAGGCAGAAAACTATATGAAGAAATTAAAGGTGGATACATAGACAGAATGAGTTTCTGTTTTACTGTTCAAGAGGAAAGCTATGATAAGGAACAGCATCAATGGAGAGTTTTGAAAGTAGAAAAATTATTTGACGTAAGTGCAGTGGATTTCCCTGCTTATGATACAACTAACATTTCAGCGAGGAGTTCACGTTTAGCGGTGGCAGAACGTGAACAAAAAGTTCTGGAGAGAACCCAATCAAAGAAATGTAAAAGCAAGGAATTATTAAGCTTAACTTACTAGAAAATTAATGAAAAAGAAAGGAAAAAATTATGAACGAGAAACTAAAAAGAATTTTAAAAAGAAAAGCAGAAATTAGAGCAAAATTAGATGCTCAAATTCAAGGAACGATTGAATTGACAGAGGAAGAAATCCAAGCTTTACAAGGAGAATTGACAAACTTAAATGCTGAAGAAGAAGCGGTTTTGGATGAGGAAGAAAAAGAAGAAGAAAGAAACAAAGCAAAAGCCTTAGAGAAGACACTAAAAACTAGAAGTATTGCAAAACCAGGAGAAGAAAGCGAGCCAGAGAAAAGAACTTTAACAGTAGAAGAAAAGCAAAAAAGAGGAAAAGAGTTAAAAGAAAAAAGAGCAATTACTGTTGGAAATAGCCAAATCGCAGTTCCAAAATATACTGCTGAAGGTGTAAAAGATACTTTTAATCAAGTTTCCACTTTAGTTGACTTAGTGACAATTACTCCATTAAATGGTGGAGAAAGTTACGAAAGAGGATTTGTAAAAAATTATGGTGAAGGTGGAGAAACGGACGATAATGGAAATTACAAACAAGTAGAAACCGAGTTCGGATATGCAGAAATTAAAAAGCAAAAAGTTACTGCATATCAAGAAGAACCAGAAGAAGTAAAACGATTAGCTGATGAGGACTATCACGACAAAATTGTAAATGGTACTTCAATTGCAGTTAAAAAGAAAATGAGTAAAGACATTTTAGTAGGACCAGGAACAAAAGGAAGATTACAAGGAATCTTTACAAATCCAGAAGGGTTTGCTATTGATAAAAATACTGATATTTCAATTTCAGAAATTAATAACACTACCTTAAATAAAATTATATTTGCTTATGGTGGGGAAGAAGACGTCGTAAATGATGCTTGCTTAATTATGAACAAGGATGATTTACAAGGATTTGCAAATGTAAGAACCAGCGATGGAAAGAATTTCTATGATATTGAATTAAATGGCAATACAGGAAAGATTAATAAGATTCCATTCGTTTTAAATAGTGCAGCAAAAGCATTATTAAATCCAGCAACTAAAAAGGATGACTACTGTATGGCTTATGGTTCTTTATCAAATTATGAAATTGCATTATTCTCTGAACTAGAGATTAAAGAAAGCGAAGACTATAAATTCAAAGAAGGACAAATTGCTCATAGAGGTTCAGTATTTGCTGGAGGAAATGTTGTTGCCCATAATGGATTTGTAAGAGTAAAAAAAGGTGAAACAACACCAACACAAAATAACGAACAAGATGATACGCAAAAAGAAAATGAAAATCTAGGTGAAGTGTAAGAAAGGAGAACAAGAATGGAACTTGTTATTAAATATAAAGTAGAAAAACCATTCACAGATAAATATTCAAAGGAAGAAGTAAAGCAAAATGATATTATTGAGGTAACTGTTGAAAGAATGAAAGAATTAAATGCAAAATCAGTAGGTAGAGTGGTTGACATTTTAGTTGTAGAAGAAGAAAAAGAGCCGGAGAAATTGCAAGAAGATATTGAAAACAATAATTTAAAACCAAAGTTTGTAAGAGAAGAATTAGAAGCCATGACTGTAAATCAGCTAAAGGATTTGGCACAAAAAAATAATATTGAACTTAAAGAAGCAAAGAAGCAAGATATTATTGATGAATTAATAAATAATTAGGGGGGGAAAAGACTATGTCAGAAGAAAACGAAACTAATGAAGTAGTAACCATAGAAGAACTTAGAAAATGTGTAGGTTTGACAATTAGTGAATTTGATGAAGACTTAAAAAGTCTAAGAAATGCAGCCATCAAAAAAATAAAACTATCTGGCATAGTTGCTTCTAAAATTAAAAAAGAAGATAGTCTAATTATTGAAACAATAAAAGCATATGTTAGGGGAAACTACAGATATACTAAACAAGATATTGCTACAAAATTTTTAGCTGTATTTGAAGAAAATAAGAACTTTATGAGGTCTACACAAGAATATACACAGGAGAACAAGCAAAATGGATAAAATTATATATTTACTAAAAGAAGAAGTAAAAGAAAACGAAATTGGAGACATTATTCGTTCAATGGAAAAAAACAAGCGATATGCTGATGTAAATAGTATAAGACAAAGTGAAGCTTATCAAGCAGCAGCAGTTGGCTTGAAACCAGAAATAATGTGTACAATTTGGAAGTTTGAATATAATAATGAGCCATTTTTGTTGTATGAAGGTAAGGAATATAAAATAAGTAGAACTTACATCAAAGATGACGAAAAGATAGAACTTACCTGTACTGCAAAGGTCAATAATGAGGTGAATTGCTATGGTACCTAGTGCGATAAAAATAACGAAAAATGGAGTTCAATATATTAACCAAGTAGACAGAACGAAATATATGTTAAAAGAATTAGTTCATGCGGCTAATAAGGACGTAGGTAAATATGTTACCAGAGAAGCAAAAAAGAATATGACATCAAGGACTGGTAGAGGAAAGAAAAATACACAATATTGGGCAAGAAAAGATGGAAGCCTTCAGGTTGGATATAAACCTGGGGGCTTTTATATGGGCTTTGAGGAATTAGGAACATCTAATCATACAAAAAAGGAATTCTTAAAAAATGCTGTATTACAAAGTAAAAATGAGATTCGTAAGATTCAGGGAACATATATAAAATCAATAGAAGATGAAAACAAAGCATTAGGTATTATTGATGAAAGTGAGGAAATAGGTAATGAGTGAAGTTAAAAGACCAAGATTATTTATGAGAGAAGAAATAAAAGAGCAAGTCGATAATGTTGTTCATAATTATTTCCTTACATCATACAACAAGGCAAAATATCCATATGCTGTTATTGACATAAAGGAACTTGATGACGAAGTATATATACCATACGCATTAGAAATAGAAATATGGGACCAAGGCGATGATACTACTGAAATTGAGATAATCTGTGACGATTTAAAGTTATTATTAAATAAAAAGAGAGAAGTCAAAACTAATTATGCTTATGTGATATTTTTCTCAAATTGCTTAACAGTACTTGATGACGATAAAACAATTAAAAGAAGGTTATTAACTTTTGAAATACACTTATACAAATTTAAAGAGGGAGAGTGAAGAAAATGAAAACAGAATTAACTAAACAGATGATTGAAAATATTCAAATTGACCACGGCGTTTTATACAAGAACTATGGGCTAGAAGGTGAAGAACTTATTGGTCCTCTTAGAGGAGGAACAAATTTCAAGGTGGAAAGAACTTATAGGAATATTGAATATGATGGTTCTAAGGGAGAAACAGAGGGGTTAACAACACTTGATGACGAAAACGCTACTTTAACAGCAAAAACTATCAATGCATCTATGGAAACTTTTGCAGATAAATTACCAGGTGCAAAAGTAACAAGAGATGAGCAGACTAAGAAGATAACCAAAATTGAAGCAGGTGACTTAGGACTAATTGCAGAAGATGCATACACCAAAAACATCACTATGTTTGCACAAAAAGTAGGTGGTGGATTTATCAAAGTTACTATTAGAAGGGTTTTAGATAAGAACGGTTTAGACTTTTCAGCTGTACAAAAGGCAGAGGGAGAAATTGAACTTTCTTATAAGGCTCATCATAAATATACTGACGAAACAAGTGAACCAATTTACACCATAGAAACTGTAACAAGTATGGATTTGGAGGTATTATAAAATGAAATTAACGATTGATTCAATATGCTTAATTAGTTCTATTATTAATAAAATGGAAATAACAGATGACTTCATTAACGATTTAGTAGAAATGGGAAAAAATACAAAAGGAAAGAGTGAAGGAAGCATTGAAAAATTACAAACGCAAATAGGTATAAAAGTTATTCTTAAATTAACCAGTAAATTACATTTAGTAAAAGATGAATTAATAGAATTCATTGCAAATTATAAGGACATAGAAAGAGAAGAAGCTAAGAAAATAGATATAATTGAATTTGTAAAAGAGATTATGAAAGACAAAGATTTTACAAGTTTTTTAAAACAAAAGCTTATGCCAAAACAGAAGAAGTAATATACCTTTTAAACAAATATTTTGGCATAAGCAATATAAAAGATTATCCCTTAGGTAAACTAGGGGATTTTTTGAATTTTGCATACGAAAAAGAAATTTATGAGAGATGGCTTACAATATATCCTCTTATGGAGGCAGGTATCATACCACAATATGTTTCGTTTAAAGACTATAAAGACAAGCTTTATCAACAAGCAAAAGTAAATAAACATCAAAATAATTTGAGCAATGAGCAAATTGTAAAACATGGCATGGAAATTGTAAAAGCATATGAGGAAAGTCAGCAAAAGGCAGGTGTAAAAGATGGAAATATTTAAACTGTTTGGAAGCATTTTTGTTGATACCAATGAAGCTGATGAAAAGATTGAAAAAACAGGCAAAAGCAGCGAAGGTCTGGGAAATAAGTTGGGGGAAGTTGCTAAGAAAGCTGGAAAATGGGCTATTGGTATTGGAGCAGCAGTAGGAACCGCAGCAGTAGCTATTGGTGGAATGGCAGTCAATACATCACAACAAGTAAACAAAGCAGTTGATAGCTATATAGTAAGTACAGGATCCGCAAAAGAAGCTACATCACAATATGAAGAAGTGCTAAAAAATATTTATAAAAACAACTATGGAGAAGATTTTCAAGACATTGCTGATAGTATGGCTCAAGTTAAGACACAGCTAGGAGAAATTGAAGATATAGAACTTCAGAATGTAACTGAAGATGCATTGGCATTAAGGGATACTTTTGGATTTGAAGTAAACGAGAGTGTAAGAGCAGCTAAAATGCTAATGGACCAATTTGGAATATCTTCCAAAGAAGCTTACAATTTAATTGCACAAGGAGCACAACAAGGATTAGATAAGAATGGAGATTTGTTAGATTCTATCAATGAATATTCTGTACATTTTAAGCAAAATGGTCTAAATGCAACAGATATGTTCAATACATTCAAGCAAGGTGCAGAGAGTGGAGCATTTTCAATAGATAAAATAGGCGATGCCATTAAAGAAATGGGCATTAGAATGAAAGATGGTTCGGCAGCAGATTCTCTAAAAGCGATGAAATTAAACGCAGACGATATTACAAAAGCATTTGGAGAAGGTGGAGAAAGAGCATCGTGGGCATTTGGGGAAGTAGTCGAGGGATTAAAAAATATTAAGGATCCAATTGAGCAAAACACAGCTGGAGTAGCAATATTTGGAACAATGTGGGAAGATTTGGGAAAAGATGCTATATTTGCTATGACAGAATATGGAGAAGCTTTTGATGAAACTTTAGATACAATGAACCAAATAAAAGAAGTAAAATATGATAATTTATCCGATATGTTTGAAGGACTAAAAAGAAATGTTGAAATGTTAGTGCTACCATTGGGAAATGCATTAATGCCAATTTTGAAACAAGTTATTCAAATAATTTCAGATAATATGCCAATGATACAAGGAATTATAGAGCAACTTGCTCCTGTTATAACAAATTTATTCTCGCAACTTTTACCTCCAATGATGGATTTAGTGCAAGCAATTATGCCTATATTAATGAATTTGTTACAACAAATAATACCGTTTGTTTCACAATTGCTAGAAACAATTTTACCAATACTGGTGCAGTTGCTAAATACATTATTACCACCTCTTATGCAAATTATAGAAGCAGTTTTGCCAATAATAATACAACTATTACAGCCAATATTAGCTTTATTGCAGCCTGTATTAGACTTCTTACAACCATTAATTGATCTATTAATGACGATATTACAACCACTACTACAGATTATAAATATGGTTTTACCTCCTTTAACACAATTAATAACAACATTAATCAATGTTGCTCTAAAACCATTGCAGCAGGCTTTCCAATTAGTTGCATCAATATTATCTGGAGTTTTTTCTTCCGCTTTTGAAGGGGTAAAAAAAGCAATACAATCAATAAAAAATGTATTCTCAAATATTATAGATTTTGTGAAAAATGTATTTACAGGAAATTGGAAGCGGAGCGTGGGAAAATGTTAAAAATATATTTTCTAATATCGCTAAAGGACTAGGAAATATTTTCAAAACACCAATTAATTTTATTATAGGTATTATTAATGGCTTTATTGGAGGATTAAACAAAATTAAAATACCAGACTGGGTACCAGGAATTGGGGGATTTGGAATTAACATTCCACAGATTCCAAAATTGAAAGTTGGTATGGACTATGTTCCAGAAGATGACTTCCCAGCACTGCTACATAAAGGTGAAGCAGTCTTAACCAAGGAAGAAAACAAAGAGTATAGACAAGATAAGTCGAAAGAAGATAAGAAGGAAGATGAGGAAAGACAAACAATAATCTATGAAGGTGATTTAATTGTCAATATTGATAAGTTTTATAATGAAACTGATAGTGACGTAGAAGCTTTTGGAGAGCAACTAGCGTTTGTTTATAAGAAAAAGAACAGAAGGAAGGGAGAAAAATAAAATGATACCCTTTTTTATTTTTAATGGTAAGAATAGCAAAGATATGGGCATCATTGTAAACAAGATGCCTGCTATTACACGACCAGAAATGAAAGTAGAAGAAATAGTAGTACCAGGAAGAAGCGGAAGCCTTTATATAAAAGAAAACGAAAAATACGACACATACGAACCTTTTACTTATCAGATAGAATGTACTTTAATTGATAATGCAAATACAAGAAATATATTTGAATGGCTGAAAGGTGAAGGAAAATTAATTCTAAGCCGAGAAACAGACAAATTTTATAATGTGCTTATTAAAAGTAAAATTGACTTAGAACAGGTATATCAAGTGTGCAATGAATTTTCAATTGAATTTCAAGTACAACCTTTTGCTTATTCTGTATGTGAAAAGGAACAGAAACTACTATCTAGTACAGAAATAACTATTTTAGATTCTACATATTATATTAAGCCATATATAAAAGTTATTGGTAATGGGGATATTTCACTTAGTATTAATGACAAAACTATGATTCTTAAAAACATAGAGGACTATATCGAGTTAGACTGCGAACTGGAGGAAGCATTTAAGGGAAATATAAATTGCAACGACAAAATATATTCAGAAGATTTTTTATATTTAGAGCCAGGAAAGAATTTAATTGATTGGCTAGGAGATGTATCTAGTGTAAAACTAAAGTATAGAGAGGTATTTCTATGATAATTTTATATGACAAAATTTGTAACAAGCCAGCTGATTTTCTGAACAATGGAATTGGAATTTTGCGTGATGCATTTAATGTACAAACAGCAGAAGAACTAAATGGAGAATTAACAACAAGTTTTGAATATCCATTGCAATGTAAATATATTGATTTTATTGAAAATGAAAATATAATCAAGGTAGATGTTGGAACAGACGAAAAACAGCTTTTTAGAATTAAAAATACGAGCAGAGGGCTAAGTTCAGTAAAAGTATATGCAGAGCATATTACATATGACCTACTAGATAACTTATTAGAAGATACATTTCCACAAAACTTAACTGGAGGAGATGCATTAGATTGGATTTTATCCCATACTCAATATCAACACAATTTTGCAGGAAATTCAAATATAACTAAAACTGGAAGTGCAAGATATGTGAGAAAGAATCCACTTAATGCAATAATTGGTGATATTGATAATAGCTTTGTAAATGTTTGGGGTGGAGAATTAGAAAGAAACAACTTTCAAATTAAAATGCTACGTCAAAGAGGAGAGGACACAGGATATATTCTAAAATATGGAAAAAATATAACAGGACTAGATTACACTATTGATAATTCGGATGTTATTACCAGGATTATGCCAATGGGGTACAATGGTTTACTCTTACCAGAAAAATATGTTGATAGTCCTATTATTGACCAATATCCTTTTCCAAAAATTAAACTAGTAGAGTTTTCAGATGTGAAAGTAAAAGAAAATGCAGAAGATGAAGAAGGCTTTGAAACAATAGAAGAAGCTTATGAAGAACTAAGAAAATTATGTGAGTTAAAGTATCAAGATGAAAATATAGATAAGCCTACAGTCAATTTAAAAGTAGACTTTGTTGACTTGAGAAAGACAACTGCATATTCAAAATATTCTTTCTTACAAGAATTGAAATTAGGAGATACAGTCACTGTTAAAATAGATAAAATAAACGTAAAAATAAGAGTAATCAAAACAACACATAATGGAAACAGATTTACGAAATTAGAACTAGGAGAGTTCAAAGAAAACTATATTACCAATACAGACAAAAATATTCAAAATACTGTAAAAGAGGAAACAAAAGATATTTCTACTACTATTTTAGAGCAAGCACAAAGTAGTGCAACAGAACAATTGATTAATGCAATGGGTGGAAATATCCATAAAACTAGAAGTGAACTTTTTATAATGGATACTGATAACCCTAATACTTGTCAAAAGGTTTGGAGATTCAATATTAATGGTTGGGGATATTCAAAGAATGGAATTAATGGTCCATACGAAATTGCAGCTACTATGGATGGAAGTTTGGTTGCAAGTATGATAAAAACTGGGGTTCTATCAGCTGATAGAATACATGGTGGAAGTCTTACTCTTGGAGGAAATAATAATTATTCTGGTGTATTTTCTTTGTTAAATGAGTTAGCAGAAGAAGTAATTAGAATGGACAATAGAGGAATTATTCTGTCTAATGGTGCAAAACTTATTGGTGGAAATGGTGTGCTTTCCACATTTATTTTTGCAGCAAAATCAAATTTCAATGACTTCTTAGGATATGTATTATTGAACGATGCAGATTTTGGATATTACAGAATCAATGCTTATATTCCAGAAAATTTTGTAATAACTGAAGCAAAAGTAATATTAACACATATACCAGTACAATGGGTGAAAAATCCATACACTAGCCCAGAGAATATATGGGGATATTCAAGAAATATAGATGTATTCAAAGTAACAAAAAAGGATTATCCAAGAACAGCATATATCCAAAGTAGTTTAATTGATATATTCGACCAAGCTGGGCTATTGTCTACGAATTGTTTCGGAGCAAATGGATATACACCGTCAGTTCCAAGTGATATTGAGCATAAACAAGAAGTTAAAATTGGTACTGATATAAAGAACTATATAGATAAAGGCAATACAGAGTTTATTATAAAGACAAGAAATGCAATAGTAGAAGGTTCTTCTGATAGAATGTATAGCGATACAGGAACAGGATTTGCATATTTGCAAGTAACAGGATATATGAGTTAGGAAGGAAGTGAAAAGAATTGAAAAGGAAAGAAAAAATCACTGTTGATTTAAAATTACAGCAGTTCAATCCATTAAGATTAAAACAATTTGATACAACAGAACTAGAGATGATTATATTAGATGATTCGTTAAATGTAGACTTGACAAATTTATCAGTTTATATAATATTCACAAAACCAAATCGGAACAATAGTAATGCAGTCATCACAAATAACCAAGAAAGATAATATTGTAAATGCTGTATTACTTGAAAATTGTTTAAGAATACCAGGAAATGCTAATATAGAAGTTGAACTCAAAAAAGGTACTGAAATAGTATCTTCTTTTTATGTTCCAGTGATTATTGAAAAAAGTTCAAAAGAAAATATAACAAGTGACGATGTACCCAATTATATTGAAATATTAGAAAATGCTTCAGCTGAAGAAGAAAAAAGAATTGCTAATGAAGTAGCACGACAAAACGCAGAAGAAGCTAGAGAAGATGCGGAAGCGGAACGTGCTACAAACGAAAATAGTCGAGAAAATGCAGAAACAAATAGAAGTACAGCAGAAAATGAGAGAATAGCATCAGAAACAGCTAGAAATGTTTCTGAAACTAGCAGAGTAGAAGCAGAAACAGTAAGAGCCACAGCTGAAAATGCAAGAAATACTGCTGAGCAAGCAAGAGAAGAATCGGAAGCAGCTAGGATATTAGCTGAAGAAGAACGACAGAAAAATGGATCTAGCAATATAAATATATATACAATGGTAATAGAAACAGACACAGAGTTGCGGAGCAGAAGTGACATTGCCGTTTTGGTATCGAGTACGGAAATGGTAGCCTGTTAGCAATTCAATACAACGAATACATGTTACTAAAAGCAGTTGACAATGACAGCCAAGGACAATACTACGAAGTAGGACAAGCTAACGAACTTAGTAACAAAATAAGATTAGCTACAGATGCGAAAATAAAGGCACGGAAGTATCTTAACGTTCTATGTAAAGGGGGAATATAGCAATGAGCAAGATGCCTGATAGGGAAGATATTATAGTAAGTGTAACAGAACCCGCACGGAGTAAATAGAAGAAAGATATGGTTCCAGAGAAGTAAAAACCAATTCAGTGGCTTTTACAGAACAAATAATAGCAATGAAAACGGCACAGTTGTCAGAAATAAATATACATCAACATCAAGAATGGGACTTGCTACATTTGTGTTCAAAATGCAGTTGCAAAGCAATGAACAGCTAGCGATATCATTTAAGAATTTAACTGCTAATGCAGAGTTTAAATATTTATTATCAGATGAAAATTTAAGCACTAGTGATACTATTGTAGATAAAACGAACAATAGTGGTGTAGACTTAACAAGCAATTTAATTATTAAAAATATATCAAATAAAAAATATTTGTATATGAGTTTTCGATGTGGATTGGGACAAAATAGTGCTAGCGTAGAGGATATACAGATAGAACATAACAGCAGTGTAACAAAATATGAAGATTATGTCAAAGATAAAATCTTTATCTTGAATGCTAATAATGTATATGAAGAATTTAGAAAATGTTTAGAAAATACTGAAACCGAATGGGTTGAATTAAATGCTAATATACAATACAAAGTGAAGAATGGGATAGTTTTTATTTATGGAAATGGAAATGGGAATACTGAGATAGGAGATGGTTCGTATACCAATATTGGAACTTTACCAGTGGAGTTCAGACCAGACAAATTCTTTTATTTTACATGGTGCACAATGGGTGGAGAAATGAATAATCAATCAGCTAGAGTGGGAACAGACGGAAATATATCTTTATATTTACCAACACGGAAAAACAACGTCAAATTGGGCATTTAACGTCAGTTTTCCACTTTAAAAAAGAAAGAGAGGAAATAAAAGCATGGAAGAATTATTAAAATTAAATTTTACAAATATTTGGTGGGCAATAGGTGCTCCGCTTTTTTTAATGATATTAGATATAATTACTGGCTATTATAATGCTTGGAAAAATAATGATGTGTCAAGTTCAGCAATGAGAGATGGACTAGGAAAAAAGTGTGCAGAGTTATGTTACATAGCAATTGGTTTTTTATTTAAGTTTGCATTTGGAATAGACGTAGTAATGTACTTTATGGTTATTTATGTATGCTACATGGAATTAGTGTCATTAGCTGAAAACTGTGACAAATTAGGTTTACCTGTTCCAGAAAAGTGGAAAGAAAAAATAAATAACAAGGAGGATAATAATAATGAAATTAAATAGAACAATCCGCGCAACCGTTGAGGCTGTACACACACACACACACACACACACACACACACTTGTAGTATTACACAACAATGGAGCAAAGGAGGAAGTAGAGAGCAACTAGAAGTTAGCATACTTCCTCGTGATTTAGTATGAGAATGCCAGATGAAGAAATTCAGAATTTAAAAAAAGATAAATTGGATGCAAATATAATAATACCAATTATATCCGATAACCCTAATATAACTAATTATCCAGGTTTTGGAAATAGTTTTTATTATAAAGCTGGAACAAGAGTTCATATACATTTAGGAATTAAAGTAGAAAGTAATGGATGGGAACATTTATTTAAACTTCCTATAGGATATAGACCTTATTCTATTGTTCAACAAGCAATTTGCGGTAGTTCATTACTTATGAATACAGGAGTTAATGTAAGTAATGATGGTATGATAAGCGTACAAACAAATTCAAATTATATTGGTGGAGATTTTGAATTTGATGCATTCAATTAAGAAAGTGAGGAAAAATAAATGGAAGAAAACATAGAAGTTATGCAAGAAGTAATAGACGAAACTCGAGAGGAAGTTTTTGAAGAAATTAAGATAGAAGAGGAAGAACAAGCAAATGGCTAATAGTAGAGTATTAAAAACAAAAGGTAATTTAGTTACGTGGGGCTATAAAAAAGGCACACACAACGGAATAGACATCGTAGGGACAGGCTCGACACTAGATTATATAGTAGCACATTCAGAAGGTACTGTAGTACAAGCTAGAAACAATTATGCCACTAATGATAGAAGCGGTGGAAGCTATGGAAATTATGTATTAATTAGACATAATAATGGAATGTACACCTTATATGCACACATGAGATATAATTCAGTAGCAGTCAAAGTAGGACAAAAGGTAAAGAAAGGACAAACTATCGGTTATATGGGCAATACTGGGTATGCATTTGGTGCGCACTTACATTTTGAAGTAAGAGACAAGAATAATAACATGATAGACCCAACTAAGTATATAAATGCTGATTTGCCTAGTGCGAATATAAGTAACAATACAAATGTAAAATACCAACTAGGAAAAGTATATAAAACACAAGTGATTTTAAAAGTAAGAAACGGAGCAGGGACAAATTGCAGACAAAAGGCATATAATCAACTAACTAAAAATGCACAAGCTAGTGCATACAGCTCTGGAGCAAATAAAGGCTGCTTGAAAGCTAATACGGAAGTAACTTGTTTAGAAATAAAAAAAATTAATAACGATATATGGATTAAGATACCATCTGGATGGATAGCAGGCTACTATAACAAGCAATACTATGTCAAATAATAAATTTACATATCTCAAAATAAAAACGGCTTAGAACTTAATCTGAGCCGTTTTTGATATCTAAGCATTAGGTTTTTGAATTTTCAAGTTTATCATATCAAGAATTGTTTGAAGCTTAGATTTTTTATCTTTTAAATTTTTAATTTCTTCATCTAAAGTGTTTTCTTTTTGTAAAGATTCATTATATAAAGTGTTAAATCCCTCTTTGCGTGATAATGAAGATAATATATTATTTTCAATGCAACAAATTTGAGAATCTTTGATTTTACTTTCAAGTGCTGAATCACAGATTTTTATCTGATCTTGATATTTTTTTTGTAGCGTTTTAAGAATTTCATTTTCATTTATGTCTTCCATACAAATCCTCCTTTCTAAAATTTTACTTACCAATAATATTATACTTAGAAAAACGAAGAAATACAAGCATTTTATATATTTTTTTTCGACACACTTCGACACAACAATTTTACATAATATGATATAATAAAGAAAAAGGAGTGTGGTTAGTATGAGTATAGATTTATTAATATTCAAAAATAAAGCACGACTAGAAAAATTAATCAGAGAAAATGCAGATTATGATAAGATATTAGCACAAAGTAAAAGACTCGATAAATATGTTGTTATTAAGATGAGAGAACAATTAAAAAGTACATGCTAAAAACATGTACTTTAATTTATTATGAATCAATTAAGTCTTTAATTTTATTCAAATCTAAATCTAATACTTTTGCGAGTGCCGCAAGTTCAAAATCTTTAACTAATGCCAAATTATTTTCTATTCTGTAGATTTCATTTCTGTGTAAGTAAATTCCATACAATTCTAATTTTTGAGAAAGTTCTACTCTAGACATATTTTTCTTTTCTCTTGCATCTGTTATCAATTCAGCGACAATATTTCTTTTATCATTAAATCTTTTTATTTTCATATCTATATTCCTCATTACTTGACTTTTTATGTATTTTAATATAGATTTTTAATTACGATGAACCGTAGTAAGTTTCAAAAATATTATAACCAAGTGAGGAGATTTTATACAATGAATGAAGAAAAAGCACTAACAGAAAAAATAAGGGAATTGACCAAAGAGGAAATCAAGAGAATGTTAATTGTATCGGCGACAAAAGATATTTATTCTGCGAAATGTTTTGCGTTTTTGTTGCTAGAATATAAGGACAATACAATGTTGAAAAATCAAGAGAATGAAAGATTAGAAAAATTTATAGAATTACTTTCGAGGGGAAAAAAAGAAGAAGCAATAGAACTAATGCAATCAATTTTTTTGTAATATTGACTTCTTAAATATTTTAAAATATAATCATATTGAAAAATTAAATAGTTTCATTATAAAAAAATGCATACAAATTGCATACAAAAAATATTGAAAATACTTATACACTAGAAATGGCAAGTGATATAACTGCATAAAATCCGGGTGGCGCCTCCAAAGAATTTTTGAGTAAATCGAAGCTTTCAATTGAGAGAGTAAGATTTGCTCGTTTTTTTGCATTTAAATGTAAAATTTCTTAGAAACTGTAAATAAAAATAGATTTTACTTTAGAGAAAAGCCACTTTCAGCCTTTTTCATTATTTTTGAAAATTTCTCAAAATTTATAAAAAAGACTTCAAAAAGACTTCAAAAAAATTTTTTGAAGTCTTTTTGTCCTTCTTTATCTCTCGCCCCAGTCATTCCCGACGATTTTTGCTGTTGGAAAATAGAGAATATTAGAATGTGATTTTTTGTTATTTTCTGGGATTTTTTGTTCTTCATCATTATTTGTTACCTTATTTTGGAATAAATTTAATTTATCATAATATGCGGAAACCTTTTTAGTAGATTTCGCTTTTACGTTATCAAATATTGTTACATAAGTTCTAAGTGTTATAGAAGGGTCAGAATGTCCCATTAGATTAGAAAGAATAGTGAGAGTAATATCGTCGTCAATACCAGCTTCAATACTAGCTTCAATATATCTTGTAGCATAGGTATGTCGTAAAGTATGTGTTGCCATATCCTTCTGATAAATACCTAAGTTAATTAGTCTTGTTGTTAGTTGACTGTTAGCAGAAGATTCACGAACTATACCACCTCTTTCATTTACAAATAATAGATTATCTTTATGAGTTTTAGCAATTTCTAGTTGTTCCTTAATATAAGGTAATATATTATCTGGAATAGGAAGAGTACGAGTACCAGCTTCTGTTTTTGCATTTTCTTTTATAATAGGTTTTCTCTGTCTATTTAATGTAACGGTTTTATGAACATATACCTGCTTTTTCTTTAAGTCAAAATCTCCTAAGTTTAGGGCATTTGCTTCTCCAATTCTTAATCCCATATACATTTGAAGTAATGAAGAACATTTATATGGATATTCTTTTACAGCGATTTTTTCTAGGTACTCTGTGAAGATTTTTTGTTGTTCAATTGTCAGTGCCATAATTTTTTTAGTCGGTTTAGAACAACGAGGTTTTAGTTTTTTATCAATTGGAAATTCGTCGATTATTCTTTTTCTAAATGCGTATTCTAGTCCCTGGTTAATCTCATAATAAAATTTATCAAAGGAACTTTGTGAATATTCTTGGGATAATTCTATAAAAAAATTTTGATAATCTTCTTCTCCTAAATCTTTTACATTTTTATAAGCAATATTTGATTTTTCTATTCTTTTAAACAAATCCTGTGTCCTGTCATACTGTGCATCTCCAATTAAACCAGCTTTATCTCTACGATTAAAATTGTATTTCAGTAATTCTAGAAATGGAATTCAGTTTTTTACCATATAATTGACATTATCATATTTATATAGTAACTTCTCAGCATTGCTAAAGACTTCTGATTTTGTTTTCCCATAAACAGTTTGACGAGATTCTCCTTCTTTAACAGTTACTTTTAAACTATACCTTGTAATGAACTATTAAGTGAAATAGGAAAAATATTAGGAGGACTAATAAAAAGCTTAGGAGTAAAATAAAATGCCAAAAACACTTAGAAATATATATGAAAATGCAGTATCATTTGAAAATTTATTATTAGCACATAAAAAAGCAAGATGTGGTAAGAGAGAAAAAAAGAAGGTAATATTAGTAGAACTAATATTAGAGCAAGAGTTATTAAGACTAGAAAAAGAATTAAAAAATTGTACATACAAACACAGTAGTTATACAACATTTAAAGTGTATCAACCTAAAGAACGTATAATAATGGCATCAGAATATATAGATAGGATAGTACACCAATGGTATGTACAACATTTTATAAAACCATATTTTGTTCCACAATTTATTAATACAACATATGCTTGTATTGAAGGTAGAGGTATGCATAAAGCTTCAAAAGATGTGCAAACTGCTATGAAATCTGCAAAAAGTAAATGGACTAGTTATTATATTCTAAAAATGGATGTAACTAAATATTTTCACAACATTGATAAAAGAATATTATGGGATATTTTAAAAAGAAAAATCAAAGATAAAAAATTACTTTGGCTAACACGAGAAATATTATTATCTACTGAGGGAATGTTAGGACTACCACTAGGAAATTATACATCTCAAATGTTTGCAAATATATATTTAAACGAATTAGACCAATATGTGAAACATAAATTAAAATGTAAATATTATTTTAGATACATGGATGATATGGTAATACTATTACCTGATAAAGAAATAGCAAATAATGTATTAAATGACATAACTATATTTTTAAAAGAGAAACTAGGATTAACATTAAATTCTAAGACAAAAATATTTAAGGATAAACAAGGTGTTAATTTTTGTCGGTTACAAAACAAATGAATAATTCATAAAGTAAAAGCAACTAAAAAAGTTAAAGAAACATTTACAGATGAGAATTTAGAAAAGTTAAGAGATACTTGCTCAAATGTGAGAAATTTAGCAATATTAGAACTATTAATATCAACTGGTATGAGAGTTGGAGAATTAACTAGATTAAATATAGCAGACATGAATTTTCAAGAAAGAAGTTGTATTGTTCTAGGAAAAGGAAATAGTGAAAGAGAAGTTTATTTTAGTGCAAAAAGTAAAATGTATATTAAGAAATATTTGGAAACAAGAAATAATAATAATGAAGCACTATTTGTATCGCTTATAAAACCTTATAACAGATTAGGAATATCAGGAATTGAAATTGCTATTAGAAATTTAGGAAGAGAAGCAAATATAAATAAAGTACATCCACATAAATTTAGAAGAACAATGGCAACTATGGCTATTGATAAAGGAATGCCAACTGAACAAGTACAAAAGTTATTAGGACATATAAAAATAGATACTACAATGGAATATGCTATGGTTAACCAAAACAATGTAAAAAATTCGCATAGAAAATATATAACATAAATGTAACTAAAAATGTTGACATTGCAATTATTTTGTTATAAGATACAAACAACAGTTTTGACATAGAAAAAGAAATAAGTGTAGATTGGAGAGATTTATTTGAGAAAAAGCAAGGAAGATAGTCTTATTCGTTCAAGTACAGCTGAATACTTAACATACATAGCAGCAACTGGAGATAATCCAGAGGCAATAGAAGTTAGATATGAAGATGAAAATATTTGGCTAACACAAAAGATGCTAGCTACTGTTTATGGCGTTGAATTAAATACAATAAATTATCATATAAAGAAAATATATGAAGATAAAGAATTAACCGAAGATTCAACTATTCGAAATTTTCGAATAGTTCAAAAAGAAGGAAATAGAGAAGTTTCAAGAAACATTGCTCATTATAATTTGCAAATGATAATTGCAATTGGATTTAAAGTTGATAATGAAAAAGCAATTCAGTTTAGAAAATGGGCTAATCAAATCATTAAGGATTATACTATAAAAGGTTGGGTAATGGATGATGAACGTTTGAAAAATGGTGGTTCAATTTTAACTGAAAAATATTTTGAAGAACAGTTAGAAAGAATAAGAGAAATACGCATGTCAGAAAGAAAGTTTTATCAGAAGATTACTGACATTTATGCTACATCAATAGACTATGATAAAACAGCAAAATCAACAATTAGATTTTTTACTTCTGTTCAAAATAAATTACATTATGATGTTTCAGGAAATACAGCTGCAGAAATCATTTATAATAGAGCAGACCATAAAAAAGAAAATATGGGACTAACATCTTGGAATGGAGCACCAAGTAGCAAAATACATAAATATGATATAGTTATTGCAAAAAATTATTTATCAGAAAATGAAATTGGACAACTTGAAAGATTGGTTTCAGCATATTTAGATTTAGCAGAAATGCAAGCAATAAGACATATCCCAATGACAATGGCAGACTGGGAAGAACGATTAAATGGCTTCTTAACACTATGGGATCATAATATTTTGCAGGATAATGGAAAAATATCAGCTGAAATGGCAAAATTACATGCTGAAACAGAATTTGAAAAATATAGAGTTATACAAGATAAAAATTATATTTCGGACTTTGATGAACTATTAACCGAAACAAAAAATCTAAATAACATCTAAGCGACAACTTACAATTTTTTAGTCCAATATAAAACGAGGAACTCTAAAAGCTAGAGTTCCTTTTTATTATCTGCATTTTTACATAAACAATCTACTGTTAATTTTATAGCATCTGAAAAGCCAGTTTTATAAAATTTTTCATTTTTTTGACTATTATTATTTTCATTCATATTTAACCTCTTTTCTTTGATTTATTATTTATCATACTCAATTCGTACATTCGTCCTAATGATTAGTATAAAAATTTGTTATCCTAGAAATAATAGAAATGAAAGGATAACAAATATATGACATTGTCAGAAGCTATTATTCAAAGGGTTAACAATTTAGGGTTAACAATTTAATGAAAGAAAAAAATATTGAAAATCCATATCAACTTGCTTTAAAATGTGGATTAGACGAGTCAGTAATACGAAGTGTATTAAGTGGAAGAACAGCCTATCCAAGTATTCATACAATGTTTTTTATAGCTTATGGTTTTAATATGACATTATCCGAATTTTACAATGATAAATTATTCAGTATTGATAATATAGACGAAAATTGATATTTTCAATACTAATTATTATACTATAGCATAATTTCTTTGTATATGTAATATAATATATGATATATTTTATATCATATATTATTATAGACTATTTTATTTTGATAATAGAATTTATAATATCTACAGGGTGATAAAATGATACAATTAAAATAAAAAGAAATGTTACAGAAAAAAGATATAAGTAGATATGAATTGCAAAAGTTAACAAGTTTAAATTATCCAAGAATTAACCAATTATATAAGAATGAAGCAAAAAATATTAGTTTTGCTGAATTAGAAGTATTAACGAATGTTTTAAAATGTTCTATTTCTGATTTAATTGAAAAAAGGTAGAAAATCTTCATTTGACAAAATTAAAATAATATGTTATTATTTAATTACATTAAATGAACATTGAATAATCGCAGTTGTTCAAAGTTAGTCGTATGTGTACCCGCGAATACACATACTTTTTTTATGCAAAAAAATAGAGTAGACCGCGAAATCTACTCTACGACTAATTACTGCTTTTTATCAGTCTTAACATTGTTGAAATTTTGCACTTGTTTTTGTTGTTCTAATTCATGTTGTAATATAATGTTTTTTTCTTTTTCCATTATGTACTTATCTACAAAATGCAAAATTAAATCGCAGTTGTTCATTGTTAGTCCCCCTTTCCGCCCTTTAGAAAAGGCTAGCCTTTCTTATGCGTAAGGTTGTTACCATATTACTATACTTTTACCATTAAAACAAGTGTATCCTATAAAAAAATTCCTATTTTTCAAAGCTTTTTACAAAATTGTCTACTAACCTTTTAAAGGTATCCATTGGAAAGCTAAAAAGGTGTTTTACTGTCTCAAATGTTTTTTCTATATAATTTTTTAACTTGTGATTTTCCATTTTTAGTTCTTGATTTTCAAGCTTTAATTTGGTAGTTTCTTTCTGTAGTTGTTCATTTCGTTGAATAGCTACATAGGACTTAGCAAGTTGTTGTTTTAGTTTTCTTGTATATGCTATCAGTTCTTTATTTTGTGAAATAATTAAAGCTGTATTTTTAATTTCAAGTGGCTGTATTTCTTCTTGTTCCATTTCATATTTTATATTCTCATAGTTTGTAATTTGCTTTAATTTTTCTGTGCTTAAGTGTTCAACTTCTCGTTCTTTTCCTCTTTCTAAATCAAAGCCATTTTCTGTAATATACTTATAGAAATTATCTTGTAGTTGTTTATAGCTGTCTTTTCCTTTCCAATATTCACTACAAGCAATTTTATTTATTTTTTTGCCACTTTTATTATCGAACTTTTGAATAACTGGAACAAATACTATATGTAAATGAGGTGTACTTTCGTCCATATGAACTTTTGCAGACAATATATATTGTTCTCCTAGATTTTTGTAATTTGCTACAAAATTATATGCAACTTGGAAATATCGTTTTGTTTCTTCTTCTCCAATTCTTTCAAAGAATTCCCTGTCAGATGTAATAATGAATTCACAAGCTAAATTAGTATAGCTTGTTATTCTACATTTTAAGTCATTAGTTTTAATTAGTTCGTTAATAGCTTTGGAGTAGGTAGTATTGCATTGTTTAATAGAATAGTCTTTTATAGAGTTATTTTTACTAATATCTTTATTAGAATAGTTTGTATTTTTTCTTTCGTTATGTTTGTATAATCCTGCAAGATTATCTTTTTTATAGTTAGCATTTCGAATAATTGCATAACTCATTTTTTATTATTTCCTTTTTATAAGATAGCCTTCGCAAGGCTTAGCAAAAATAAATACCCCCTTTGATTTTTCTTATATAAAACTTTTAAGGAAGTTCTAACACACTGGAACTTCAACAGAAGTTCTGTGTGCAAGGGGAAGGAAATTCCCCTTTGAACCCCTTTTTGGCATGCTCAATATTCAATTTGCTTTGCTGACGCAAAATCAAATTCAATATTTATCGCATGATAGAAAAATATTCGCCAAAGGCTTTTATTTTTCTAAGTGGCTTTTGTCAGCTTAGATAGACTTACGTCTATACAAAGCTCACAAAAGCTAATAAGAATAGACTTCAAGCCAATATTGAAATCATTGATATAACTAATTTCTTTAGCTATTTGAACAGGCTGGCGCCTCCAAAGGAAAAGCGAGAAAACGTTGATATATCAATGCTTTCTCGCTTTTTTGCTATTTTTGATTTGAAAATATTAAATTAATAGTGAAAGTTATAAGGAGTTATTATACACACATTTCACCTACTTATAATATAAATAAAAGAGGTGAATGAAATGAATGATTATTTAGACAATAACGAAAGAAATGATTATGGTCTAAAATATGTTGATGCACAAGGATATGGAACCATATGTAAAAATTATAAAATAGAATTTCCACCACAACATCAAGATGTGCAACCAGGAATGGAATATTTAATGACTCCTAGACCAATATTTAATAATCCATATTATAGGTCTGCAGGTAAACTTTATCGTAAAGTAGCAATTATAACAGGAGGAGACTCAGGAATAGGAAGAGCAGTAGCGGTGGGGTTTGCAAAAGAGGGAGCAACTGTTGTTATAGCTTATTATAATGAACATAAAGATGCAGAAGAAACAAAAGAGTTCATTGAAAGACTAGGTGGGACTTGTATGCTTATAACAGGTGACATAAAAGATACAAAATTCTGTGACAAGATTGTAAGTGAAACTATGAAGAACTATGGAAGAATTGATATCTTGGTCAACAATGCAGGTATTCAATATCAACAAAAAAGCCTATTAGATATTACGGACGAACAATTTGAATTAACTATGAGAACCAATATATTTTCTATGTTTTATTTAACAAAAAGAGTTTTAAAATACATGGAATCAGGAGCAAGCATTATTAACTTAACTTCTATAACCACTTTCCAAGGAGAACCCGAATTAATAGATTATGTAACAAGTAAAGGAGCAATTGTAGGATTTACAAGATCATTAGCAACCAATTTAGCTTCTAAAAATATTAGAGTAAATGCAGTGTCACCAGGAGTATTTTGGAC
>CANDRW010000011.1 GCA_947388675.1 uncultured Clostridium sp. | reverse complement strand
AGACGGGATTTCCACCCGTTAGATTACTTACCCTTTGCTGGGCGCACAATTACTATTAGTTGAGTTGATTATACCATAATAAAATTTATTTATCAATTAATAATCATAGTCCATTTCATCAAATTTAACATCTAAATTTTTTTCAATATTATTTTTCATTTTTTCAAACATACTATTATTTTTTTCAATAGCAATACTATTTCTATCTTTGTTATGACAAGCAATTACAAAATTCCCACTACCAGCGAACTGGTCGAGTAGAGTTTCGTATGGTTTAGAAACATATTCAATAATTTCTTCTATTAATTCTACTGGCTTTTCTGCCTCCATAATTTTGTCCTTTACATTTTTAGGTTGATGATTAAATACTGTAGGTAACATTCCATTAGTTCCCTTCATATATGCAACATCCAGATTATTTTCTTGTAACATATCCCTAATTTCATACGAGGACTTTCCTGTTACTTCTAAATTATTTTGTTTAGCAATAGCAAGGTTTTTCTTTGCATCTAATTTTAAATTTCGAGGTTCTCCATTAGAAAATATCATTACATCTTCTGAATTTTTTGCTTTCCTTCCAGTATTAGCAATAAAATTTCCTTTTACCCATGCAACTTTTGCAAAATATTTTAATCCATTATCCTGAGCCATCTTTTTTATTTCGTAAAGGTATTCATAATTTACTTGTGATTCCTCAGGCAAAAACTCTACTAAAAATGCACCTTCTTTTAAAACTCTTTGTTTCTCTTTAAAGTCTTTACTTTCATATTTAAAAAGTTCAAATGTAGCAAATTTTCTATTTCCACCAGATAAAGCTTTTTGTAGATCGTATGGATGGTCTGTAATAATTCCATCAATAGAATGGTCTTTTATCATACTTAAATCTCTGCCATCACCATTAATAAGTAAACAAGTGCTTTCTTCATCCTTTAGTTGCCTAGTTACCTTGTAAACACCTCTGGTTATTTTTTTGAAAATTCCTCTATCAACACCTTCATAAATACGAGCTCGTATTGATTCATTGTTTACATCCATACTTTTTACATTTTTTATTAGATTTGTAGCATCTTGTATTGAAAATTTTTCTTCATCCATAAAATATTCAAATAAGTTCATTTGTATTGTATTATCCATATATTCACCTTCTAATAGTTATAATCATAGTCATCTGGTAATTGCTTTAATATAGTTCTTTTTATATTATCAATATTAGCAAAATCTAAATGTTGCTTTAATTCATTTGGAGTTAAAGCAATTATATTTTCATTTTCTAATTTTCTATAGTAGCCATTAAAATTACTTTGCAGCATATCTCTTAAAATGAAATTTCCATAACCTTTATCAATGTAATATTTTAAAATTTGTTTTGCTTCATCATCATAATTAATAGCATTATAAACATCTATTATCGTTAAATATTGTTCGGCTAGAACTTCAATTAAATCGCTTGTTGCTTGTGTACTATGAGCAAATGCTCTTTTAGTTTTTGGAATATACCAGTCTACATCTGCTTTCTTAGGATATGCCATAACATCACCTGCTTTCATTACTATTATAAAAAAAGAGAATGAGTATATAAAAATTATTATACTCATTCTAATTACTGTACTTTCAAAACAAATTGCTAACATAAGTATATTTGCAAAAAACATACTTCTAAATAGCATTTTTATTAATTTTTTTAATATTTTCAATCTTAATTACCTTTCAATCTAGCAAATCCATAAAAATTAGGACCATTCCACCATCCATTTTTATATTCTCGAATTCGTACTCCAGAAGGATTGCCTCCGAGTATCAATTACCCATTCTGTAGTTTTACCATTTATAGTAAGCTCACCCATATAAATACCAATATGAGATATACTACCAGGCTCACCAGTATCATAGGTGTCTTTTAAGAAAATTAAATCTCCTGCTTTTCTGTCATTTATAGATACAGGATAACAGTATCCATTGTAAATTCCTTGTGCTCCTGTGTTTGGAATTGTTATGATTCCACAATGTGCTAAGCAATGGATAACCCAACTTGAACAATCATAGTAACTCATACACTCATCATATTTTAAGTTACTATGATCCATTAAATATCTGACTCCAATATTTTTTAGAAATTCATTGTAAATTGCTTGTATTTGTTCATCACCAATACTTACACTTAAATAAGCATATCTTTCTTTAAAACTTCCACTAAATAAATCAAAGAAATTATTTGAATTATATAATAGCTTTATTTGTTCCACTTCATTATCAGTAAATTTCGTTTGTTTAGAATCATATTTTAATTTCTTATCTTTTTTATATTTATTAATTTTACTAAAATTGTTATTACACCAATTTATATAATCATTTAGAGAAGGATTAGAAACAATTTTCTTTGTTTCTGTAACAGTTTGCTTTTTGGTAGTTTTGTTACCATTTCTGTCTGTTTCCTCTATCGTTTTTTCGTAAGTATAGGTTTCCTCTGATATTTTTTCATATAATCCAGCATCCTTAAAAGAATTTAAAAGTTCTTTCTCAGCATTATCAAATACTAAATCTCCATTAAGCATCTGAATTATAGAAAGTGGAGCTTTCCAATTTATAAAACCTTTTCCTTCTATTGTACCTTGAACAATTTTTCCCTGATTATAATATTCTACAGTTTGTTTGTCATACTCATCTTGAATAGAAATCATAAATTGTTCATAATTCTTCTTAGTATCTTCACTCATACCCAAACCGAAAAAAACTGCAAAATGCTACTACTACAACAAGTATAATGATGACTGGTGCAATCTCTGGTAACATAGAAATTATTAATTTCATTACATTTGCTATTAATTTCACTAATAACTTCATTAATTTAATCATAAGATGTGTTGTTTTTTGGACTACTTTTGTTCCAACTTTTTTAACTACTTTCTTTGTACCTTTTGCAACAAGATTTGTAGCTTTATGTGTAACCTTATTTGTAACCTTTTTTACAGGCTTTGTCATTATTCTGCTAGAGGTATGTTCAAAACTTTTTAAACCACCTTCATTTAATCCCGTATTTATGTTTTTACCAGTTTTAATTACTTTATTAGTAGTATTGCTAATAATTTTCGCACCTTTTATAGTAGTTGCAATTCTTTTAGGTATTTTACTATGTTTATTAGAAGTGTTTTCTATATTATTTTCTAAATTATTTGTAGATTCAATATTATCAGCATTTTCAATGCTTTCATTATCTAATACTTGTGTTTTAATTCTACTATTATTGGTATTGATAATCTTTTGTATATCATTGCTATTATTTGTTTGTAGTTCATCATAATTATCTACTTTTGTTTCAAGTTTTGTCTGTGGTTGATTTGTAATATTTTCTATTTCATCTGTAGAATTATCTATAGATGTTTCTAATCTATTAGATTTAATATCACTTTCAGTTATTTTATCTAATTGTTCTGAATACCACTTATTGATTGCATTTGCACTATCTAAAACAAGGTTTGTACTTTTATTTGCATAATCAGAATATTTACTTAAAGAATTTGCAATATCCTTATTAGAATTATTGTTTTCATTTGCCATTTACTAACTCCTAAGCTACTTTAAGTTGCATATTAGATGTTTGATTTAATTCATATATATAAGAATCTTTTGAAATTTGATTTCTAAAAGGAACTTTATCTTCACCATACACCAATATTCCTTGACCTGCTGGAGAATCCATTACATATCTTGATTCTTCCTCTGAAATATCAAATATTTTACATATAGCAGGTAGGTCTAAAGCCTTTTGTTTTAAAATCATTGCAAATTCTGAATTAGATAGTATTTTACAACCTTGCTCATTTTTAATTACATCCCCGAATATTCTGCGTGATTATGGTAGGTATTGCATTTTCTTTTCTACCTGTCTTATAAATTTTAGCAATATAATCGGCAGAGTAAGGATTTGCTAACAATATGTGGAACTCATCAATAAAAATCCAAGTATGTTTTCCTAAATTTTTGTTTCTTTTTAATCTGTTCATAATATGCTCTAAAACAACAAGATAACCCGTTGTCTGAATAGAACGAGGCAATTCTGATATATCAAAAGAAATCAAACGATTTTTTATTTCAATATTTGTTTTTTTAGAGAATATATCCATTCCCCCTAGAACGTATCTTTCAAGAACTAAGGCAAGATTTTTAGCTTCTCTTTCTGGTTGTTTCATTAATTCTTCATAGAATTTTATAAAATCTGGTTCATATTGTTCACTAAAATTATGAATCTGATATTCCTCATAAATATTTTTTGTGCATCTATCAACAAGTGTTTTTTGTTCTCCACTAAGACCAGCACTTGATACAAGCGATTCTATAAATGCTAATGAAAATTCTATTTTATTATTTAGAGTTTCTTCATCATTCTCATATTGCAGAGAAGAATCGAAAGGATTTATATAGGTGTTGCTAGAGGTACTAATATTTAATGTTTGACCTCCAAAGGCATCAATTAAGGGTTTATATTCTCCGTTGTGGATCTAAAATAACAATTTCATCTTGTGGGTATCTTAACAAAACTTGCTCTATATTCAGTTTTATTGAGAATGATTTTCCAGCTCCAGAAGTTGCCAAAACACATCCATTGCCATTTAACAATTTCTTTCTATCTGCAAAAACTGGATTTTTTGATACTAGGTTAATTCCATAGAATATACTATTTTCGTGCATTAAGTCTTTGGTGTTGAATGGTACATTTGCAGCAGTGCTTTCTGATGTTAAAGACCTTTGCATTTGTAAAGTATTATAACCAAAGGCAAGGCAATTCTGTAATCCTTCAAGTTGCTGCCAATCTAAATTATAGACTGTGATTAAATGCTCACTTGCAATACTTTTTATCATTTTAGTTTCTTTTTCTAGTTCATCCAAACTATCTGATTGAATACAGATAAGAATATTATTGGTAAATAGCTTTTGCTTTTTCTTTTGTAAAGCATCTCTTAAAGATTGTGCATCTCTTAAAGCATCTTCTAATTTCTCATCCCTAACTGCCTCATAACTGTAGTTATTTTTATTGGCTTTTTTAATCTTTTCAAGCCTCTCCGTTTTCATACCACTTATTTTTTTATTAACTTTTTGTATAGTTTTTGATGGATCTGTAGGAGTTATATTAAGTGTTGTTATGATATTGCAATTTTCAAGTGTGGAAATTCGATTATAAAATCTAGGAGTTATAGACTTAGGCAGTCTACTAACATACATTACTCTGATAAATTTTTTATTTCCAATGCTAATATAATTTTTTTCTCTTAAAGAAACATCTTCTTTACTTGCCAAAACATCATAAATACTTAAATTGTTATCCTTAGCATATTTAATAATATCAGTAATTCCTTCATCTTCCATTAAATTAGTATGGAACAAATTATATAAAGGTGCTAACCTTTCTCCAATACTTATCCTTCTAATTTTTGATTTTAGTTCTTTAAATTTTTCTTCTGTTCTTAATTGATATTGCATAAAAATATCCTGTGCATCTGCTAGACTTTCTGCTTTTGTACTTATTGTTATAAGTCTAGTATCACAAGATATATTTTCTTTATTTCCTAAACAATTTTCAATTTGTGTATTAAATTCTTTTCCTATCCTTAATTTATTTCCTTGTAGTTTGTTTTCATCATATATATAGTTTTTCTTATAATCAATTCTTTTTACAGGTGTGCCTATTTTTATAACTTGAATATGGTCATTAAAGTTAAATGAATGTAAATATGATACCCATTTTAAAAATATGCTTTCCTGTGTTTCGTAATCAGCCTTTGAAAAAGATATATCTTGATATTCAAAGCATACAGAATAATGTTCATCATCTAACTGTAGGATAGAAGTATTTTCATTATATGATTTAAAAAACATACTCATAATTTGAGAAGTGGTGCGAGGTTTTGCTATTTTATTTGCTTTTCGTTTTTTTAAGAAAAGGCTAAATTTTGATTCTCTTTTACTTTTTACTTTCTTATCTTTTTTTACTTTAGTCAAACTATATTATCCTCCTTATCTTGTTTTAGAAGGTCTGTAATAAGATACATTTCTCCTTCTTTTAATTGCTTAAACATAGATGTAAGTGTTTCTTGACCTACAACTGGTTGACCTTTTAATTTCATTTTATAGATATTAAATAAATCAACCCTAGTTTCTAAAAGTGGATGCTTGTTATTAAAAACTCTCATCCACTTTGCATTAAAATTATTCAAATAATAATTTAAAAATTTTCTTTCCCATTTTGTTAATTTCATAAATTTATTACCTCTCTAATAGTTTCAAAAGGGCATCTTGTTGTTCCTTTGATAATTTAGAAAGTTTCTCCGATAGTTCATTTCCTTTATCACTATCTTTATTGTCTTTCTCTATAATTTTATTTTGAGATTTATTATCATCAATTCCATATCTCTTTTTAGCTTTTTGTAGCAACTTTTCTTGTTTTTGCTTTTTCTTTAATTCCTTAATTTCATTTTTAGTAATCTTTGAAGTGTTTTTATTAGTTTCTTTAGTACCTATTTGCTTTTTCTTGCCATTTTTTTGATGTTGCTTTTTAAATTCTTCATCAGTCATATAGTGAAGTGGTTTAGCAAAACATAAATAATGTCTAAACCAATAAGGTAGGATTTTTTCAGCTGGTAATTCATGTATTTTAACGAATCCTATAAAACCAAGAATTCCTGCTATTCCGAATTACTATATAACTTGTTATTTCACTACCAATCCTATCTTTTAAAAGAAGATAAGTAGGAACAACTAAAGCAACTATTAATATAGCAAAAAGCCATTGCCTAAAATTAAAGAAATATATCTTTTCCTTGTAGTCGTTTATCTCATCAAAAACTGTTATCTCTATATTATCCATAATCTTAATGACCTCCTGTCAATTTTTCTGCGAATTGGCTAGCATATTGAATTATTGCAAGGTACATACCATTTAGAAACAACATTGCAACAATGGTAGATATTGCATTTGTTGAACCAACTGTAGAACTTAGTCCAGATAGACCAATCGCATAAATATTCGTAGCCAAGTAAATAATAATTGCCTCTATTCCTACAGATGCTGCAAATAGAAAATACTGAATTGCTTTTCCTCTACCTTCATCATCTACAGATAAGGCAAGAGGGATAGGGGCAAAGGCAAAGCAAAATATTAATTTTACTACTCTTAAAAATATTTGTGTTAAAATTTGAACGATTGTCGTCATAAATGGAATGAATAGTATTAGGTATAATCCGATATGTCATAATACTATCTACAAATCCGATCTGGAACGGCGTTTATAAGAGTATCTGCAATATTAATGTTAGAGTTATTATTACTTAATACATTTGTAACACTAACAAATATGTCATTTACAATATTCATTATTGCCGACATAAAACTATAGCCATTCATAATGAAATATTTTAATAATAAAAAAGCTACAAAAGACATAGCCAATCTCTCCCAAGAAATTCTATCTACTTCCATAGCTTTTTTTATTAGATTTATCATAAAAAAAAGAATAAGCAAACTTAGTGCTACAGGAACAATACAGTCATTTACCACTTTTCCAATGGACCAAATATTAATATTTTGAACACTCGAAAAATTAGTTAATTGTTGTACTGAACCAATTAAATTACCACTATCTAAGGTAACTCCGAAATACTGTAAATTTAAAACTATAGAGAATTCTTATAATTCCATCCAATTATAAATTTCCTCCTCTTTTATAGTCCAAATAGGTTTTTTGATTGAGCAATCGCAACTAACATAAATCCAGCCATAAGTGTCATAAGTCCTCTTGATTTTCCGTTCTGCATCCTCACGTTGCCAACCTAAAGCAAACATTACTCCTCCTACAAGAGCAACAACTCCTCCGAATCTTGGTCAACCAATCACAAGCAAAGTTAATGAAAGAATCAATAGATTCCGTTCCAGATGCAGCACACACTTTGCTAGTACCTAACATTAAAGTAACACCTATGCTTGTGCTTAATGTAATTAATTTAGATTTTAATTTATTTTTATTTTCTTTAAAACTTTTTATTAAGTTTTTCATAAATCCTCCTAACTATAAAAAGGGGGCAATCCCCCTATATAGTTAGAAAATAACTATTATAATTTAGGGAATTGCCTCCTAAATTATTCAATTATTTTTAAGCAACTTTTAAATCTTCTAACTGTATTGTGCCAGATTTTAAAAGTTCTTTTACTTCTTGCCTATCAACCTTTTCAATTTTTGAATTCTGAATAGGTTTAACAAATTGTAATCCCAAATCATATAGCAATTTATAATTGAAATTTTCTTGATATTCCAACTCTTGCTTATGATCGTATAACTTATCATTATTATTAGCCCAAGGTTCGTATAAATCCGAATAATTAGGGTGTTCATTTAAGTTATATAACTTAGAGTAAAACGCTCCAACTGTAGATATAAATATTATGCAGTAACCTTTTTGCATCTTAGATAATTCATCTAATGTAGCGAGTTCTCTACCTACTATATCCCAATTCGTGCTACTAGAACCTTGTTTTGAGAAAGTTCTACCTGTGCTTTTCTTATACCAAGTCTTTTTACCGAGTAAAGCCACAATATATTCAAGTGTTTCTTTACTATTACTACCCAAAAACAAAGTAGTATCAACACAGTCTAAAACTGACTCCCAAGAATCTTTATATTTTTTCTTTAATTGGCTTAGACTTTGAAGTCCGAATTGTTATTCCGTACATTTAAACCGTCTTAAATAAGCCAGTTCCTCTACAAATCGAGGTATTTCTCCGTAGCTGTGCCCACTCATCCATATAAATTTCCAAAGGAGTAACAAGACTTCCACCAAGTCTTTTAGCATTTTCATCTATCATGGCAAATACTTGTGTATAAAAAATACTTGCTAAGAAGTTGAAAGTAGAATCACTAGGTTTTGTAATAATAAAATAAGCTACTTTTCCATTTCCTATATGTTTTCCAGTATCTGCATTGATTTTCTGTAGAATAGGTGAATTATCATTAATAGGCATACCGATTCGTTCTAATTCCATATCATCAGTATTAGTTAAATCTGCTATTTCCTTAATGTTAAATGCTGCAAGTCTTGCAGTTGCAACCATGATGATGGTAGACATCATCTTTGGAGCAGATGCAGCAACCTTGAAATGCTTATATTGTTTTACTCCAATGTGGTCTGGCTCATCTTTGGCCCAATTATCAAAAAGTTTATCTAAAGGAGAAACACCTGTTGAATCTGGATTAGATAAACGAATTAATTTCAAAATAGTTGAAAAATTTTGATGTGGTTTATCATAGTGTCTAATTGTGTAATAGAATAGAGCTTGTAAATAAATCATTTCTGATTTTTCCCAGAATGGATCTCCACTTGTATTTTCAATATTCTCACTCTTTGTATTAACCATTAAAGTATTAATTAAGGTCATTACATCATCTTCTTGTATTTTATGATTAGGATTTTCATTTCCTATTATTTCATCAAAAGTAGGTAATTCTTTTATATATACAAAAGGGTTATAATGATTAGATTTTGATTTTTCATCTAAATTTAGGACCTTAATTGTATAGCCTTTTTTCTTCAATGAATATCCACAATCTCTAAGTAACTCTCCGTTTAGGATCTGTTACTATTATTGTTCCAGTAGCATTTAGAATATTAGGTTTAAAATAATAACGAGATTTACCGAGTACCAGGTCTACCGAGTAATATTACATGCCTATTCATTCCACTTTTTTTCATATTTTTAGAAATGAACTCTGTTTGAGATAAAATCATATTATTTTCAAATACTTTATCTCTTTTATTTTCAATATCCTTTGAAGTTCTCCATTCAGCAGATCCATAAGTGTTCTCTTGCACATTTCTTTTGTTTTGCATACGATAGGTTTCATATATCATAAGCATAAAAAAAGACACCCCCGCAGATATTGCAAGATTTTTACTTGTAATATCTACAGGAGTGTTTAATTTATATATTTCACTAAGGGCAATGTTGAAAAATTCTAAATCCCAAATTCCATTATTGCTATTTACTAGAGTTGTTACTCTAAGCATATAATAAAAAATAACTATAAATGCTATAAGTAGTAAAAGAACAGGAGCTTTTTTATCTTTTTTTATCAGCATATATTACACATCACCTACTTCTTTTTCATCAAAATTAACCTCTATCTCTTTAGGATTTTCAGCTATAGTAGGGGAGTTGTTTGCATCTTTTTCTAATTGTTCAAAAATATGCAATCTCTCTAATTCTTCACCTACTACATCTCTTTTTTTTTCTTTTTCTGCAAGTTCCTTTAAGTCTGCTTTTGCAACAGTCCAAAAACATTCATTTTCTTGTCTTTTCATAATATAGTTTTTGCCAGATAAAGTAGAGTATATTTGTTTTTCCTCATTACCAGTTTTACTTTTAAAAGAAACTAACTCCTCTTGCGACTGGATATTCCATTGAAAGTTTTTATTATTGTTCCCATATACATACATTTGCCCATAATCATTAAAGCCTAATTCATTGTATCTTTCAAGATGTTTATTTTCAAAGTATATGTTAGCGATTTTTTCCTCATCTTCATTTTCAATGATTTTAATACCATAAGGAATATCTGCAACTTCAAGATCATCTTCAATAGACATAAATGAAGAAAAAGGCATCTCGTGAACACAATAATCTTGTTTAAATTTATCTATTCCTACATTTCCCATATCATGTAATTTGAACTTATCTGATAGATTTCTTAATTGTTCTGAATTTAAACTTTTTCCACCATTTCTTAGTTGCTCGATTGCAGATTGTGTATTTTCATCAAATAGTTTTTGTGAAATCCCAGTTCTATACTCTATTAAATCTGCTATTCTATCAGCCATATAAGGAGCTTTTGATTTATTATAGTATATATTATAATATTTATCTTTATGATGCTTAATCTCTGTATTTTGCTTATCCTGATATTTTTTTATAACTGAATCTAATTTAATAAATTGAGCAGTTTTAGGAAAATGTGCCTTCAAATCACTAAGTTGCTTTATTTTACGAGCATATCTTGTGATTCTTTTCTGTTCATACAAAGATTTCTTTTTTCCAAATTCACTATCTTCTGTAGATAATTTTCTTTCTGATGCAACTACTCTAATACCATCATTTTGGCATTTCTGCATTATCCTAATGGTTTCATCATAGGAAAGATTAGTTAGTTTTTCTAACTCTTTCGTAGATCCATCTTTTTGAACTGCCTTGATTCCTTCTAGGAAGTAGTGATACCCAAATATAGATAAAGGTTTTAATAAGTATTTAAAACTATCTTTTATACCTACTTTGGTTGCTCTTGTAGCACCTTCATAAACTTGTGCTGCATCTGATTTGTTACTTGCCTGCATTAAGCCATCACCTCTTTTTCCATTTGTATTGAATATAATTTAAAATATTTTTTATAGAATTCATCTAATGTTAATCTGCTATGAAATTTCTTTTTATGCTCATTATTATCTATTTTATATTCACTCATATTGGCTTGATTAGCTTGATTATTTAATATTTCTATTCTATTATCATCTTTTTTATATAATTGTTTTGGAATATAAATTTGCTTTGTATCATCTATTGGAAGATACATACCATTATAGGTTTCTTTCTCTTTACCTGATAATTTTATAAAAATAGACATAGGCTTAGATTCTTTTATTTCTTCTTTTTCTATAATAGTTTCTTTTTGTGGTTCTATTTCCTGTTTAATCTCATATTCAGTATTTTTAATACTTTCAGCAGTTAATCCTAAAATATTTTTATTGTTATTAAATACTAATAAAGTCTTAAATTTCTCATTATTTACAAACTCTCTACTCATTGCAGATTTCATATCATCTGAATATGCAAAACCATACCTAACAGCCTCCATTACCATTTCATTTTTAAAACGAGAAATAGACTGCTCTTTTAGTAGTTTTTCATAAGTCTTAGGAAATAATTTTTCAAATTGTTCATGAGAATTTGCAATGAAAATTTCTTCAAATTCATCTGGACTATTTTCAATATACTCCTTAATATTATTGTCAAAACTATCATTGTATTGTTTTATTAAAAGTTCTTTTTGTTCCTTAGATAAATTAAGACTTACTTTATTTCCTTTAGAATCAAAAGCCTTAACATTATTCAGTAAGTGTTCAAGGATAAACATTTTATCATTTTGAAAATTGATATATTGTTCTGATTTGAATATATAATTTTTGATATAACTACCTATATTAACAGTTAAGCTATCATCCTTTAAATATTGTTCATTATCTAAAGATTTAGTTAAAGTATTAGAATCTAGTTTCCCAGATTCTATATATTTCAATAAAATGTTATCTTGATGCTTGTTAGCATAGTTTTTTATTAATCCAATTATATAGTAATAAAAAAATACATCCTTATATCTATTAACCCTATTTTCTTTTACTTCTGTAGGATTAATAATTTTTTCTATTTCATCATTTGAATAGTCAGAATTATTAGTTATAAATTCTTTGAAATTTAAAGCATCTTTTGTATCTTTTATTAATCCATCTTTACACATTTTATTGTATATACTGTGGATATTTTCTACAGATAATTTTTTATCTTGGATATATTTATATTTCAGTAAAAAAGTAAATGCAGATATTTTAGTCTGATATACTTGCTCTCTAGTTATATTTGCCATTTGCAAATCCCCAAAGTCTTTATAATTACCTAACTTAGCAATATCTAATACATTTACTTTTAATTTTGCCTTTAATAATTCTGGAATAATCCTAATCATAGCCTCTTTACCTGCGTTATCATTATCTAAACAAAGAGTTACTTCACATTTTAATTTTTTTATTAAGTCTATATGTTCTTTTGTTAGTGCCGTTCCCATTGAACCAACTACATTATCTATTTTCATTGCTTTTGCAGAAATTACATCCATATATCCTTCGACAATGATAAGCTCATCATTCCTAGCATAAGATTTAGCCCTATGATAATTGAATAATAGATTGCTTTTATTAAATATCTCTGTTTCCTTTGTGTTCAAGTATTTTGGTTTAATACTATCATTTATTGCTCTTGCACCAAATCCAACAGCATTTCCGTTACTGTCAAAAATAGGTATAGTTACTCTATTGCTAAATACATCTATATAACCATTACCAGTATCTTTGACAATTCCAACTTCTATCAGATCATCCAAAGAATATTTTGATAAAAGATTATTCATTATATTATTTGTAGCTACATTAAAACCAATATGAAATTGACTTATAATTTCTGTAGATAAATTCCTATTTTTTAAATAATTTAAAGCATTTTGACAGTCAATATTATTTACTCTTAAATTATTTTCACTAATTGTGATTGCATCTTTTAAAATGTTGTTTAACCTTTGTACTCTTTGTTGTTCTTCTGTTAGAGGTATATTATTACTAGGAATAGTAATATTTAGCCCTTGAATATCAATAGCCTTTTGCATTGCATCCTTAAAACTGATTGGATTATGGTTTATCTCATTTTCATATTTTTGGATGAATGAAATTGCATTTCCACCACTTCCACAAACAAAACACTTTGCAATTCCTTTACCAGAGTGAATACTCATAGATGGGTGAGTATCATTGTGAAAAGGACAGTTACATTTATTTTTTGTAATTTTTAATCCATAATGTTCTAATATTGTTTGAATATTAGAACTATTTAAAATTTCATCATATACATCACTCATATTCTATTTCCTCCGTTTGTTTTGTATCTTTTGAATGTTTTTCATAATATTGCAACTGTTCTTCCATATTCTTTTCATCAAAAGTATATATAATTGAGGGAAAAGGCAGACTTTTTATTTCTTTAGTTTTCGATTCATAATGTAAATTTATTTCTTCCTCTCCTGTAGATTCTCCAATTATAGATAATGTATATGATATATCGTGTTCTTCTAAATCTATCATTACATCTTTTAATAAACGTTCTTTGGATAAATTAACATCATCCCATCCAAGATATATAACTTGACCAAAAGTTTTATTTATTGTTGGATTTTTTAAAATAACTTGCAAAAAATCATCATTTATAAATACATTTAATTTTTGTAATACAGATAAACCTTCTTTAGTAGTAATTAATCTTATTTGTGATTTATGTCCTATAGCCTAATCCACCTCCAATTCCATAAATGTTTTAATATGATGTTCTAATATAGAATCATCTTTGTTACTAATAAATAATAAAAAAACTTCTTTTTTATTTGGATTAAATATAGTAACAATAATAGTAGTATCTTTCCTTAAAATATCTATTAATTCGTATATTTGCTTTGTAGAATATATTTCTTTTACATTAAAAGTGATATATTTAATAATGTTAAATGGTTTAGATATTCTTCTAGCAAGGATATATACATCTCTATTAATTACAGTATCTTTTTCAATTTCTTCAAAATAAATATCATCAAATAATAGATAAAAAGAGCCATTTTGTGTTTTATCTAATAGTAAATTTTGTAAATCTTCAAAGTTGTATATAATATTAGTTTGAATATTAAATCCCTCCTTTACAAAAGAAAAAAGAGTGGGAAAACCCACTCAATTTAGTTATTCTTCTTGTTTTTTCTCTTTATGATAATTACACCAGTAGCAATTCCTACTAGAGATAATCCCATTAGACTAAATATTAAAAGATAATTCATTTCATTTCCAGTTTGAATAAATGGTAATAATGAATTATAGTAAACGAAGCTATATACTCCATCATTTTCTTCTAAAGATACTCCATTTGCAAAGACACCATCTGGATTGATTTCAATTTTTACTACTTCATCAGATAATCTATAGCCTAGAGGTGCTTTACCGTTCTTTGATATAAAATGTGCCAAATCTTAAATCCTCAAATAATGCAGTTCCTTCAAATTCGTTTGCACCAACAGTTTTTATAAGTTTAGTACAAGCCTCATCTTCGTAAAGGTTAAATTCAAATTTATTAGATTTAATATGTTCTCCAGTAGCTTTGTCTACTTTTTCTACTTGAACTGACCTCAATATAGGCATATCTTTCATCTCTACAACTTGTGTTTCTTTATCTGTAGTAACTGTAAATGTTATACTTTCAGCAACTTCAAATCCGATATGGAGCTGTCTTTTCAGTCAATACATAAATTTTATTTTCCTCCAAATTAGATACAGAGTGAGGTTTTTTGGTTGAAATCCATTCGTCCACAACATTTCCTTCCTCATCTGTTACAACTAATTCAGCCCCCTCTATTTCTTCGCCATTTGTTAAATCTGTTTTAGTTACATTAACGACTTTATCAATCATAATAACTTTTTGAGTTTCCTTATCTGTAGTAACATTAAATTCTACATCTGTAGCTTTTACGAATCCATCCACACAAATTTCTTCATGTAAAATGTAATTTTCGCCCTCAACTAAACCACTAACTTTGTGAGGCGTATCAGTTGATACCCATTTATCTACAATATTTTTAGTTTTAGTATTTGTTACTACCATAGTAGCACCTTCAATTTCATTGCCACTAATGTCCTGTTTACTTATCTCTACAGTTTTATCAATTAAAACGATTTCTTGTGTTTCTTTGTCTGTAGTAACTGTAAATTCTACATCCGTTGCAACTACGAATGTGTCAGGAGCATATAGTTCATGTAATACATATTTTTTATTTTCTTCCAAATTTGATATATGGTGTGGTTCTTTTGTTGAAGTCCAACTATCGACAATCTCATTATTTTCATCTGTAACAGTCATTTCAGCCCCTTCAATTTCGTTACCACCAATATCTTGTTTACTCATTGAAACAATTTTATCCACCATAATAACTTTTTGTGTTTCTTTATCTGTAGTAACTGTAAATTCTATGTCTGTAGCCTTTACGAATCCATCTACACAAATTTCTTCATGTAATATATAAGACTTATTTTCTTCTAATCCAGACACATGGTGAGGAGTATCTGTAGATACCCATTCATCAACTATTTCATTATTTTCATTAAGAACTTGTAATTTAGCCCCTTCAATTTCATTACCAGCAATATCTTGTTTGCTAACTTCTAAAACTTTATCTATCATAGTAACAGGTTGAATTTCTTTTGTATTTGTAACAGTAAATTCTATATCTGTAGCTTTTACAAATCCATTTACACAAATTTCTTCGTGAAGAATATATGATTCATCTACTTTTAAACCTTCTATTGTGTGAGAAGTGCTTGTAGATACCCATTCATCAATCACTTTATTGTTTTTATCAATAACTTGTAATTTAGCACCTTCAATTTCATTACCACCAATATCTTGTTTACTTATCTCTATAATAGTTGTATCATTAATAACTTCTCTTGTGTCAGTATATACTTTTGTAGTAGTATCTTTTTGTGAGAACTCAACTTTGTGTCTAGTATCATCTAAAACTAGACCATCCAAAGTAGCACATTCAAAAAATTCGTATTTTCCCATAGGAAGGTCAGATATTGTTAAATCGCCTTCTTTTGAAAGAGAATAAGTGCCAATTTCTTTATCCTTTGGATAGATAATACTTCCATCAGCCATATCAAGGATATTTTCTGTTGCAACTAATTTGAATTTAATTTTACTTAAATCACTAACATCAACTAAAGATGTATCAATATTTTCTCTTAGTGCTACAGATTTATCAATTACTAATTTTCCAATAGGTTGCTCATTTTTAATAGTTACAGTTATCCAAGCATCTAAATCCTTATCGTAATTTAAAGTTTTATTTCTGTTATTTACATCAAAAATTACATCTTCATCTAATTGTAAGAAGCCATTTGGAATAACCAATTCAGAGCATTTATAGCGCCCAGCCCCAAGTTTATTTTCTGTACGAGCAATCCCTTCACTATCGGTAGTCCAAGAATCATAATAATTTTTTCCTACTTTACAAGATACCTTTTCCCAAGTATTGTTATCTTCATTTAATTTATATAAATTAAATGTTGCATTAGAGAATGTTACAACTTTTCCAGTTTTTTTGTCTTGTTTTACTAATTTGATATATGATTCAAAAGGAAAATCATTTGCAACCATTTCTTTGACTGGTGTTTTACTATCTCTATCTATTGTAACATAAAAGTCCTCCACAGCCTCAATCTCTGGCGAAGGTGTATAGGTTTCACGAACTGTAAAATCTCCATAAGCGAGCAATCCAGAAGTACCATGCCCATTGCTTGAAGTTTTAAAGATTGAATACTCATCTTTTGCATATTGGTCTAAATGTTTTAAAGCCTCATCAAAGCTACCATAGTAAGTTACATATTTAGTTAATATTGCTGTAAATTCAGCACCTTCAACAACATCTGTAACAGTATTGTCATTTGAAGTTATTTTTATCACTTCAAATGGTGCTTTTTGAACTTTATTTGATACAGTTCCAGATATAGGAATTACTTTAGTGTTTGAATCTTTATAAGAGAAAGTATATTTATACACATTGGTATCTTTTGTATATCCAGTCGGAACTATAGTTTCAAAGCAACCGATAATTTCCCATTGGAAGTCCTACTATTTTATCACCTTTTGCCTCAATATTAGCTTTTGTAGAAGTATTTGTGATTTTTGCAGTTGCAACCCCATTTTTATTAAATGTATATGTTCCAATTTCATCATTTTTAGAAAAATATTTTACAGTTCTTTGAACATTGTATATATCTTCATCTGCATATAATTTATATACAGCTCCTTCAATGGAAGCATCTCCATGATGTACTGTTCCATCAACTCGCTTACTATTACCAGTATCAATATCGATTTTAGTTAATGATAATTCTCCCGTAGGTTCACTATTTACGATTGCTTGTGTAGCAGTTTGACTTGGTTTAACTTCTACTTTATATGTTTCTGTATTTAATAAGTAGCCTGTTCCTACTGATTTTTCACGAATAGTATAGCTGCCTTTTTTGATTTTCTCTAAAGTAATTCTTCCATTTCTTACTTCGACATCACCATTATATCCAGGTCCATTTACTGTAAAAACTGTACCATCAACAAGATCCCCATTATTATTTAACTTTGTTAATTCTAAATTTCCCAAAGGATTAATTTTTAATGAAAAAGCCATTGTTACTGGATCGTTATAAGACATAGCCATCATTTGCTTTTGTTGTCCGTTTTTAAATTCAAAATATATATTTGTGTCTGTTTCTCTTGTTTCATCTTTTATACAACCCCAACTTTTCATTGTAGCATCTGATATTCTATAATTTTCCAATAAACAATTTTCATCTACAGTTATTGTTAAAGTATTTTCACCTTTATTATGTTGAAATCTAATTCCATCTACCGTTTTATCAATACTGTTATATTGACTTAATACATTATTAGAATCTGTAATTGTTTGTGTTTCTCCTGCATCTACAGTTATTGTGGTTGCATCAAATGAAGGTCTTTTCTCCATATTTGCAATTTGATTATTAATATTATTTTTAAATGAAACAAATTCATTTTGTAATGATGAATCTACAAATCTTGCACTAGATTGTCCGAGTGTTTCCCAAACCATTTGTTGCGTAAATACATAATCTTTCTTTAGATTTATCATAGAATCTGCATTTATACCACCATCAATTACATAATCTGGATGTTTACTATACCATCCGAAATAAGCTACCTTACAAGCTCTTTTAATTGTTGGATTTGTTGGTACATAGTAATCACCATTGCTAATTACTCCTGTATCAAAATCCACACCATGTTCTACACAAAAAACAGTAAGTCTTTCGTTTGTAGATACATTTATTAATCTTCTTGCTAAGATTCCATATTCTGTATCTGCATTATCAGTAGTCCACATAAAGGTTGCAAATTGTCCTCCAACCCAATTTGCATTACCTGATCCAGATAAAGCAAATACAGGTTGAACTGTTCCAAATAATGTGATAATTAAAAGAATTACTGCAAACATTTTTTTATAAATATTAAAATTTTTTGTTTTAATCACTTTTTTAATTCCTCCTAAAAAAAGAACAAGTATATTACTTGCTCTGTATTTCTTATAAAATTTAATGAAAAATTACTCTCATTCCATAGTAAATACCTTCACTATCTTTCAAAGGTACACATTCACCAGCATATCCACTAGATTTTAAATATTCTTGTGCTACCTGTGATACATTATCCATAGTGTAACCATCAGTAAATAGAAAGTCTTTGTTGGAAGGTTTATTTTTTGTTGTTTCATTCTTTTTATTTTCTGATGCAGTAGTTTTACTTGGTTGAGGTTCTTTTTCTTCTTGTTTTTTATCTTCTTTTGAAGATTGTTCTTGTGGTTGCTCTACCACAGCATTTTCGCTATTTTGTATATGATTCTCAATTACATTTTCAGAAATTATTTCAGAATTGGTAGTATTGTTTTCGACTATTTCATTTAAAGGCTTGTTATCATTCTTTTGCACATTTATATTATTGTTTGAGTTCTCATTAATAGGTATATTTTTAATATAATATTTGCCAGTAATAATGGTGCAAAAAAGAATAAAGGAAATAATTGAAATGAATACAATTATTCTCTTTTTTTTAATTTCCCTTAAATATGCCTCTAACAGCTTTTTATCTTCATCATTCAAGTAGTTTTACCACCCATATTATTTAAGAAATCTTGTGAATTTTTTTCTAATTTTTCGTAATCTTTCTTAAATGAATATAACCTTTTTAATTGCAGATCTAAGTCATCAATTTCTTTTTGAATTTCTGATTGTTTATCTACTTTTGTTTTTTTCTGTTGCTCTAATTTCTGAATTTTTAATAATATTTTTTTTAACATAGTTCCTCCTATATATCATAATCTGGAGAATTATCAGCATCTTCTTTTTCTAATGCTTTATCTGATAAATCAATTTCACTTTGTATAAAGTCATATATGTCATTGTGTTTTAATTTAGCCATATTTACTGAAATATCTAAGATTTGTTTTTCATATTCTTTTGTCATAAAAGGATTTTTATGTTCTTTACTCTCAATATCTTTAGATAATCCATTATAATAGTCTTTATCCAGTAAATTTAATCTTCCATGATCCAACAATATATATAAAGCCAAAGTATTTTGTAGTTTATCATTCTTATTTATTATTTTTTCATATTCTTTCAAAATTACCTCCATAATAAAAAGCCAAGACTTAAATCTTGACTTTAAAAAATATTTTTTCTACCTATAATAAAGGTTAATAGTCCACTTATTGCAATACATACAACTCCAAATCTCATAACCTGTAGGGCAGTTTTTATAATAAGTTGCATCTGCATTTGTGTCATTGGGATCTGTGCTGTTCCACCACTCATCCCAATATTTAATTTTTTCTTCGTAATATGAAATTGCCTCACCTTTAGAATTGAACCATTTTCCACAGTTTCCAACATCCATACCATGATTATTGTTATGTGTGCATCTGGTAGGTTGAGTTACTTTATTCGTTTCAGTAGGTTTATCTACTGGCTTTGATGTAGTAGGTTCAGTAGGTTTTGTATTTTCTATATTTGTTGGAGTAGTAGTGGTTTTAGAACCTTCCTCCTTATTTACTTTGCTACCTTTTTGAGTATTCTTATTAGTAGATGTAGTATTTTTTGTTGTACTATTTGAAGTAGAAACTGTAGTTACAGTTTTCTCCACTATAGTTTCATCTTTTTTAGGTATTTCATCATTTATTTTTGTTTCATTTTCTACTTCTGGGGTTATAGTGCTAATTTCTGTTGCTATCTCATTAGATGTAATGTTATCCATAGAATTATCTATTGTGTTTTCATTTGAATCAATTATATCTTCTCTTGCTAAAGGAATAGACTCATCTTTTGGATAAACGAAATAACCTATTCCAATACTACATAATAATAAAATTAATATAATTAAAATTGTTATAAAGACTTTCTTTTTCATAATTATCACCTCTTAACTTAATAATAACGTGATCTTTTGAATTTGTCAGCCCTTTTTCCACAATTTATTTATTCAATGGGGATAATACTAGCGATTATATAATATCGCTGCTCTGTTGGTGTATATTTTGCATTTATATATGAACAAGTAGATAACTTTATTATTTTATTCGAAATTTCTACATTTGATACTTTACATTTACTTGCTTTCTGATAATACTTTATCCTTTCATTGATGTATAATTGTTTTATATTACTATTTTCTGTTTCAAATGCTATTGAATATGCACTAAAAACAGTTGCCTCATAGTTGCCATTTGGAGTATATATTTTGAAATGTTGATGAGCATATAAAAAATCCTCATTGAGATACTTTCCTAATAAAGAAAACATATTTCCATTCTTCATATTGTGTCCGTAAATTATAGTTTCAGAATCTTCAAATGGGTTAGTATTTGTTGTGAATATTGAACCACTTGAACTATACTTTTTATTATAGGTGTGTTTAAGATAATACAAATTATTATTATCTTGTAAAATTGGATAATTGATTTTAGTATCTTCTATTTCAATCCAACCAATTATATCTTCATTAACTGATTTTAGATAATCCCAATCAATTATTTTCTCCTGTGTTTCTTCATTTACTTCAATAGTTTCTTCTATTAAATTTTCATTTGAATCATTATTATCTTTTAATTCAAAATAATCTTTTAGAAGTAAATACGAACACGAAAAAAAGACTATGAGAAACATAATAATCAACAATATTGCTAAAAATTTATGGCATCTCATAGTCATTTTCCTTTTCTGGTTCATAATTCAAATAAGAAATTATATATGTTTCAAATGCTTTTTTTATATCCTCAATAACTTTCTCATTACCTTTAGAAAAATCAACTGGATAAGTAGCTCCTGATGAGCCATCTTCTGAAATAAAGACATTTCCATTCTCTTTTGAAATATCTATAGTAATCGTTTTTTCCATATAGTTACATTCCTTTCGCTAAAATTTGGGGATAAATTTCCATCAACTCCTTCCTTTGCATATTTTCTAAGAATTCACCTCCTCTTGATATTTTTTATAATTCCAAACAATTCTCATCTATTTCTTTGGAATATTCAAAGAAAATTGTTTGTAAATTTTCTGCATCCAATTTTATTTCTCCTTTACATTCATTTTGAATAAATATTTGAGAAGAAATAAAAGGTCCATTATAGTTAAGAAATTCATTTGAGGCTATATCGTGTACTTTAAAATAACTATAATCTCTTTGCTTAGGATATTTTTCTATATATTTGAATATAGAAAGTTTAATCATTCCTGTATCAAATTCATAACTTGCATATTCTTCTCTCATTTCTTTAGGAATATATCCTAGTATTTTTTTCGCTATTTCTCTAGCAGTTTTCTTAGTTACTCCCATACATACCTCACTATTCATTCCTTAGCATTGACTTTTTTACAGCAACAAAAAAGATATACTGCAATATCCTTGCTTGTATATCTTTTTGTTCGCATATACTTAAATTTAATTTTTCTTGTATTTTGAAAGGACTTTCCTTGCGAAAATACTTTAAATTAATAAAATGATAATATAATAAATTAGTTTCCTTGTACTTTTTTAATACAAAAGTAATTAGCTTTTGCCATTTTTTTATTTTTAAGATTCTTCTTTCAAGATTAATATTCTTTATTACTTGGTCCTCTAAACTGCTACTTTTATTTTTAATATACTTTCTATAATTTTGGTTATAGTCAAAGTCAGATAAATCTGATCTTAAATCTTCTATGTGTATATCAATAAACTCATAGCTGTATAGATAATACTCTATTTTTTTGAAAACTGGATTATACAATAGATTCTCCCTCTGACAACAATATGTTTTTAATCACATATCGTAATATTGATTCAAAACTATTGAATATTTCTACATGTGAAATGTTGTCTTTTTCAAAAATTAAAATAAACTTTTCTCCTTGTCTTATAAATACACAATAATAAAGACCACATGAAAATTCTTTTATTATTTCATATTTTGTGTCTTTAAAATCTCCTGTATCTTCTGTTATAAGTTGTATTAATTCTTCTGTTGGAGTTCCTGCAATATCATCTATAGTTATATCTCTACACCTTAATAGTTCTAATAATCTTGAAATAATTTCTGAATGTTTAATATTGCTATATGGAAGAATATTTTTTATTTCTTCAAATATAACCTCCTCATCAGCAATATCTAATCCTAAATCCTCATAATTTTCTAATTGTTCTTCTAATTCATGTAAAATACATAAATCTTCTATATCATCCTTTTCATTATCATTCATTTCATAGTATTTTTTTAATATCTTTTTCATAGTTACCTCCACATAATTTTATTTTCTAATTCCATTGGCATATAATCCATCAAAAAAACCAGGAGGATATTCTCTCTGGTCGAAATTAGGTTTTTTATTATTATTTGTTTTGTTTTTAAATGCTTTATAGTTAGCATCTTTCTTCTCAATTTCATGCACTCGTTCAGTTACCCAATATAGAATTGCAGCATAATCACTTTCATAGCTTTTTCCTTTTGATTGTTTATACAGACTTAATTGCTCAATAAGTTGTTTTGCCATATCTATTCCATAAGTATTAACTAAGTCATTATACTCTTTTTCTGTCATAGTAACTTTAATTGCATATTCTTTTTTTTCTTCGATTGGCTCTGCCTCGTGTGTGTGATTTTCATTATTTTTATTTTTATTATTATTTATGTCTAAATTTTCAATATCAGGTTCTTTAAAAATTTCATCACTTGTACTAGAATTATTTAAGTTCTTGTTGTCTAAATTTTCAACTACTGGACTTTTAGGCATTTCTATCAATTTCTTTTGAGTGCTAGTATAACAATTTAAAATATTAGTTTCATTTAATTTATAATAAGTCTTGCAAGGAATTCCCATTCTTTTTGTTTCAATTAATTCCATCTTTAGTAATATATTAATTGCCATTCTTTGTTTATGTTCTGATAAACCTGTATTATCCTCAATATTTTCACGAGTGGAAAAAAACCAATACTTATTAGTTAATTCGTTTCTTTGCTCCCAATAATTATATTCTGAACATAATTCTCCTAATAAAATAGCTGCATCTGTACCAACAGCTTTTATTAAAATTTTATTTGTCATTATGAAACTACTACTTGCCAATAAACTCGCTACAATCATTATTTTTTACCTCACTTCTACCATATTTTCTAATTGTTCATCTGCTTGTTTGCCTGCTATTATCAAAGCATATAAAAAAAGACTTATATTAGAGCCTAATACAAGTCCTATAAATAAACCTATCAAAAACAATTTCTAACACCACCTTTTATAAAATAGGGAAGGGGATATTTAGTTTAAAATTTATCCCTAATTTTTTTAGGGATAAAAAAAGAGGGGTAATTATTCCTAATTATTACTTTCTCTATTTTGCTAGAGAGAGTAAGGAAATAATTATCCCTAATTTTATTTTTTTCTATTTTGACTTATCCCTATTAAATCCCTAATTTTTTTCTAATTTTTATATTATTTATTTCTTTTTAATTCTTTACAATTCTGTTAAATTCTGTTAAAATATTTTTTGTGGATGCCTACTGTCATAGGCATTTGCATAAAAAAATCGCATATTGCAAAGCTTATGGCATTTTCGTATGTCGGTATTTATGAGCCCGACGAGCTGCCAACTGCTCCACCCCGCGATATTTAATTAAATCTGACTACTTTTACAGTATACTTCCTTTTTCCCTTATTGTCAATACATTCAGGCAAAAAACTCTTTCTTTTTGTCTTCATCTTTATATTTTATGCAATAATCTCTAAAATATTCCTCATATTAAAAGAAATATGATATAATTTAGTTGTTCTTTTATACAAAATCATAAATAAATTGAATGGAGCAATACTTATGGAAAAAAGTAAACAAATTGAATGGATTAATATTTTAAGAGGCTTTGCTATATTTTTAATTGTTTTTGGGCATAGCATTGGCTATTCTAAAGGGCTTACTGGCTTATCTAGATATCTCTCTTCTTTTTATGTGCCTTTATTTTTCTTTATTTCTGGTTATTTATTCCACGAAAATAAAGAAGAAAAACTAATTCCCTTTATAAAAAGAAAAGCAAAAAGGATCTTAATACCTTATTTCGTTTTTGCGCTTCTTTCCTTAATTCCTTATTATTTATTTGCTGGAAACATTCAAACTTCCTTAGGAACTGGAGAAACTACTTCTAATAATATTGCTTCTTCTTTGTTAACTGTCTTTTATGGAAGTGGGCATGGCGATACTTTAGTACAAAATTCACCATTATGGTTTTTGCCTTGCTATTTCTTAGTAGTGGTTATTGCAAAAATATCTTACGAAAAAACTAAAAATTGCAAATATAAAAGCTTATTCTTGTCCCTATTCTTCCTAGTAATCGGTGGAATTGTTTATTACTTTTTTAACACTGCCTATCCTTTTGGCTTTGAAACTGCCTTAGTAATGTTATTTTTCTATTTTCTAGGTCACCAGTTAAAACAATTACCCATGCCTACTAATAAATTAAAATTAGTAATAACAATTGCGACCTTAAGCTTAGGATTTATTATTCATCTTTTCAATGGTCGTATTAGTTGTATGAATAATAACTACCAGAATAGCTACATAGTTTTTATCTTATCTGCCACTTTTTCTTTAATAGGATACTGTTATTTATTTTCCTTTTTTAAAAAGTGCACTATACTTTCTTATTTAGGAAAACATACTATTCCTATCTTAGTAGTTCATAAAATGCCTCTAGTTGTTTTTCAAAGCAAATTAGGCATTATTTCTACTTACCTAAAAACTGGACATATTTTGATTCAATTTTCTTTAGCTTTGTTAATGGCTATTATTTCCATTATTCTATCACTTTTAGCTTACAAAATAGTTAGTAGATTTTTACCAATTTTATATGGTGAAAGTAGAAAAGCGATGTTAACAAAATCTAAATGCTAAAAGCATTAAGATTTTGTAACAATCGCAATAATTATCTCACTAAAGTATTACTTAGCTGTAATTCACTTCACTACGTTACGTATAAGTTATCCGTAACTCATTTCACTCGCACGGCTAACTTAACTTCGTTCAAACAGCTAAGAAATCTACAGAAATATACACAAATCGTTAAAACGATTTGTTGTGATTTCCTAGAATATAAAAAAGCGGAATAAACTCCGCCTTTCACTTTTTATTGCACTATAACATATTCTTTCATATTATTAAATTTTGCATCTCCAATGCCTTTTATATTTTGCAAATCTTCTATCTTACTAAACTTTCCCTTTTGCTCTCGATATTCAATAATTCTACTAGCAATAGCTTCTCCAACTCCTGGTAAACTCTCCAATTCACTTTGCGTTGCAGTATTAATATTCACTTTCCCATTTCCTCCTTTTTTATCTTCATTAACAGCTTGTACAATGACATTATTCCCACTCTCACTCGTGATATACGCCTTGCTTTCCAATTTCACTTTATCTTCTTTGCTAGGAATATATACTTTTTGCCCATCTTGTAATACATAAGCTAGATTTACTTCGTCCAAGTCTGCACTTTCTTTGTGTCCACTAGCTGCATCAATAGCATCTGCAATTCTAGCTCCTTCTGGCAATACCAAAATTCCTGTCTTTTTTACTGCCCCTGTTATATGTATCACAATTTTTCCTTCTAAATTTTCATATCCATTTGTTTTTTCATTTGAAGGCTCACTGTTTTCTCGCTCTATTACATTTTCCATTTCTGCAATAATTTCCTGATTTGTTACTTCATTTTCTAAATTTGTATCTGTTTCTAAAGCATTTTCTTCCCAATCATCTTCTTGTCCAAGCATACTATATCCATAAATTCCAATGATTATAGCCATTATCCCAACTATTACTCCTATAATTATCTTCTGTTTGATTGTTAAATTTCCCATCTTCTTCATCCTTTCTATTTTTTATTCCTCACTTGCAATTATTTTGATTTTCATATATAGTTATATTTGTTTTACACTTCTAAAATTGAACAATCTACATAAATTAAAATAGATAAAACGTGAGGTTTCTAAATATGATAAAAAAATTAAAATATATAGTATTTTTGATATTGACTTTTCTAATTTCGTCAACTTTTATAACCACCTCCTTTGCGAAAGATACTCCCACTCTTTCCACCTACTCTCCTGCTTGTATCTTGATGGAAGCTAGTTCTGGAAAAATTTTATATGAAAAGAATAGCAATCAAGTAAGATATCCTGCTAGCACCACAAAAATTATGACTGCCATCTTGGTCTTGGAAAACTGTGAATTAACAGATATAGCAACAGTTAGTCGTAATGCAATTCATTCTATTCCTCCTGATTATGTTATGTGTAATATTAAAGAAGGAGAAGAACTTACCATTGAACAATTATTAAATGTTTTACTCATTCCTTCTGCAAATGATGCTGCGGTTGTTCTTGCTGAACATGTAGCTGGTAGTGTGAGTAAATTTTCTGATTTGATGAATGAAAAAGCAAAAGAAATTGGATGTAAAAATACACATTTTGTAAATCCTAATGGTATTCACAATAAAAACCACGTTTCTACTGCTTATGATTTAGCACTAATTGGTCAATATGCTATGAAGAATAATACTTTTCGCAAAATTGTGAAAAAAACACAGTATACCTTGCCTGCCACTAATAAATATTCAAAAACAGACCGTACTTTTAAAACAACAAATGATTTATTGATAAAAAATACTAGTACTGCCAAAAGTAATTACTACTATCCTAATGCTACTGGTGTAAAAACAGGTTATACTGGAGAAGCTGGAAATTGCTTAGTCGCTGCTGCTAAAAAGGATAATATGGAAGTAATTAGCGTTGTTTTAGGCGCAGATTTTACGAAAGAGGGTTTAAGTGAAAAATTTTTAGATTCTATTGCTTTATTGGATTCTGCTTTTGACCATTATGCAATTGAAATTCTTCAAGAAAAAAATAGTGTTTTGCAAGAAGTTGAGGTTAGCAGTGCAACAGAAGAAACAAAAAATTTGAAAGTCTTAGTTAAAGACAATATCGAAACTTTAATAGAAAAAAATGCAAGTACCGAAACTCTGAATCCTGAAATTTCCATCGATAAGTTAAAAGCACCAATATCCACTGGCAGTACAGTAGGAACTATTACTTATACCATCGATGGAAAATCATATTCTTCTGATTTAATTGCTGGAGATGATGTACTTCCTTCTAACACCTTATCCTTATTATTGCATATTGGCTTAATTATTGTTACCTTGTATTTACTTTTCACTTTATTGAAATCAAAAAAGAACACAAGACCTCGTAGTCGCTCTTATAAAAATTCTAAGGCATATAATAAGCATAAAAAAAGTAGGAGAGCTAGTGGAAAGCATCTTTGCACTTTAATGAATAATTTTGAATAGAAAACGCAAAGGGAGCGCTAATTTATAGCGCCCCCTATTTAGTTATTTATTCATAATCTCTTCCTATAATAATTGTAATGTTGATAGTTGCTTCTCCGCCATTTGAAACAGTTTGAGTTCCTAAAATTTGTTTGATATCTTCTTGTACTAAATCTGGTACTTCTCCTCTTGTAATGATAGTAGTATTTTCTGTTTCTGTTGTGTTCCCTGTTTTGTTAATACTATATCCTGCACTTTCTAATTGCGCTACTACTCTTTCTAATTTTGTATTACTAGAAGTCCCATTTAATACTTCAATTTTTAAGTTTGTCTTATCAATCCCCGAAGTATCTACTGTACTATTGTGTTGTTTGTCCTTTTCATCTAATTTGTTTGGATTAATAAATAAATCATCTATCACTTTTTTAAGTTTTACTTCATCTGCAGTATAAATCCAAGTTCCTGTATTTGCTGCTTGCTCAGACACTCCTGGCAATTGTTCTGTTTTTAATTTTGCCATATCAAATTCTACAATATATGGCACATAATCTTTAATAATGTCAAAGTCTAAGTTAGTTTCTACATATTTATTTGCTATATCAATAAATTCATTAATTTGGAAGATTCTTTCTACCTTCAATGTTTGTTTGGCAAGAGCTTTTAGGAATTCCCTTTGTGTTCTCATTCTTCCTAAGTCTTCCATTCCATATTCATAAGAATAGGTTGTTCCATCGTTGTTATGTCTAAATCTAACTAATTGCTCTGCTTTATCACCATCTAACTTTTGCACACCTGCTTTTAAGTCAATATGCAAGTCTTGCCTTTTAGAGTCATATTTCATATCAATTGGTACATTAAACTCAACACCACCAATTTTGTCTACTAATGCTTTAAACGCCTCTGTATCTACTTTTAGGTAATATTTAATGTCTAAGCCAGTTAGTTCATTTAACTCTTTTAAAACATTCTCTGGCCCTGTTTGATATACAGCATTAATTTTATCCATGCCACCTGCATTCGCTTTGTTATAGCCAATAAATGTATCTCTTGGAATAGAAAGTATAGATGCCTGTTGCTCTTTCGGGTCATATTCTGCTATCATAATTGTGTCTGTTAGATTTTCGCTTTGTCCTAACAATACACAATAAATTTTAGGTAGATTTTTTAAAGTATTTTCATCATGACCTACCGCAGTGGCAAGAAGCCCTTTCAAGCCTCCACCATTTTTGTGAATTCGGTAGCCTATAAAACCACCTACAACTAAAAGGATTAGTAGAATAAATAAAAATATTCTTTTCCCTACTCCTCTTTTCTTTCTTCTTTTCGATTTTTTATCTATGGCTCTTTTTCCTTTACTCAAATTAGTTCACCTTATTTTCAAAATTTAATTCGTTTCTTAGTATAACAAATTTCATAAAATTTAGCAATAAAATTCATAAAATCTTCACAAACAAAACTACATCACTTTCGCTCTTACTACTTGTGATGTAGTTTTCTTTTTTGTTTTACCAATATAGGAAGGAATTATGTTTCTTTAATAATATAGATATACTCAAAAAACTCCTTAAAGTTTTCCCCTCTGATAAGCTATATTAGGCTCAGTCTGCTCATGAAGTATTCCTCTCGCATAAGATATCTGTAATTCACTTCGTTCATACATCTATCTTAAGTCCGGTACCTTACGCTACACTTCGTTCCGCCGCATAAATCATCTGTAACTCGCTACGCTTCGAACAGCTGACTTAACCACTGCTACCCCACGACCACAGCTGTTGCTGCTAGTCCAGTTGTTGCCGTTGGTGAAGGAGAATATCCCGCCATTACCGCCACGTACGAAACCGCGATCAGCGTTATTGAGCCAGCTAGCGTTGCCAGCGCCATGCCAGCCTGAGCAGGAAAGGATACATCAACATAATCCCTAATTAAGTTAGTCATTTGAACAAAGAGAGATTGTGTTATCCTTAGAAAATTAATTTCAATAATAAGTTATTATTATACATAACACTTCCTATAAATGACTTTTGAACTGCATCTAATATTCCTGTTCCACTTACTACTGGACTGATAAAAGATAATACAGCTAAAAGAGCATAAATAACAATAAATGCTTCTACTAGTCCATAGATAATTCCACCTAATTTATCGAATTGTTTGATAATTGGTAAACTAGTAATGATTTTCGTTAATCCTTTTACAAATATTAGTATAATTCTAGCTATCAAGAATAAAGCAAACCATACTCCTGCGTTAATAATCATAATAGCCACTTGCCTTACTGTAGCATCTACAACCGCTTCTTTTGCTTCATTTCCTGCGTTTTCTACACTTTTATTAATATAGTCTAACATAACAGATGGCATATTTTGGTTATCTTCTTGTGCTGCTACCTCTTCTTGCTTATCATTATTTAAAATTGTATCACGAATTCCTTGCTCTAAATTTTCATCCCAGTTAGTTTTTTCAATAATAAAATTAGATACTGGTTTGAAAAGAATAAATGCAATAACTATAGCTAGTACAAAAGAAATGATTTTTAATAAGGATCCTGTTAATCCTTTACGATAACCAAGTGCAATGCATAAAACTAAAATTCCTAAAATAATTGCGTCAATAATAATACTCATTTTTTTCTCCCTTCTATAAATTAACTAATTCAATTTTATCTCTGAAAATAATGCCTGCTATTCCATCGCAAATAACAATGTTTCTTACCTCTTGGCTAGAAGTATATCGCTTGAGGAGCCAACCACTTGTATTAATAAAATCTACTTCTGATCCTAAATTAAGAGCCATAATGTTATCATAATTTGCAACATGCTTGACTACTCCTTCTACCAAATAAGTGCTTTCCTTTTGAGTTGCTATATTATATATTTCTACATTTGTGTTTGCTGTAAATGGTCCTGTTGACTCTTCTACCATTCGGTAAATACAATTTGTTAATTGTGCACCTCCAAAAGTAATTTTTCTATCATCTTGTAAATCCATTAATTTAACATCTACATTGCTTTCTATCATGTGAATGCTATCATCATATACACAGATTAAGCGATTTTTCTCTTGATATTTCAATCTTAAAATTAAACTATTTTGTGGAGCTGTATAATTGAATACTGGTTCTGTGTTTTTTTCTGCCGCTTCCTTCATAGAAATAATTTTAACATTAGACTGTATCACTGTTCCAGAAGTATTAATCTCTGCATATCCTAGATAGTTATTGTCTTGTGAAATACGAGCATCTATAGCAGTTGTATTAGATAAATAAGATTTAAATAATTCATTTCCTTTATCATCATATGTAACAATCACTGATTTATAACTTGTTCCGCTAATAATAGTGCTAACATATCCGCTTCTATTTACCGTTACTTTGTTTAAATTCCCATCTACATTCTTCTCCCATATAATTTGAGTTCCTGAAATAAGATAAAGTTTTTGACTTTCTTTTTCTCCTATAACTAAATATCTTCCATTTGTATCATAAATAGGATTGTTAATTTCTATTTTAACTTCTTGTTCTTTTTTTCCGCTAGAATTGTATTGTTCTAAGTTATTCTCCGCCAAAATGCAAATATATCTTCCATAGGGAATGATATTGGTGTTAGAATCATAATCAATATCAATAACTGCTACATTTTCGTCTGTAATATTTTTTTGTAAAATGTACTTATCCATAAAATTTCGGAATTCTATGTTATAGGTATAGACTATTGCGCAAACAGCTATAATTGCAATTAATATAGTAATAAAAATGATAACAATTAGCCTTTTTTTATTCATTCTTTTCTTGCCAGTGTTTTCTAAGTTTCCTGTTTGTGACTTTTTAAACTCTACTACCTTTTTCATCGCAAGTATCTATCCTTTCTTTTTTCCTATTGTATTTATACCAGTTCTTGACATTTTTTTCAATAGTTACATAAAAAATATATCACTTTCGTTTTTGCTACTTGTGATATATCTTTCTTTTTTGTTTTACCACTATAGGAAGGAATTATGTTTTATTTCTAAACAAGAAAATTATTTGTATTAATCCTAATAGTCCAAACATAGGATATAGCTTGCTAACTAAGTTAGAAAAACCAATATGTGCTACAAACGGCGCAGATATGCATATTGCTAATAAAACCTTTTGATAATATTGTTTTCTTCTCTTCTTCACATTACCTTTTGAGAACTGTTTTCTACTAACTTGATTTTTCAAAAAGCCATATCCTGCTGATATAGCAGTTGTAAAAATAGCAGTCACAACTACTCCTATATATAGATAGCTATAAATTACTCCAAAATCTTTCACAATTTCTATCATAGGTAATTCTAAATTGTAAATTCTTTCATTCCCTCTTAACAATAAACTAAATAAACTAATACCTAATAAACTTAGTATAATAGCACATATACTTCCAACTTGTCTTGCCTTTGCTTTTGAAATAATATATGGCTTTAGTTCTACTAGCATTGGTATTAGCATGATACTATTATAGCTAGCATATAAAATGCTACTAATCCCACATTGCCATGTATTTTCCTGCCCTATTGCTTTTGTTTCTAAATAGGAAACTGTAAAATCTAAATTTTGTATACCTAAATAAATAATAAATAAAATCAAAGCTGGAATTAGAATACTATTGACTGCCATAATGCCTTTCATATCCTTTTGTAAAATAAGGTAGCAAAAAATGGACATTAAAATAGAACATGCCCAAATAGGAAAACCAAACTCTTGATGAAAAAGAGCGCTCATTCCTGCCACCATAATATAAAATGACACGAGTAAAAATAAAGAAATAACAAGAGAAATCGCTTGATTGAAAACTCTATGTGTACTCACCTTTTTTAGTAATTCGTCATAAGATGCTACTTGCATTTTTTCTGCTATACGAAATACTTGATATATAATCAAGCCTGATAAACTACAAGATAATATCATCCCTATAACTCCACAATTTCCATATTGATTAAAAAATAGCCATATTTCTTGTCCAGAAGCAAAACCTGCCCCTATGATGGTTCCAATTACTACAAAAACTACCCTCAAAATCGATTTCATATAAAAACTCCCTCACATTTATAAAATATGAGAGAGTATCATTTTTAGAAGTACAATTTCCTATTTTTTGCGTCTTCTTAAAATCCATATCACAATCCCTACAACAATAATAAAAACTGGAACTGTAAAGATAATGGTTAATATCATTTTATTTTGTGCTTCTGTTACTTCATAATTAACTACTTCAATATTTTTACGAATAGTAATATTATCTTCTCGTTCTGTTAAATATGAAACCGAATTTAAGATAACATCTTTATTATTTGAGAAATCTAATGCATAAGATGCATGAGATTGACTAATTGGTATTTGCATATTAGTTGCAAATACTGTATTAGTAAATACAATTAATTTAGAAGCTGTATTATCATCAATTTGCTTTGTAAGCATCGCAACTATTGTATTTCCATTTGCATCTTCATCACTTGAAATTTTACTTTGGCTTGAATTTTGTAAATCTGTACGGTAAAAAGCTTTATCACTAACAGTTGCTAATATTTCACTTGTTACATTTTTCTCTTGCAATTTGTCATCTGATGCTATGGTAAGTCTTCCAGGATTCATTAAACATACATTCAAATCCATTGTCATATTTTTAGTAATGCTAGAGCTACTATTGATTGTTGCTATAACAAAGTTTGGTGCACCTGATACCATTTTATTGCTATCGCCTTCTAAAATAACACCATTTGAAACACTAACACCATATTCATCTAGTACTTTTTGGAAATTTGTCAATTTTACATTCTCTAAATTTGGATCTAGTAATAATAAAATTTCTCCGCCTTTTTTAATATAATCAATGATTCTATCTCTCTCAATCTCTTTAATATCTTCTTTTAAAGCAGTTATCACAAGTACTTTACAATCATCAGGCACTTTTCCTGCTGTAATTAAGTTAAGTTCTTCTACTTCATTTACTTCTTCTGTAAAAGCATTTTGTAAATATTGAAAATATTCTTCTGAATAAATATTATGTCCTGTCAAGAAACAAATTTTAGGTTTTACTACTGTCGTAACGTCTAGAATTCCATTTGTAATTTTCTCTTCTGTAATATCAATTTGTTCATAAGTAGAATAATCTATAGTCACTAAATCATATTCTTGTATCATCTTTTCTCTATTTGCGGTAGTAATAACTAAAAATGCACTTGTATCAGTCACTCCATAGTCTGTTTTCCACTCAGTCTTCGCTAATAAATTTTCTACTTTTTCTATTTTAATATGTTCATTTAATCTTGCATATTGATTGGCTAAATCCATCATAGAATCACCAAAGTTATAAATTGAAATCGTAACATCTGTATCTAAATTTTGTAATTTATCCTTTGTTTGTTGAGAAATAGAATAAAGTTTTTCTTTTGTTAAATCTATATCAGCAATTTCAGCTTTTTCTATCGCAAAGTTAATTACAAAATAAGCACAAATAATAATTGCAACAAGTACAAGTGTTAATGTAATGCTTCTAAGCCATTTATTTTTAATAATTTGTATAAATTTGTTATCCATATTTTCTCCCTTCCTATTTTACTGATTTTCTTCTTTGCATAATCATAATGGTAATTAAAATAAATACTGCTGCAAATGACACAAGTCTTACTATCTCTTGAATAGATATAACACCTGCTGGGAATTTTTGATAACTACTCATTAAATCAATAATTTCAAATCCTTCACCAAAGTTTGGCAAAAACCATGGTATTACTAAAAATACAATCGTAATAATAGCTGAAATCACTTGATTTTCTGTAATACTAGAAGCGAACATTCCTAATGAAATGGCTGCCATAGAAAGTATTAAAAAGCCTAGTATCATGACTAAAACAGGTACAATGTTTGGTGCTTGGAAAAAGCATAAAATAATATAATACATAAATGAAATAACAAGAGTAATAGCAATTAAGGCTACTGCTGCAAAAAACTTTCCAAAAACAATTCCTGTAATACTTTTAGGAGATGTTAATAATAATTGTTCTGTCCCATTTTTTCTCTCTTCAGCAAACATTCTCATAGTAATAATTGGAACTATAACTAAAAGTCCATATCTTGCGGTATTGAAGTATAAATTTCCCATGTCAATCATTCCTTGAGAAATTGTAGTTAAATAGAAAAATAAACTGAATACCATTAGGAATAAACCTATTGCTACATATCCTATTGGAGATAAGAAATAGCTTTTTAGTTCTTTCTTAAATACTGCTAACATTATTTATCTCCTCCTTTTTTCTTATTTTCTTCCTTTTTAGCTTGTTTTGCTTTTGCCTTTTCTTCTTTTTCTTTTGCTTTATTTTCTTTCTTTTGAGTTTTTTCTGGTTCTTCTACTGCTTGACTACTTGTTGTGTCGATTAATTTGATAAAAGCATCTTCTAAAGTAGATTCACTCTTTTTTAATTCAAAAATAACAATTTCTTGTTTTGGCAATACTTCAAATAATTTCTTTCTTAAATCTACTTCACCAGAAGAACTAATTGCATATTGTTTAGTTCCATCTTCATTGTCTTTCATGAATTTTACTTCACTAATTTCAGTTACAGTTTCTTGTAAGTGCTTCATATTTTCTTTTAGGTCTTCTACTGTTACTAAAATTGTATTTTTCTCTTTTGTTTTATTTTCTAAGTTTTCAGGAGTATCTATTGCCACAATTTTTCCACCATTTATGATAACTACTCTTTCACAAATTTGGCTTACTTCTGATAAAATATGGCTACTTAAAATAACTGTATGCTTTTTGCCTAATTCTTTGATAAGATTTCTAATCTCGGTAATTTGCTTTGGGTCTAATCCAACTGTTGGTTCATCTAAAATGATAACATCTGGATCTCCAACTAAAGCACCTGCCATACTTACTCTTTGTTTATATCCTCTTGATAAGTTACGAATCATTTTATTTTGGACGTTTTCAAGACCAACTTCATTAATAACTTTTCTCACCATTTCTTTTCTTTGTTTAGATTTTACGCCTTTTAGTTCTGCCATATAGTTTACAAACTCTTTAACCGTTAGTTCCGTATATAAAGGGGTTCCTTCTGGCATATAACCAATTTGTTTTTTTGCCTTTTTAGACTTTTTGCTAATGTCAAAACCGTTTACAATAATTTGTCCTTCTGTTGGTTCAATAAAGCCTGTAATCATATTCATAGTGGTACTTTTACCAGCACCATTTGGTCCTAAAAACCCCACAACTTCGCCGTCTTTTACTTCAAAACTGATGTGGTCAACCGCTGTGATATTAGGATACTTTTTTGTGACATTTTTAATTTCTATCACTTTTGATTCCTCCTCTTTCCGATTTCCGTATATGTTTACCGACTTATCTTATCATTATATTTTAGGGTGTGCAATGGTTTTATTAAAATTTCACATAGAATTTACATATTTACTCCTATTTTCCTATTTCCATACATATATATGAAAAGCAAAGGAGCATTTTTATGGAATTGATTTACCCTTTTTTAATTGCTTTTTCTATGGTATTTGTAAGTGAACTTGGTGACAAGACACAGTTATTAGTTTTGTCTTTTTCCAATAAAGGGCAGACTTTTAAAATTTTATTAGGTGTTGCAATTGGTTCATTTTTTAGTCATGGGCTTGCTATTTTATTTGGAAGTAGCGTGCATTTATTTGCAAGTAGCACCTTTCATTCTGCTATTCATTGGATTACCTATCTTTCTTTTTTATTAATTGGCTTTATTTCTTTATTGCCACAAAAAGCTGGTACTGATGATGGGAAAAAGGATGGCTTGATTTATAAAATATCGCATTTGAAATTAAATTATTGTTTGATTATTGCTTTATGTATTATAGTTGGCGAGCTTGGAGATAAAACCTTTTTAGCATCAATTGGTTTAGGGGTGCAATATCCACACAGCAAAATTGCTTTAATTATGGGTAGCATTTGTGCTATGGTGGCTTGTGATTTTATTGCAATTTTGTTTGGAAAGTTTTTGAATAAACATATTTCTGAAAGAGCAATGCAAAAACTATCTGGAATTTTATTTTTGTTGTTTGGAATGATTGGAATTGTGGGAATTTTGATGGGAGAATAATTGATTTTACTTTTTCTCTTCTTTATGCTATACTAATACATATTATTTTGAAAGAGGATAGAAAAATGACAAGTAAACAAAGAGCATATTTGAGAGGACTAGCAAATAACCTACAACCAATTTTTCAAATTGGTAAATATGGCTTATCTGATAATTTAATCAAACAATTAGATGATGCCTTAGAAGCTAGAGAATTAATTAAAATTAGTGTTTTAGAAACTGCTCCAGACAGTGTAAAAAGTCTAGGAGAAGAAATTGCAAATTCTACTAATTCTGTTTGTGTACAAACAGTTGGTAGTAAAATTACTTTATATCGTGCTAAGAAAAAAGATAGTAAGATTAAGTTAGCCGTTGAGAGCAAAGCGAAATTGTAATCCTTTATATTGCCAGAATAGTGTTGGATTAGGGACGTATGTCTAACTGACAAAAATGAAACTTTTGTTAGTTAGACATGCGTCCCTAATTTGACGCTAATTAACGCCTATTCCTTTATTAAATCTCTTACAAAGAATTGATTTTCCTCTCTGTCTTTCGTTCGCAAATTTGGGAAAGTCTTTTGCATTCTTTCATTTGTGAAATAGTCTTCTTCTATCTTTCTAATCCATGTAATATTAGAATATTGCATCTCTTCTTGATAATATTGTTTTACTGCTCTAGTTTCATAGATGTTAATCGCCCAAACAGTTACTAAAGCATCTACTACTAAAAAGAGAAATATCCCAATTTCAGTAGAAGCTTTAATTTTCAAACTAATTCTGTCAATTAACTTATCCATAAATGGCTTTACAAATTTCATTAGTCCAATGGCTAATATACCCCAAAACAGAGAATAAATAACACATATTCTGCCGTTAATATGAATTTGCGTATACGAATAATCCCAAAATCTTGCACCATAAATAGCTTCTAGTCCATAACTTAGTACATATTCTACTGCTGCACCTATTAAAGCTCCATAAAAGAATAGTTTGAAATAATTTTTCTGGTCCACATGGTTTAACAAAAATATCAGGAAAATTGCTCCTACACCATAAACTGGACAAAAAGGTCCCCATAAGAGACCTTTTCTACTTTCCCACACACCCATAGAATAATACCCATAGATAGTTTCTATGAATAATCCCAAAATACTAAATAGAATAAAATACCAAAATAACTGGTGTATGTTTATTTTTTTCTTCATTTACGCTCCTATGAATTGGACTACTATATTCAATATGATAGCAAATGTATTCCATAAAAAGTGAATGGATATATTGGTAAAAATATTATTTGTTTTTGCATAGCTTCTTGCTAGAAAATAGCCAAGTAGAGTATAAGGAATAATATAGATATACATCGTTAAATTCTCTTCTGCATATAGCATGTGTGCTGTTCCAAATATCAATCCACTTATTATCATAAATATGGTATCGTTTGGAATGGACTTTCTAAGCAATCCTCTAAACATCAACTCTTCTAAGATTGGAGCAAATATAATTGCCATTGTAGCAGTAAGTGCTAATGGAAGTTCATTTAGTTGTGCTTGGTTAGTTGATATTTGTCTTGCAATTAATGCAATTGGAATACTGATAACAATATAAATAATAAAAAAGATACCTAATTTAGGGAATATGTATTTCATATAGGTTTTGAGGTTTCCTTTAAAAGTAAGAAAATCTCTTTTAATATCTTTTCTTAAAAGATACCCTAAAATAAGTGCTTGTATTCCATATAATAGGAATATTCTAAGAATTGATGGTATATTTTGCAAAAATGGCATTGGAATTAATCCTAAATAAAATACACTAAATAGTAAAATCCATAGAATGAGGTACAACCATTTTCTTTTTACTTCTATTTTTTCTAATTCTGGCAATTTTAAAGGTTTTTTTGGCTCTTCTATAACATCTTTTGTGTCTAACAATAATAATACCAATGCTATAATTCCACCAATAATATGTATCATTCCACCAAATAACATTTGAATAATATTAAGTGTAATTAATATTTTTTTATACTTTATTAATTTCTGCACTAGAATCAAAATTAAAATATTGATAGCAATTAAGCAAGATAGCAAAATAATTTGTACTTCTAATGAAATGCTAGGCATTCCTTCTATTTGTATGCCTTCATAGGGAACAATACCACTTGCAAATCCATAAATACTTATTAAGCTGACAATTATTGCTATAACAGATATAATTCTAATGGTAATTTGTTTTGTTGCTAATTTCATGTTTTTCCTTCTTTCCTAAGTCAAAACTTTATTTGATTTCATGTATTATATAGTATATGGCAAGACTGCTAAAAAATCAATATTTTTCTTGACATTCTTATGGAATTATGATATGATTAGCACTGTTCATGGGTCAGTAGCTCAGTTGGATAGAGCACAGGCCTTCTAAGCCTGGGGTCGGGGGTTCGAATCCCTCCTGGCTCACCAGATAACTAAAACCTAGAAATGCTTATATTTAAAGCATTCTAGGCTTTTTCTATTTTAAAAGTGATGCAGTGTAGATGCAATACAAGTTAAGATATTTTTGCAACTTGGTCTTTCACAAAATCTAGTGAAGTTTCAATATAAACACCTTCTGTAATATCGCTACCTTCTACGTGTCCGTGCTAGATATTGTATGGCAGATAAATCTATTCCTATTTCTTTCCAATGAGTTAATGCTGTATGTCTTAATCTGTGTGTAGTTAGCTCAAAAGTACAAATATTGTATTTTGCATTTAGTCTTTTTAGCCACGAATTAACTTCACTAGGTGTTATAAATGTATTTTTCTCATAGTCCCAGAATAACAAATTGTAAATGTTTCTAATCTTTTTGTCGCATTGTTCTTCTATTATATCTACTAGTTCACTAAATAAGTTATTGTCTAATGGCAAGTATCTTTGCCCTTCGTCTATTTGTGTTTTCTTATTGTAAGTCTTTGTATGTTCTCCCAATATAACATGATAGTGTTCGTCTTGGGTTAGGGTATTATGTATGTCAAATTGTTGTATGTCTTTGTTATAATCGTTTTTGGAACGTGCTAATACTTCGCCAATTCTCATACCAGATATGCCTTGCATTTTTACTATGTTCCTGTAAGGGTGTTTTCTTTCCTCGTTGTCTAAGATGCTATTAAGTTTTTCAATTTCTTTATGTGTTAAAGGCTTTACTTTTTGTGTTTTCTTTACAGATATTGGCTTTTTTAAGCTTTCGTCTAGCATTAAGTTATATATAAGTATTTTTCTTGAAGGAGAGCAAGCAATATTAAATGTTTTGCCTAATAATCTCCATATTTTGTCTATAACACTATTTGCATATTGTTTAATCTCGCATTTTGCCGCTTCTAAATGCTTTATAGTTACATTTTGAATAGGAAGGTTACAAAAGTTCGAGCAAGTCTTTTTTATTTGCTCTAGGGTTTCTAAATCTCTTTTATAACTTCTACCGCTTGTAATGCCGTCTTGATGTTTACTTTCTATATGTTGTTCTGCAATAGTAACTACTGTTTCTGTACTTTTACAAATATAAGTTCCTGTGTTCAATTCATTTTTAACCTTTGTTACTCTGGCTTTAAAGTCTTTTACAGTTTCTTTCTTCTTTTGCCTCATAGTTTGTCTTTTGCCTTGTGTATCATAATATTGATAAATCAAACATTGTAAAGTATCACTGTAATAGAGGCTCCCCTCGCCATTACCGACTGATTTTGTCTTTTTATTATTTGCCTGTGGTTTTTGCTCAAGCTGTAAATCAATAATTTGCCATTCGTTGTTCTTGTCTTGCCAAACTAAAAAGTTCTTAAACTCAAGTTCAGTTTGAAATTCCTTTTTTTCATTAGTTTTCTTGTTTTGTAATACTGCTTTTTTTAACATAATAAAATCACTCCTTTTCTTTACAAGAGCGACTTTTATTGCTATAATACATTATAGAAAATCACTCTTGATTTTTTAGGGATATATTTTTTGTCTTAGCGGTCAACTATAATCAAAAAATATGTCCTGCTTTTTTATTTCTTTTTTTCAATTTCTTTTTTATATTTTTCTTTTGATTTTCTTAAATCTTCAATGAGTTGTTCCAAAATTACTTCATCTAATATTCTTTGCTTAGATATTTTTTTTCTGACATATAATTCATTTGTAATTTCTTCTTCTTCTTTTAATTCTCCTGATAATGTTAAACATAGATTTGTATCTTTGGCTTTTGATGTAAAATAATCTTCAATGCTACTTAAAATTGGTATACAATTTTTATCTTGCCACCTTTTATACATTCTATCGTAAATGCTCTGTACTTTTCTTATGTATTTTTTCTTTTCTTTTTCCGTCAATTTTGAATTTTCTATTTGACTATATTTTTCTTCAAAGAAAGCCTCATCAGGTGGTAATTCCGCTTGCTTTATCAAAAAGTTAAGAAGCGGTATTAAATACTGTCCTTCATATACGAAATTAACTTCTTCTAATATTTCGGCTGATGTGTCATCTATTCCAATGGCATCACACAATGCTCGATAATTTGATTTTGGTGTCTTGCACTCTGTTAAACCTAATAAATAATCTGTTGATGTATCTAATATTTTTGATATTTTCTTTAATATGTCAAGTGGTATTGCTGTTTCTCCTGTTTCATATTTTGAAATATTTGGTCTGTTAATTCCTGTTTTTTCTGCTATGTAATCTTGTTTTAGTCCTTTTTCTATTCGTATTTCTTGAATTCTTTTTCCTATGTATTCGTTAATGTTTTTGTCCATATTTTTTTTTGGCACTTTTCATTTTCTCCTTTCAAAAATGTTCTTTTTAAGAACAACTAGTTGAGTATGTTCTAATTATACTATAAAATAAAATGAAAGTCAAGATAAAATAAATCTTGCAAATACTGAACAAGGAGGATTTTAAAATGGGAAATGAAGAAGAAATTAGAACTTTAAGAAATGAGTACGCAAGAAATTGGAGAAAAAGGAACCCAGACAAAGTAAAAGCAACTAATGCACGATTTTACAAAAGATTAAAAATAAAGAAAGAACAAGAAAATACTAAAAATATGTAGAAGCGGTGAGGTGTAAAAATGAATGTAAATATTAGTACAGAAACAGAAATTGACTTAAACATAAAGAAGCTAAATGAAATGATAGAAAAAATAAAGTTGCTTGAAGATAAGTCAAAAATGCTTCAATTTATCACAATACGGCGAGTTTGCGAAGATTAGAGGTTGCAGTATCAAAACAGCACAAGACATATTTCGAGATAAAACATTTCCTAGTGAAAATTACGGAAAGCATATTGTTGTAGAATTAGAAGCACTTAAAAATTGGTACATGACAAAAAGAGATAAAAATAATTGTGCTTAACTACAAAAAGAAAAGTGTATTTTATTGTCATATAGAAGCGGGATGTTCAACCTAGTATATCTTTTTGACAACCGTTTCTGTGTGGCGAGTGATACACAACAAAAAATTTTTTGGTAGTTTACATAAGTGAATTATCAATATTGAAAGAAAGGAGGTAATCTATGGAAGAAGAAAAATTTAAACTCCATATTGATACAAAAGGTTATAAAGATAAAGAACTTGCTAAAAAAGAATTTGGTATAATTAAAAATCGTGTGCAACGAGATTCTCCTCCTGTTGAAGTACCATTAAAAGTAGTAGTAGAAGAATTACAAAAAGGAAAGTCAGTAAGTCCATCAGTTATGAAAGGAACAAAGGAAAAAGATTTTGTAGAACAGCAAGTTTTTATGGTTGATATAGATAATAAAAGAACAGATATACCAATTTTAACGGTAGAAGAGGCACTTTCTATTTGTGAAAAAAATCATCTACCTCTTGCCTTTTATTATTTTAGCTTTTCACATACCGCAAAACTACCAAAATATAGACTTGTATTTGTAATGAACGAAGTTATAACAGACAATATTTTAAGAGATACAATAATAAGAAGACTTATTGATTTATTTGAACAAGCAGATACAAGTTGCACGAATGCAGACAGAGTATTTTTTGGAACAAATAAAGAAGCTAAAATCTTAGATTTAAAAGCTCGCATAACTGTTGATAATATATTAAAAATACCACCAAAAACTGCAATAGTAGAAAAGAAAAAAACTAGTAGAACAGATAAAGAATTAGAAAAGTTAATAAATGGTTTTGATTTTTTTAGTTATCTAAAAGAAAGAAATGGAAATATAGTGAGAGATAACCCAAGATATATCATGTTTGAAAATTGTGAAATATGTGGACATCATAATGACTTAGTATATTATCCAGAAACAAACACATTTAGTTGTTTTAGTGATAAGGGAAAAAAAGAAAAAATTGGAGGAACAATTATTGACTATTTAAAAGAAGTTTATAAACTTACACCATCAAAAGCAATAGATAAATTTAAAAAGGAGCTGTGTAAAAAGATGTCAAAAGAATTAGAACTTATTTGTATGGACGATATAGAGGTACAAGAAGTAAAATGGTTATGGTATCCATTTATACCAGCTGGAAAAGTAACGATATTACAAGGCGACCCTCGGAAATGGTAAAACACATTTTGCACTTCAAGTCGCAAGTATAGTTACAAACGATTGTAAATTTCCAACAGGCACGAGTGATATTGAAAGTGGAAATATAATATTTCAAACAGCCGAGGATGGACTAGGAGACACTATAAAACCTAGATTACTGAAAGCAGGAGCTGACATAAAAAAAGTATTTGTAATTGACGACAGCAAAGAAGCATTATCTTTAAATGATGCAAGAGTAGAAGATGCTATAACTAAACTAAGTGCAAAACTTATGATAATTGACCCAATACAAGCATACTTAGGAGCAGATGTTGATATGCACAGGGCAAACGAAATACGTCCAATAATGCACGACTTATCAAATGTTGCAGAACGTACAGGCTGTGCTATAACACTTATAGGGCATATGAATAAAGATAGTAAAAATCAAAAAGGAATATATAAAGGCTTAGGCAGTATTGATATATCAGCTGCTGCAAGAAGTATATTATTATTAGGACGTGACCCTAAGAATGAATATATTAGAGCAGTTGTACCTATAAAATCATCATTAGCTCCAGAAGGAAAAGCTGTTGCTTTTGAACTTAACCGTGATACTGGCTTTAAATGGCTTGGCGAAAGTGAATTGACAGAACAAGACTTATTAGGTGCTTCAAAAAAAGATACGAAAAAAACAACTAAATTAGAAGATGCCAAAAAGTATATTTTAGATTTAATTGAAGAAGAAGATATATTAGTAACAGAAGTAGAAGAAATACTTATAGATGAAGGTTTTTCAAAAACAACTATTAGACGAGCAAGAGAAAAGTTGACAGAAGAATTAAAGTTAGAATCATATGCTAAAGGCTTTGGGGAGAATAAAAAAAGCTATTTGAAAAAGCCTGAAACGAGTGCGAAAATTTAATTGCCTTAAAACACTAAAAAATGAGCAAGTATGAATAAAAGGCTTATATATCAATACTTTTACATACTTGCTCAATGAACATGTATGATACAGCATATACCATATATGCTCAATGAACAACTATGTAAAAGTATTGATATTATTGAATTATAGTCATACTTGTTCAAAAAATATGTTGTTAGGAGGAAAAAATAAAATGGCTAATGAACAAAATTTAAAACCATTAAATAAACGAACAAAGACTGAACAAAGAAAAATAGCAAGAGAAGGACGGAAAAGCTAGTCGGAAAATCAAGGAGACAGAAAAAATATATCAAAGAGCAGTTAGAATCTCTATTACTACTAGACTTGCCAGAGTGTAAGATAAGCGAAGATATACGAAAATTAGGTATTGCTAAAGAAGATATGTCGATACAACTTGCTATGTGTGTAATGCTTGTAAAACAAACACTTAGTGGCAATTTAAAAGCCTATCAATTACTACGTGACCAGATACGGAGAAAACCCAAAAGAAGATGTTATAGAGCCTTTGCAAAATATATTTTTTATAAATGATATAAAAGAAAAACTAAAAGAAAGCGAAAAGTTAAAAGAAGAAACAGAAGAATTAAAAGAAAAATAAAATTTTAGGAGGTAATAAAATCATGAATGAACCACCAGTTGTGAAAGTATTTATAACAAAAGATGGAGTGCAATATTTCTTTTGGTGTCCTTTTTGTAATTCTTTTCATAGACACGGAGCTGTAAGTGCAGGACATAGAATTGCACATTGTAATCATCTTAGTAATTCGCCATACTTATTCGGTGGCTATATATTAAAAGAATACACACAAAAAGAATTACGAGAACTAGGACTACCAATAGATTATTATAAAAAACGTAAAAAGAAGTAAACATTGTAAATGTAGCCATACAACTTCATATCTAAATAATAAAAAGCCCTTAGAATTGATTTCTGGGGCTTGAATTTTATTATATTGTATGAAATTATTTCAATTTATCTGCTATGGCTTGGCATAATTCTATAAACAAAGTTTGTTTATCTTTAGGGAGATGTTTCATAAGATTAGAAAAGGTAGCATCTATATTATTAGCAGTTGTACCAAATAATAAATAATCTACATTTAATTCTAATACTTGTGCTAATCTTACAAGCGTTTCAATACTGCACTTTGATGTTGCTCTTTCTATTGCTCCTATATGTGTTTCTGTTAGTTCTGCTTTCTCTGCAAGTTTTTCTTGTGTTAAATTTAATTCCATTCTTCTTTTCTTAACTCTTGCACCAATATCTTCAAAATTCATAGCTTTACACCTCTTTTTGATATTTTATATTAGTAATAACCAAAAATTAAGAAAATAAAAGTATTGCAAACATACTTATAGTTATGATAAAATGAAATAAAAATATAGTAATGCACTTAGGAGAAACAAGAAAATGCAAACAAATGAAGATTTTAATATACCGTTTTATCTCGTACAAGAATTAGTATCATACGTAGAAGAAAGAACAAAAGGCAAAAATAGAAGTTCTCAGTGGCAAAATATTATGGCTTTGATAGGACTCGCTAAAATTAACGAAAGAATAACACCAGAACAAGCTAAATTTTTAATAGAAGAATTTAACAGAGAAAATTTGCAATAACTATACCATATAAAAATATGGTGTGTTATAATAAAACAAAATTCGACAATATTTTACAAAAGAAAAGAGGTGAAATTCAAATGAAGAGCGAAAAGGGTATGACTACAATTGTACTTTTAATTGTAATAATAATAGTATTGGCTGGTATATTATGGTTGAAGGGTATATCTAATGATAAAAATAATATTGAAAGTGCAAGTACCAAAAATACTACTAATACAAATATTAACAATGGAAGTAATACACCTAGTAATAATTCTAGTGGTACTTATGGTTTAGGTAAAAATTTCAAACAAGCAATGGATAGTTACGAGGCAACTATGGATGCATATATTGCATTTATGGTAAATTATACAAACTCCAAAGGAACAAATCCTCAATTATTTAAAGACTATGCAGAATGGTTGAAAAAATATGCCGATGCAGTCGCTGCTTTTGAAAAATGGGAAAATAACAATTTGAACAAAGAAGAAGCAAAATATTATATTGAAGTACAAACAAGAGTAACTCAAAAACTTTTAAATGCTTCCATAGACGTATCATATCAATAGCAATAATTTATTTATAATAATCAAAAGATAGGTGATGAAAAGCAAATGAAAATTTTAAGTTTAAAATGTCCTCAATGTGGTGCGAGTTTAGATAGTGAAAAATCTTCTTTTTGTAGCTATTGTGGTACAAGATTATATTTAGACGATGGTTCAAAAAATATAAATATTAACTATAAAAATGAAGATGTAGCCAAAATAAAGGAAATTGAAGTAAATAAAGAATTAGAATTAGAAAAAATGAAAGAGACTCATGGTTTGGTAGAAAAATTTGTATTATTTGCTATATTGGTTCCTGCAATAATAGTTTTGGCTATTATAATTGGAGCTGTATTGTAAAATAAAATTGAAGAAAAAATTAAATAATCAATAAAAAATAAAAGCCTAGTAATTTTCTACTAGGTTTCTTTTTTGATAATACTTTTTGCAATTTTACATTTACAGCAAATTCTGCCTAAAAAAAGTGATGCATAAAATAATGCAATGCAAGTGTTTTTGAAAATACATTGTATAATTTTAAAACTTAATGTATCCTACAAAAGTATTGAAAATACAGTAAAAAGAATATTTTAGAAAACCTTATAAATTAATATGGGACGTAACGTTTTGGTCTGGCTCACCACTTGTAAAGTTTGCTAGGTATTTATCTAACAAATTATCTAACAAATTTCCATTTAACGGATATTCATACCGCGATATGAATATTCTTTTTTTGTTCCTCTTTTTTTGTTCCTTATCCTCTAATCCATTAAATTCTCGAAATAATTGTGCAACTACCTTTCCTGTTTGAACTTGTTTTTTATAATCTCCCCTTGTGTATATATTCGTAGATGAAACATTTTCATGTCCCAACCAGTCTTGAATATCTCTAATATCAACTCCTGCTAAATGTAACAATGTTGCAATACTATGCCTTAAACCATGTGGAGTTATCTTTCGCAAGTTATTTCTCTCAATGATTTTTTTAAATCTTTTAGTAAAGTAGTTTGGCTGTATAATATCTCCATTGTCGTGAACAAATAAGTATCCATCATATTTATGATTATATGAATCTCCAAAGATTTTTTTATTTTCTTCTATTTGCTCAAATCTCGCAATTACTGCTTCTTTTACAAATTCAAATAGTGGAAATGTACGGTATCCTTTCTTTGATTTTGCTTTATCTTTAAAATATACCTTTTCTACATTATCTTTTCCATCATTTTGAATTGCTACATGGTTTATGAAAAAATAATCTTCTTCAAAGTCAAATACTTGCTCCCTTAAACCAATAATCTCACTTCTTCTCATTCCATAAATTCCATCAAATATCGTTGCAAGTTCAATTATATCTCCTTTTAATATAGTAAATAATTGTATAACTTCTTCAGCTGTATATGTATTTACTTCTTCCCTTTCTACTGTAATTGGATTGATAAGATCTGTTGGATTATATCTTACTTTCTTCTTTTTTAATAAGTATTTAAAGGCACTACTTATGTTGTCATTATAATGATCTATTGTAGAATTTTTCAGTTCCTTTCTTAAATGATTGTAAAATTCGTCTAAATCTTCAGCAGTTAGTTCTTTTACCTTTCTTTTATGCTCTTCCATTGTGAAATATTCTTTTAATCTACCTGTTACTTGCCTTTTATACCCATTAAAAGTATCCTTTTCATTTACTTTTAAATGCTCATTATAAAATAAATCAATAATATTTTCTTTTGACATTTTAGTTACCTTTGGTTAATTTTTTGTCGACACTTTTTTTGATATGACAATACTATTAGAAACCTTATTTGATTTCTAATTCTTCCATCATCTTTTTATATTTTTCTTGTCTTAATCTTTGGATTTTCTTTTCTCTATAAAGTCGATATTTTAACTTTAATTTTGGAATAAGAAAATCAAATAGAAAAAAGACTATTGCAAAGCATATTATGAGTAATATAAGTCTAAAAAATAACTCCATTCCTACTAACTCCTTTCATTAAAAAATAGGGAAAACAGGTAAGAGCTTGTCCTACCTGCTTTTATAATATAGTGTCCCTTTAATTTGCCCTTCACTATATATACATTGGAGTTCTCCCCAAAATTCTCCCCTACTTTTCAAAAAATTTTAAAATTTGTATTTTTTTATTCCTTCTAGGAGTTTTAAAATTATATATTGGTATCTATCTTCATCATTAAAACTATACTTTCTAATTATCTTTTTCTTTCGCTCAATAATTTCTAACATAGCCATTTCATTACCTTTTTGTGCTAGCTTTCCTAATTCATATAAACTTTTATTCTTCATTTGTATTCTCTCCCTTCAATTCTTTCTTTAACTTGTTAATTGCTCGTATTTTAATTTTGCTAATTGTCTTTGAATAGACTTCTAAAATGTTTGCTGCTTCATCTTGTGTTAGATCTTCATGAAAGAGCAAAAAAATCACTGACTGCTCAATAGCAGACAGCGATTCTATAGCTTTATTCAAATCTAAAATATCTTCGTTTTTTTCAAGGTCAAAAAGGGTGTCTTTTAGGGCGAATTTTAGTGCAACTTCGTCATAATCATCATTTACAACCGTTCTTTCTTTATTTATAATGCTCATTTGCTTTTTAAAATATCCCTTGCTAGCAAATATGATAATTTTATTAAGGTAACTATCAAACCTTGCTTCTTGGAAATCATTTTTGTTTTCCATAAGTATTCCTCCCAAATTCTTCGATTTGGGCTTAACAATTACTTGTTAAGTGGAACACATAAAAAAACAAAACCTCCTTTGCCTCATAGATTTTAATTCTTTCATATTCATATAAAAATAGGGCCTAATAGTCCTGTAAACTTAACTAAGTCTTCTTAAGTAACTTTATATACTTTTTCTTTCGTATATATTCTACTCAAACAGGTAATATTAAGCCCTGCGAGTAATATACACCTAATCAATTAAAAAGTCGGTCGAATTTCGTCATCCATTTTTGTCAAGAAATGTCGACATTTATTTTGATTAGTCCTACACCCATTTTCTTTCAATTTATCTAATTTTTTGACATACTTTGCGAAGTACATTTTTTTACATATATGGGTAATATTATGTTTTTGAAAAAGAATGTAAAATATACATATGCAAAGTATGAAAGGGGTAATCTATGGCACTAGATAAAATTGTTATTGGAACAAGGATACGTAAGATAAGGGAAGATATTTTTGAAGAAACTAGGGAAAAGTTTGCAAAGAGGTGTGACTTAAGTGAGCGACATATAGGACAATTAGAAAGAGGAGATTTTCTGTTAGGTATTCACACTTTAGATAAAATATCTAGTTCTACTGGAATAGATGTAGATTATATCTTGTATGGAAAAGGAGAAAATAACAAGCTACAAATGAAACAAAATTTACATAATATTATCGACAGGACAGATAAAGACGAAGTTATAATGCTTTATAGAAGTATTTGCACAATAAGAAGTTATGTGGGTAAAAAAACTCAAAAAAGAATCTAATCGAGTAGAGAATAAATAATTATTTTATTTATTCCCTCTCACACCACCACATC
>CANDRW010000010.1 GCA_947388675.1 uncultured Clostridium sp. | reverse complement strand
ACCTTGAAAATAGAGGAGTGTATCTAAATAAAATCTAAAATTAGTTTACACTACCGTCTTTTATGGGGGGGAAAATGAATGAAAAATAATTTAGAAATTGGTGTTAGAATTAGGTCTATTCGTGAAGAGTTGTGTATGAGTAGAAATGTTTTTTCTGAAAAAGTAGATATATCTGAATCTTATCTTGCTCAATTAGAAAATGGTAGTAAATCTTTAGGAACAACTGCACTGATGTCCATTAGTGAATATACAGGATATTCTACAGATTATATCCTATTTGGAAAAGATGCTGACAATGACTACGCTAAAAAAATTATTCGTATTGTCAATGTACTTCCTACTGACTATTTGCAATTAGTCTATGAAATGACACGTTCTATTAAGTCTTTTACTAAAAAATAGTCAGATTTTGTTGAAACTCTTTGGTTTCATTGACTTTCACATCTTTTTGTTGTATAATAGTATTATGTTCAATAGAACTCGCAAAGTTTCTATTTGTTCTAGTTGAATAAATAAATGATGAGGTGAAAAACCTATGGCGAAAGCAAAAAAGAGCAAGGCAGACATAAAAGTAGCATTTGCTACTCAAGAGTGTGCCAGCAGCTTTGCTCTCACGTTGGAGAACAAGTTTCCCAACAGCTCGTTTGAGCAGACGGATACCACCATTTCAGTTTGGGCTTCCAAAAAAACTCTGACTAAAATTCGGCTGGAGTCCGAGGAGAGTTGTTACTGCAGGCGTTCTATCAGCATCTACACTCCCTGTTAAGGCAGGTTGACCGTAATAACCATTGTTGTTTTTCCTCGTAAAAGAGACGGTGCTTTTTAACACCGTCTCTTTTTATATGTCCTATTATTTTAACTATCTCTTTTTGATTCTTCTTTTTCTATTTTCTTAGTAATTGCTTTCAATGCCTTTTGCCTTTCTAATACAACAACATGTCCACAACCTAAGCATTTTAGTTTGAAATCCACTCCTACTCTGGCTAATTCCCACAACTTACTTCCACAAGGATGTTGTTTTTTAGTTCTTACTACATCTCCTACATTGTATTCCATTAAAACTTCATCCTCCTTTTAGCTTTATTTTCCAGTTATTCTAGCAATTCTCTTTTCTATACTTTCTTTGCCAAGTACCTGCATAATCTCATATAAATCTGGTGTTTGCATTCTTCCTGTTAAACTTACTCTTAATACAGTACTAATATCACCTACATGTCCTGGCCATTTTTCAGGATTTTTCTTGAATTCTTTTACTTCTCTTGCATATCCTAATTCTTCTGATAAGTCTTTCATTTTATCAAACCAAGTTTGTTTTTCATCATTAATATCAAAATATTTCTCTAAGTATGTTGATAATATCTTTTTAATTTCTTCTTTATCACTAATCTTGCCATATTCAAACTCGCTAGTATTATTTAGGAACTTATCATCATACATATACGAAATAGCTTCTTTTACTTCAGACCATTTAGCAATATCTTTTCTAGGCTTTGCATTTCCTCTCTCTATTCCAAAAATCTTTAATGCATATTCTTTATCTTGCAATAAATCTTCTAGCTCTTTATCATATCTTTTTGCCCATTCTAATACTTCATCATAGATGTCTTCTTTGGTATATTTAGAAATAACATTTTTAGAAACATCTAATAGCTTCACAATGTCAAAAATGGCTCCACTAACACTCATTTTACTAATGTCAAATGTGAATTCTGACATAGGTGCATTTGGATTATTTTTTCTCCACATTTCAAAGTTAGAATTTCCAATATTCATTAAATACTCACATACAGATTGTGCAGGTATTCCTTCTTCATGATAATAGCTAACTGCTGCTTCTGGGTCTTTTCTTTTACTAATTTTTCTCTTTTTTCCATCTTCCTCTTTTAAGATTGGGGCATAATGGCAATACTTTGGAGTTTCAAATTCTAATGTTTTAAATAGTTCCAAGTGTAATGGCAATGAAGATACCCATTCATCTGAACGAATAACATGTGTTACTCTCATCAAGTGGTCATCTACTGCGTGTGCAAAGTGATAAGTTGGCAAACCATCTGCTTTGATAATAACAATATCTTGGTCGTTTTCTGGAAAATCAATATTCCCTTTAATAACATCATGATGTCTAATTTTTCTATCTTCTCTTCCCATAGATTTAAAACGAACAATATATGGTGTACCTGCTTTTATTTTTTCAACAGCTTCTTCTACTGATAAATTACGATAAGTTGCCCAAACTCCATAATATCCTGTTCTTAATTTTGCCGCTTCTTGCTTTTTTCTCATTTCTTCTAATTCCTCTGAAGTTGCAAAACATGGATATGCTCTACCTTGCTCAATAAGCCATTTTGCATAAGCCCTATAAATTTCTCCTCTTAAGCTTTGTTTATATGGTCCATAATTTCCTTTTTCATCTGTCTCATTTAACATTCCTTCATCAAATTCAATACCAAAATCTTTAATAGCATTTACAATTTGTGCTACACCATCTTCTATCTCTCTTTTTTGGTCTGTATCTTCTATTCTTAGTAAAAATACACCTTTAGTTTGATTAGTAAGCTGTCTATTAATCACACATTGCATTAATCCTCCTACATGAACAAATCCTGTAGGACTTGGCGCAAATCTTGTTACAATGGCTCCTTCTGGCAAATTTCTTGGTATATATTTTTCTTCATAATAGGAAATTGGTTTTACATCCGGAAAAATTAAATTGGCTAAATCTTTATAATCCATATTCTCTAACTCCTTTTCGTCTAAAACTTTTTAATCTACTAAAGTATAACTTAGCTGTAATTCACTTCGTTTCACTACGTATAAGTTATTCGTAACTCGTTTCACTCGAACGACTAACTTAACTTACGTTCATACAGCTAAGATATCTATGTCAACTGCATTTGTAAAAATGCACTTTCCTAGAACTAAAAAAAGTAACGTATTTTTTATACGTTACCATTCTACACTATTTTTTGTTAATATTCAAGTGGCTTATCCTTAATCATTTGAATTAATTCTGGCATTGCCACTTCATCATTTGCAAATCTTCTAAACATTTCCACGTCATTTTGTGTAATTGCCATTCCTTCGATTGCTAAATCATTTTGAATATTCTCTATATTAAAATTAAATGTTTCTTCATTATACATATTTTTTACCTCCAAAATTGGATTTTTCTTTTGCCCAAATCTATATTTATTATACCATAAATTGAGCTAAAAATCAAGGTTTTGAGCCTTTTTTGAAGTTTTTATACATAATGGTAAGTATCACTATAATAAAAGTGAAGTTCGCGCAAGGCGAGCTTGCAAGCGCCTACCGTTGCTTTCTTATGTTTACATTTTGAAACGAAAGCAACGGTCAGTAAGAACGAACGTTATTATAGTAATACTTACGTTAGTTAAAATACTCGCTAATTTCTTCCAATTCTTCAAACCCTACTTGTCTAAACACTTCATAAGCCACAATTGCTACTGAATTAGACAAATTTAAGGAACGTAAATGCTCTTTCATAGGAATTCTAATGGTATTCTGAATATATTTTTGTAGTAAATCTTCTGGTAAGCCCTTCGTTTCTTTTCCAAATAGTAAAAAGACTTCCTCTGATTTTGTATAGTCCATGTCTGAATAACATTGTTTCCCTTTGGTGGTAGAAAAATACATTGCATTTTCTTCTGGTGGATATTTTGCTAAAAATTCTTGCAAATTTTCATGCATTTCAATGGTTAGTTTATCCCAATAATCTAGTCCTGCTCTTTTTAAGTATTTATCTGATATTTCAAATCCCAACGGCTTTACTAAATGTAGTTTTGCTCCAATTGCTGCACAAGTTCTTGCGATATTTCCTGTATTTTGTGGTATTTCTGGCTCTACCATTACAATATTTAATTTCATCTTCTATATCCCTTCTAACAACCATTTAAAAGGCGATTTATCTTCTCGCTCTCTTCCTTCTTGGTTAGTATATTGTTTATTAGAAAATATGATATCCATAACACTATCTGGATAATATTTATCCAAAAATCTATCTAAGCTAGTATCTGCTGAAATATTTTGCATTCTCTCATATTGCCTATATCCTGCCAACATAGAAATAATAACATTGAACATCATAAAAACAAAAAAGAGAGTTGTCGCTATTTTCGCTGTTCTATTCATATTAGCCAAACTATCTAATTTCGTGCTAAGTGGATACATCCATTTAATAAATATAATTCCACCTAAGCCCCAATAAATACAATGCAATAGACTTGTTCTTCCATTGACATTAAAACGCAATGCACTATATTCCCAAGAAACTGTTCCAAATAAACATTCTTGCATATAGGAAAATAGATATTCTGTAATGCCTCCTAGTATTGCTGTGTAAACAAATATCTTTAAACTACTAATCTCCTTCGTGTTTTCAGTTGTTGCACCTGTAACTCTTGGAACAAGTAAATAGAATAGGACTGCTCCTGCTCCATAAACTGGAATAAAAGGTCCATAAATAACCCCTTGTCTTACCTCAAAGTGCCCTTCTTGTACAATACAGACAATTGTCTCTACAATACAACCTATGACACTAACAAAAGTAAAAATCCAAAAAACTTTAATCAATTCCTTTTTTAAATTACTTTTCATACTCTTCCCCATATTTTATTTTCTATTATACTATATCACATTTTGTCAGAATTTGTATTAACTTTTTCTTAAAATTCATAAAATACTATAAATTTTCTATTCTACGAAAGTAAATTTTATTAAGAATTAATTGTTGTTGAAGTTTTTCCTGTTCCTACTACACTTTCTTGTAAGGAGCGCCAAGTATTGCACCCTATTATTCCATCAGCTACTAATCCAACACTTTTTTGATAAGCTACTACTGCACGATAAGTTTGCGGTCCAAATACACCATCTAATCCTCCTGTTGTATATCCTAATGTGTTTAGGTTATCTTGTGCAATACATACATACGATCCTCTACTGCCTTGTCTAATTAATGGAAATCCACCTGTACTGCACGCTGGTGTTCCTCTTCTTTTATGTAGATGTACACGATATACGTAATAAATGAAGTCAACCATGATTGGCTGACTTCATTTAACTTAGTATCTTATTTACTATTTCTGTTCTAACATAATGATAAAACTTTTTAAATAGTCTTTTATGTATCTTTAAAATACATCTTTCATATAAGCTAAATTCCTTTAATTTTCCATTTTCTTTTGTATTCATATAACTATTTCCCTCTTTCGTATAATTTTTGTAAAAAATCTATCGAAAGAGATATAATAAATACATCATATAAATATTATATCTTTTTCGTAAATTTGAGGTAGCTATTCGCACAATGCTATCTCTTTTTTTCGCACAGATATAATATTTCTTAAAACATAAATTGACTTTTTTATTGTATCAATATATTTTTAATAATACAATACTTTTTCCCTTAAAACATTTAGTTGTAAATACTATTTATGATATTCGTATAGTTCATTAATTGATACTTTAAGAGCATCTGCTAGCTTACACATCACTAACAATGTTGGTTGTCTTTCTCCATTTTCAATATATCCTATATGGCTTGCACTTATACCGCTTAACTTCGCCAATTCGTCCTGACTTAATCCTTTTTTCTCTCGTATCTCTCTAATAAAAAACGTTATCATTTAGACACCTCGTGTCTTTAGTATTTACATTTTTTATTAAATCATACTTCTTAACCACTATGGTGGTTATTTTATTACGCTAAAATATTATATCTTTTGTATAACTATATAGTAAATATTTATAATTGTCAATTCTTTTTAGAAATTACTTTTTCTTATTCTTATCGATTTACAAAAAGAAACAAAGTTCATGTTAGTAATCACTCGTAAAGTATATGTAGACAAGAAATTATATTGAATAGCTATTTTGTTCCATTCTTGAACAGATGGTATTTTATCTAAATCTTTGATGGCTTGTACAGTTCTTTCAAAGTCAGTCATGTACATCACTTCCTTTTTTTTTCTATTATAACATATTATTTTGTTTTTCTTTGTTGAAATTTGTCGATTAAAAAATATTTTGATGTTGCTTTTCTAAAATGTATAAGTTATAATAATTTTAATGTAATTTTTATATTAGAATTTTAAGAAGTAGGCTAGTCTTGCACATTTTTTTAAATCACCATTATAATTTAAGTATATTGGAATTTTAAGAGTGATTCTACTTTCAATTTTTTAGCAAGTATTTTTATTATAATTTAAGTATATTAGACTAAACGGCTTGGATTAAGCTCTAAGCCGTTTTTATTGTTTTAAATTGTTGTATTATAGAAAAAAATGTGATATATTAATTTCTAAGTAAAAAAATTGGAGGCATCTATTTATGAATTTTTTTCAAGATTTGTTTGCAAAATTATCCAACCTATTAGAATATGCTAAAGAACATTGGTTTAGGATTTTATTTATATTTCTAACTTTTATTTTATTTTGTGTTGTTTTTTATTTTATCCCTAAAACAAATATTATAGAAAATAATGCTTTAAAAGAACAAAATGTCTTAATCTTTGGAATTACCTTAGAAAATTGGTTTTCTTATCTTAGTATGATAGCATTAATAATAGCAGCCGTTTGGGCAATTTATCAATTTGATAAGAGTAATACTCTAAAACAACAAGAGCGTGCATCAGAAATAGCAAAATCGTTTTCTGATAAATTGACTATTAAATGTTCTATTATATGTGAGGTAATTAAAGGGTCAGAATTATATAGTCTTTTAGAATTAGATTCAAAACGCTATGATGATTTTAAAATTTTCAATACAAATGAAATTAGAAACATTTATGTTGATGATAATATTATAGAAAAATACAAAAAGAAAAGAAAAGAGAGTAATCTTGATATGATATACTATAGATTATTGGAGTCGTTTATCTCTGATACATCTTTCTCAGTATTAATGCAAGAAAACAAGCAATATTCAGTTGAAGAAGCTAGGGCTTTGTTTATATTAGATAACTCTGACCTTCCTTTTAAGTTTGGCATGTTAGTTTCTAATGTATTAAATGAATTAGAATATCTTTGTATGGGATTATCTAGTCAGGCTGCTGGTTCAAAATATGTTTATCAGTCTCTACATCAAGTATTTTTAAGAACTATTCGTTGTTTGGCGGTAGAAATTGCAATGACTAATAATAAATCTTATTCAGACAAATATTATACAAATATCATACATGTATATAATGAGTGGACAAATCTTTATATTTTAAGCCTGAAGAAAGAAGATAAATTAAAAAACAAAGTAAATAAAATATTAGATCCAAAAGTAAAGACAGTATAGCATTTATACTGTCTTTACTAAATTTATTTACTCTTATTATCCTTATTTACAATAATAGGCATATCTTTCATCCAATCTCCATACATATCCTTTTCCTCCTTTAAATATAAGTTTACACTATATTATATGAACTATGTTTAGTTTACATGAATAACTTTTAAAAGTCAAGAAAAAAAGTGAAACTCGCTCTAAAATCAATTCTAAGCCGTTTTTTATTTTTAGATATGTAAGTTATTATCTGAAATTAAATCTTTTGAATATTCTTAATATTAATGGCACAGGTAACAGCTTTGCCTTTACCAATAACGGCACGATCGCATTTTACTTCTATTACATCATATTCTTTATAATAACAGATGAATGGTTGATTATTATATTGTACTGCTTTTAACACTTTTACTTTATCACCTGCTTTGATAGTTTTGTTAGTATTTGTTTCTGGCTTACTCGTAGTTTGTGCATTATTAGTGCTTGTACTATTTTTCTTTAAACCAAATCCACTTACAATTCCATCACAGATTGCTTGTGCTATTTTTTCTTTATTCTTTTGATAAATATTCATATCGTCTTTATTATCAATAAAGCATGTTTCTAGCAATGCTCCAGAAATGCCATTTGATTTTACTGTATTAATTACTAAGAAATTAGTTCTCTTTACTCCATCAAAGATGCTATCGTTATCTCTTAGTGTAAAGAACTTGCTCATATTTTTCATAATTGCTTGTTCTACTGTAATTCCTGCTTCTTTAGTTGTTACAAAACATTCTGATCCATGTCCCTTGCCATTTGCTGACGCATTAAAATGTATTTCTAATACATAGTTGTATTTTCCAATTTTAAATGTTCCATTTTGGCAGTCATAGAAAGCATTTCTATTTTTATTATAAATATCTACTGTTGCATATTGTTTTAGCTTCTTTGTTAAATTCTCTACTAGTTCTCTTGTTAAGTCCGCTTCCTTATAGCCATTTCCACAAGCCCCGTGGGTCACCTGCTCCATGACCTGCAATTAATAATATTTTCATCTATTTTTCCTCACTTTCATTTTTTTCTTTCTTCGTGAAATAATATGTAAATACTGCTGTTGATAAGTTAGTTACTAAAATTAGTAAATTCTCTGCTAGATTAGCACCTAATAAGTTTGCTATTACAATAACAAATAATAATATAATCATTGCTACTGTTATAAAACTTTTTAAATCATTCCATGCTTGTTTCATATCTTTACCTCTCTTCTATTTAATAATTAGTGCTATTAAAGCACCACCACCAGTTCCTATAATCAGCGAAATTATAGATGTTATAATATACATTTTTATACTGTCCCAGTTCTTTGCTGGTTTTTCTTCTACTTCTTTTAATCTGTTATCCATGCTGTTGACATCTTCACGCATAGCTTTTGTTTCTGAAGCTAGTAGCTTTACAGATGAAGCTAGCTCATGTATGTTTTCAACTTTTTCTTCTAAACTGTTTATTCTATGCGTATTTGACTTTTCACGTTCTTCTAGATGTGCTACTTTTTCTCTTAATTCTGTAGTATCTTCCATACTTCTAATTTCCTTTCTTAATTTTCTTCTATACTCACTTTTAAAATCAAATCAAAGCTACTAGCATTCCAATTTGTCTTAGCTGTAATGGTCTGATTGTTATCCAAATACGCTGAAATATAATCTGTACCGATTTAAAGCTAAAAACGGCACTGTTAAAAGTTGTTGATTTGTTCTATTTTCAGCAAACAGCTGATAGCTTTTAATTGTATCAGTATCTTTCAGTGTCGTATTAAACGTTAGTGCTGTTGTGTCAGCATTTGCCAATGAACCTAAGTTGATTTCTTTATATTCTTCCTTCTTGTCAAATTCTTCATAAACATTATTATCATTTAAAATAAATATTTTATCTTCTACATAAGCTTCATATTTTGTTACATTGTTGTTATGTTCTATCTGTATATCTTCTACGCTAGCACTATTTTGTCCCAATCCGCATCGAAAACTCATATATAAATATTTTTTATTTAATATATTTTTAATAATTAAATTGTTTATTAAGTCTGCACCACTATTGTTCGTTTTATCTACAATAGTATCACTAGTGCTTAAATCTTCATCTGATAATAGATATTTAAACTCTGCATTAGCAGTTAAATTCTTAAATGATATCGCTAGCTGTTCATTACTTTGCAACTGCATTTTAAACACAAATGTAGCAAGTCCCATTCTTGATGTTGATGTATATTTATTTCCAACAACTGTGCCATTTTCATTACTATTATTTGTTCTGTAAAAGCCACTGAATAGATTTTTACTTTTCTGTAGCCAAATTTTTCTTCTACTCCCTCCGTGTCGGTTCTGTTACGCTCACTATAATTTCTTTTGCTTCTTCTTTACCTAACTCTATTTCTTCTTCTATGTTGTCTTGTAGCAAGTTCAAAACGTGTGCTGACAATGGCGTTGCTCCAGCTCTCTGTGCTGGTGTAACTTGATGTTCTGTTCCATCTATTGTTACTGTAGCTGGTTTAATTAATTGCCCCTCTTCAAAATTAACCTTTTCCATTTGCCTTCGCCTCCTGTCTTTCTCTTTCTGAAATTTCAATATTTCCATTTTCTAAATATTTTAATAATTTTTCCTTTGGATTAACTTTTTTAATTTCTTTTTGTCTATTTATAACCTCTCCAGTATATACTGTTTCTTGCTCCTTACGACTTGCTCTTTTTATTGTTGTTTTTGTACTAAATATTTCATTATATTCTTCTTGCATATTTAATTTCTCTTTTACCAATTCTATAAATTGTTTTTGCTTTTCTATTTGTTCTTGTTGTTGTTTGATTATGACTTGCTGTTCTTGAATAGCCTTAGTTGCTGTGGCCAGAATGGGTAATATTCTCACCTCATATCTATCCATGGTTATATTGCCATCTTCGTCTTCTTTGTAATTATGGCTAACATAGTTATTATCTATTTCTTCTAGTTCTTGTGCTATATATCCAATATCTTCTTGTTCTTCATTTTCTTTCCATGTAAATTCTCTATGTTTCATTTGGTTTATTCTGTCAATAGCTGATATTTTGCTGTTAAAGATTGACTTTTTTAGTCTTCCGTCTGATGAACTATTCCCGTTGTTTATTATTTTAAAACCGACACATATCTAAAATTCCACTGTTTGTTGTCTTACCTTTTTCTACTTCAAAAATTATATCCATACTTCCATCGTTATTGTCTTTAAGAATTTGAAATGATTTAGCAATTTCCAAGCCTACACTATTTCCGTACTGTCCTATTTTATCTTTTCCATTTCCAAATCTTAGTGGAAATTCATTTAACAACAAGTCACATCCAAAATTAATCCCTTCTTGGTATCCACTTATAGCATTTGCTTTCGCATACGTTAATTTCATTATATATAACCCTAATGCAGCTTCCCAAGATGCCCAACCCATATAACTTCCTCCTGTATCCAAATCAAAAACTAACCCTTTTTTGCTGTTATCCTCATCCAGTTGATTCGTTCCAATCTTTCCCACATAAGATCCATTTCTAAAAAATTCTTGGCCATTTTGTGTTAATGCCATTAATAAATTCTTATAACTATCTTTTATTTGTAACTCTGCATTAATAAATTGTATGTATTCTGAAATTGTATTCCAAGCAATTTGCACACTTTCCCAGTCCACGCTTAACTTTGTTGAGAACTCATCTTCATTTACTTTCTTACTTACTTCAAGATTAATTTGATAAGCTAGTATCTCTAATAAAGACTGTATTTCTTCAGTAGTAGAATAACTTTCTAATTTTTGACTTACAAGTAAAGCAATTTCCTTTGCAGTTTGATTTATTGCACTTTGCATTGTATTTAATGTTACATATACATCTGTAAAATCATTCTTTAATATGTATTTCACATAAAGCCAATTTCCTGCCATATCTAGTAGATAGATGTAGTTGTTTCCTTCAAATAACTTAATTTGTAAACTTTCTAAAGGTTCTTTAATTGGTTCTGGTAATACAGATAAAACATAATACTCTGACAGTTCTAATCGTCGCATTACATAAGCTTCTGCATTAGTTATGATTAAATCATCACTAATTTTCCCTTTGCATCTTAGTTCTTCTATATCTATCTCATATTCTCGTTTTTCTGTCGATGGATTTGTTCTGCTTTGTTTATCTACTATAATCTTATATTTCAAATTAATTCACTTCCTTCCGTGTTTGGATAGAGATTCTCTGATGGAAATAAATTCTCGCTCGGGAATAAGTAGTTGTTGTATGTCTTATTTCCCTTGACCTCTAGTTGTAATACCTCTGTTGCACTTGCATCTTCTATGTGTATTTCTGTGATACCTTGAGCTTCTCTCTTATAATCTATTGTGTTTGATACGCTTTGCTTTAAACCGTTAATATCTATTTCTTGTTGTGCTAGTTTCTCTTCATGCTCTGTAGACTGATTGACTAACTGAGTAATTTTTTGATTTTGCTTGTCTACTGAAATATAAGTTTGGTTTATCCTCTTATCTGTAATGTCTGCATATTTATAATCTGTTTCAGTTTCAGCTGGTTCTTCTGTATATATATCTTCTGTTAGTCCATCGTCAAAATCCACTTCGCTATTTAATAAGATAGTTGGATATGTTTTTCCATTTAAGAAAAAGCTAAACTGGTCATAAGCTTCTAAAAATAAAATCCCTTTTGACTTTACATCAAAGGGATAAAATTCAAAGTTCTTTAAATATTCCCACATCTCATCTATATATAAATCTCTGTCATTTGTGCTAAGTAACTGATTGTCAGCTATTCTATATTCGTGCAACCCGTTTACTTCAATACTTACAGTATCTTGTCGATAAATATTATCGCTTTCTTCAGCACGGCTAAATACTAATGAATTGATAAAGTATTTTTCTCCAATTGTGACATTGTCTTCATCTAAATAAGTTTCGTCAATTGTTTCATTCGTCACAACTGGATATGCTAAATAAAATTCATCATTAATAAATAACAAAGCACTACAAGATAAAGTAGCAATCTCATCTAGCACATCTCTAAATGTATAACCAATTTCTCTGTGCAGATTTGGATCTACTAATTTATTTGAATTAATAAAAGTGACTGGAATATTATTAGTATTCCAACCTAGTCTTTGGCATATTTTAATTAAATATGTCCTCAAAGGAATTTTCTCTGTCAATTCTAAATCGTAATCAACCATGGCTTCTAACATTTTGTCATAAGCTAAGCTTACATATGAATTAGTATCTTCTTGTCTTTCGCAATTTTTCACTGTATATGTATTGTAAGTTATATATTCATAACTTGGCTCATTTACTTTTATACCTGATTCTATATTTATTTTTGTCTTTTCTTCTAGTTTGTTTTTACTATCTACTTCTAACTCGTGCATTACTGTTTTAAATAAATCAGCATGGAAAGCTGGCTTTAAGTAATTAAAATTATCCATGTCATCTTCTATATTGTTTATTTTTATCTTGAAATCTAATTGTCTACCATATGTTCGTATATCAATTTTGAAATTATCTGATACATTTTTCATACATAATGCTCCCTTTTCTTATTAGCTATTACAGCACTGCTATATCCTTCCACTTTGCCTAGATATTTTTGGTCATATTCTTGATCATTCGAATAACAAGACATATTCTTAATTGTTTTCTTCAAGTCTGGATTATAGAAAGTAACCTTATTTTCTGCCTTATTAAAAAGAGATAGGACAGTTCCTACCTCTTCTTCATTTAATTTTCTAAATGTCATCGTAATTTTGGGATAAATACCTTTGAGTGTTCCTGAGTTATCTCCTGACAGTGCTCTTCCAGTATCCTTGCCCCATATTTTATGATAACCAAACTTAGCACTTATAAGATATTGTGCCATTTTTACTCCATCTATAATTAGACTATCTTTATCTATTAACATAAGTTACCTCCCATTTCTAGCAAAGGCAAGCTGTTGACTTCTTTTAGTCATTTGTCTTTGAATTAGTTTTCCATCTAAATACACGTTGACAATTCCACTTCCACCCATTTTAGATGCAATCTTGTCTGCTATAAGTTCTAGTCCCTCTGTATTGTTTTCAAGTGGAACTATTGCTTCTTTTCCTGCTTCTCCTATGACTGCTGTTGTTGGTTGGGCTATAACACCACCTCTTGCTAAACGTGGCAAACTAAATGTATTGATTTTTCCCAAATTTATTCCAGGTACCTGATTTACTTTGTCTATTAATCCATTTACTGCCCTGATTGGTGCATTAAGAGTATTTTCAATTGCCCACATAACGCCATTTACTATTGCTTTAAATGCTCCTGATATTGTTGATCCTACTGTTTTTCCAATGTTAATAGCAATTTTTCCAATTATATTTGCCATTGTTTTTACAGTATTTACTATACTATTCCAAATATTTCCAAATATATTTTTAACATTTTGCCAAGCCGCTTTCCAATCTCCTGCAAATATGTTTTTGAAAAATGCAATAAATTCGTCGAAATTTGCTTTTATTCCTTTAAATACCATGTCAAACCAATCTAAAATATCTTGTAATCCTGCAACAAAATTATCGTAGATGTCTCCTATAGTATCTCCAAACATTTCGCGAACCCAGTCACTTTTACCTGTTAGCCAATCTATTATTCCTTGAAAAAATGCTTTTATATTATCCCAATATTTGACTATTGTTCCCCATATTAAGACTATTGCTCCAATAACGATTCCTATTAAACTTCCTGTTGCCACTGCTATAATTGCACCTAATCCTATTATTGCTATACCAATGCCTTGAATAAATTTCCCTAAATTTTCAAAAGTAGGATTCTTTAAGTATTCAAGCAATGATTGAACTGCATAAACTATTCCTCCTATTAACATTCCTAGTCCTAAAGAAACTATGCCACCTAGTCCTAGTTTTAGAGACATAACTGTCATTACAATTCCTGCTAACACTGATAAAATTAAGTCTTTATTATCTATAATCCATTTTAGCCAAGCTGGAACTTCTGCCTTCCATGTGCTTAAATCCATACTTGGGACTGCTATTCCTGTTCCTGTATTTCCAGATGTACTTCCATCGTCTTGTAGAATATTCATTTCGTCAAATCCTTGTAGTGATTTTTGAATTTCTTTTGCAGCCTTTGCTGTTCCACCAGCACTATTCTTCATCTTCTGAAAGTTCTTCGCACTTGAATTGCTAAATAAGTTTATCCCAAACCATGCACTTGCAATAGCGTTCACATAAGACAATACTGTATACAATAATTTAATCAACCACTGTACTGCTGGCACTAATAAATTTGCTACACAATATCGCATATATTCAAAGTCCACTGCCATTTGTGGATTGTATTGTGATACCATACTTATTGCACTTTTAACCGCTCCCCAAGCTGTCCTTATTCCTGCTATTGCTAAAGTCATTCTTCCTAGTTTTTCTATTGAATTTTGTAGTTTTTTTCCTACCGTATCCATTCCGTTTTGGACCTTTTTTATTTCTATCTGGTCTATCTTTTGCTTAAATTCTGATATTTTAATATTGTTTTCTGTTTGCCTATCCTTAACTTTTTGTAGCCTAGTATGTACTTTTTCTATGCTTTTAGCTTGTTTTTCTATTTCATCGTTTGCTACTGAATACATTGCTTGCAAATTCAGCATTTGACCTTTGTCTGTTACTTCTAATTTTCCATTTTTCATAACTTGCAAAGATTCCATCTTTTGCTTATATTCTTCTGCCTTTTTTGTTAATTCGTTATACTTATTAATTTGTCTTTGTAATATTCTTTCTTCTTGACTTGCATTTGAATTATCCGTTTGTAGTTTCTTAATTTTATTTTCCAATTCAGCTTTGTCTTTATCTATTCCGCTATTATCTAGCTTAGTTTTGATTTTTAAATATCCATTGACTGCCATTGCCTTTTTCACCCGCCTTTTAGCTGTTGTTCAAATAATCTATCTAATCTCTTTTGTTCTTCTGTTTTTTCGCTCTTTCTGTGTTTTAACGCTACTTGCTCTTTTTGTTTTATCCATTTTGCTTTTTCTTTGCTATCTTTTATTGTACTTATGTCATAATCTCTTACAAATCTCACTCTGTTTAAAATGCAGTTGTCACTTAATCCGACAAAGTAAGTTGTAAAATTCCCACCAATGCATGTATTTATTTTTAGTCAGTCTAATATTGTAGTCATAAAAAAAAGAAGTTCTTATGTATTCCCAATCTTGTGTGAAATCCATATTCGCTTCCTCTTGATTATCATTTTCTTGCATTTCTTTTCCGCAATTTAAGTATTTGAGTGCTATTTGTAACAAATCATTCCAGTTTTCAGAATCTTGTAGTCCCTTATCGCCAAATAGCAAATATATTATAGCTAATGCTCTTTCTTCTTCAGATACATTTGTCTTGGCAATTTCTTCACATCTAAGTGCTATTCTATAGTCAGTATTAATCTTATATTTTTTATCTTTAACTTGAGCATATCGTGGATAATTAATCATTTGTCAACACATCGCTTTCGGCCACTTTGTATTTCTCTTTTATTCTATCTGTCATGCTTGTAATTGTTAGCTTCATATCTTTGTGATATGGTTTTAATATTTCATCGATATCGTCCCACATTTCCCAATATGGATTTTTACCATTTAAGAATTTTCTAGTTCCACCTTGTCCTAAGAATAAATCCATAGCTATTTCCATTTCACTATAAAACTTTTTCATAGCTTTTGCTTTAGCTTCTTCATTAGAGCTTAAGAGTTGTTTTCCTTTATGGTCCTGTCTTTTATCTATGATAATAAATTGTGCTTTTAAATTTCTTCTAGCTTGTTCTATTTCATTGATACATCTATTATATTTTAGTGGTAGTTCAATGTCTCCTAAATCAAATTCAATAAACACTTCATTTCCAAATTTATCTTTTAGAATATTTTCGTTCTCATCTTGAAAACCTAATTTTAAAATATCTTTTCTTTGCTTTAATTTAATATATTCCATATTACCTCCAAAATGAAAACACTTACAATAAGTAAGTGTTCATTTAATTTATTTTAATCCAATTTGTGCCTTTGAAATAACCTTTCCACCTTGAATGGTTATATTGGCATTTGAAATGCCATCCTTTCCATACCAATAATACATAACTGTATGATATTTCTCATTATTGCTAATATTAGACTCTGATAAAACCGTTCCTTCTTCTCCTATGATTTCAACAACTTGTTTATAAGTCATTCCAGTCTTTATTTTGTTAAATTTCTCTAAGTTGATTTTTTTATCTTCTTTTTTATTGTCTGATATAGTGTTTCCAGATGTACTTACATTGCTTGCAGTCTCATCTACTATTGCTGAAAAAGCTATGCCTACTCCAATTAAAATTATTATAATTCCAATTATTATTATTGCTGGATTTTTTCTCTTAGCCGTTGTGTTGCTGTTAATGTTATAGTTTATTGTTGTTTGTGCAACTGTACTTCCGCAAAATTTACATACTCTTGAATCGTTTGCAATCTCTCTTCCACATTTATTACAAAACATAATATAATCCCCCTTTTTACTGAAGATTATATTATGTTTTTATTTTATAGTCAAGATTTACTTTAAAATTGTTTTATTCGACTTCTGATGTCTCTGAATAAGTTGTTTCTTGATTATCTACTTGGCCTTTTTCCGCAAAAACTGGTTTTCCATTAGCGAATGTGACTGTGCCAAATTTTGGGTCTCCTTGAACTTGAATTTTGTATTTTACTTTTAATGCGTTTCCACCTTCTCTTGAATCTGAGTCTGGCACTACTAATACATTTAATAAGCGTGCATCATATTTTGGAGTATCTCCAGTCTCATCAACTCTATATTTATAAACTTCAAGCTTAGTAGTTTCACAGTCTTTCCCCTTTTTCATGTAATACATTATATCGTCTACGAATTCAAATACGCCATCTCCTTTATATGCTGTTTGATTTAAATCAACACCTAATGCATAACCATCTAGTGCGTGCCTTTCATTTGTTTCTGCTACCCAATGTTCATCTGATACTTTTGCATTGTAAGCATTATCAATTGATGTTATTCCTGTTCCAATTAATGCCCAGCTTGGGTCTGCTGCTTTTGGCGTAATATTTAGAAAGTCAACTTTATCAGTATTGGTTAATCTTTCTAACTCTTTTTCCTGTGTTGTTTCACTCATCGAATTCCCCTCCTCTTCATTTAATAAATTAATATCATTTTTGTTCGGAGTTTTTTCTAAATTTTCTTCTTCCATTGATTTACTCCTTTTTATAATAGTTTAAATAACATTGAATACGATAAATAGCTTCATTTGCATTTGTTGCAAATATATAGCCATTTGTTGTTGCTCCAATTTCGTATATTCCTTTTATATCTGGAAATATTTTATTTTTATTATTTGTTTCTAACCAATTTCTAATATTTTCAAAAGTTTTGGAATTATCTATATTATTTTGGATATCTTCATTCCAATACAACTTACTATCAAAAGTAAATAAGAATTGATTTTCAGAACCATACATGAATCTATTCATAACTGGGTTATAACCTGCATTTTCATTAATTGAATATGCTTTTACTTTGTCAACCAAATATTCTACATTTAGTTCTACATATTCATCTAAATATGGGCATTTTGCCATATATTCTCTTACTTTATCAATAATTACTTCTGTTTCTTCCATTACTTATCTATCTCCTTTTGACCAGCATTTACGATATCGTCAAAATGGTCTGCTAACATTCTTTCAGTAAAGTGGTCACCTCTCAACGCTCCTCCATGATAGTTTAGCTTTTTACCGCTTGGAACTTTTTTTATTCCTGGTCTACTCCAATATCTACCTGAAACTGGATCATGAAATGCACCTTTTTGATATTTGGGGTCAACATATAGTTCGCCCTCGTTTTGATAGTGTGCATACGGAGTATTAATATTGATTTCTCCAGAACCCACTTTCGTAGAATTATACATACTTGTTATCATTTGCATTTCTTCGTCCATTGGCATATACTTATCTAAATATCCCATAAAAGTACTATCTATAACTTTTTGTGTCCTTCCACCATCTAAACCGTATTTATCTAAAATTTGTTGCTTTTGAATACCGTTAAAGGCTACTTCATAATTAATTTTCATAACTATGCTCCTGTCACAACAAAATGCTGCATATCTTCTGAACCATAGTCCTTTGTTGCTATATTAGTTATTTTTATAACATTATAAGAACCGTATTTTTCTAGCGCTTGCGTAGTCGTTAGAATATTACTTATAAAGCCTTTTATTAAGCAGTCGTCTGGCTTTAATGTCCAAGTCTTTTGTTCTTTTTCAAACTTTTCTGGGCTTTGATATTCTTCGTTTCTACTATCATTAATGAGTATTCTTGCGTTTAGACCATCTGATTTTGTTATTTGCGTTCCATTTATTGAAATCCCGTTATCAGAACTCCAAAAACCTTTTATGTGACTTACTTTGTATTTAGATGACTTCGTTTCTTTGTCATAGTATTTATTGATAACAGTTATATCTTTGTCAAATAAATCTTCCATCGATATTCACTCTCCTGTTCAATAAGCCTGTAAACAATAGATTCTTTTCAATCTCTTCTCTTATTTTGCTTTGTTGGTTAGAAATTTCTAAATCTAAATCTGTAAGTTTTGTAGTATTTGCATAAGTCCTTGACAAGTCTGCTACACTTTCACTAGCAATTATCTTGTCTATCTTTTCGCTACTTATTAGCTTAGATTTTTTGCTTTCAATCTGTTCAATTTTTAGCAATATATCAGCAACAGAGCAAGTTGCTAATTGTACTTCATCTTCATGCTTTGAGATATCTCTATTCATGATAGTGTTTCGTACTTCAGTACTTGCTCTTATTACTAATCTATCAAAGTCGTTTTCGGACATGTTGCCCTGATACGTATTTTTATAAAATTCATAATTGGTATATTCTTTCATGCCCTTTTAACTCCTTTTCTATTCTTGTATCATTCCTGGTATTTCTGGATTTACTGGTTCTGTAGTATTATTTTCTTGTGTTGCTGGGGTTGGTGCTGTTCTTGCTACTGTTTCACGTTTTTTAACAATAATTTGTTTAGGGCTCACAACTCTCATTGCGGTGTTATATTCAACTTGTGCTTTTGAACCTGCAAAATTTTCACTATCGATTAAACGATATACTGAGAAATTATCTTCTAATTTAAAAGCTTCACAGTATCCACAAATCATTTCAACATCAGTCAAATCAACTGTTTGTAAATTTCCACTATAATCATAGTATTTAACGTCTGCTTTATCAAATGAATTACACTCAATAATATCAAGTCCAAATCTTTTAAGTAATTGGGCGCTTCTTACTGCTGAATCGTCAGTTTCTTTTAATCCTAAGACTTGTAAGCATACTGCGTATACATTTGTATGCACAAGTAAGAAATTTGCTTGCCCATGATTGTCTTTAACAGCTTTTCTAATTTGAGTGATTTTTTCAACAACGTTAGCTGCTGTAGTATTCGTTTTATCATCCAAAACTGTACCTTCATTTACCATACAAGCCAATGCTGAATATCTACGTCCTTGTTTAGTAACATTTAATGAGTTTGCTAGGTAAGCTTCTCCCATATTGAATTTTACTGCTGCTGCTTGTACACCATAAATCTTTCTTGATTTTTGAAAGTTATTGTTATATGCAACTTGAATCAAATCATCTTTTGCTGCTTCGTCGTCAAAATCTCTGCCTGGTGTTCCTGGCTCAACTTCTTTTCCATCATCTAATTTGTGTGCATAGTAACCACCTGATGGTCCTTCCACAATATCTTCACTGAATGTAACTCCTGGAATTAAAACTTCATCAGTGTATAAGTTTGGTTCGATTGCTGATAAATATTGTTCATCAACATATTGTTCTCCATATTTCATAAAATTTTACCTTCCTTCTTTTTATTTTTTGTAATATGGATTATTAGCATATTTCTTGTCTAAATAATCCTTGTTTGTATTTATACTAGTATTGGTCTTACTTTGAGAAAAACCTGTTGTAACAGGCTTTTTAGTTTCTTCTTTCGTAAATTTGTCTTTATTCTCTGCTAAGTATGTTTCTAAGTTAGTTTCAAAATCTCCATCCATTTTGCTAAGCTTAAATTGAATAAACTCAGCTGTTTCGTAATCAATTCCATTCTTCATAATAGAAATAATTTGAGATTGACTATTGTTATTATTTTCAAGATTTTGTACTCTAACTAGTTCTTCTTGTCTTTTTTGTTCTTCTGTCTTTTGAGATTCTTGCCAATCCTTGAAGGCTTTCAATTCTTCCTTGCTTGGCAAATTTTTCTTTTCTTTTGCTAATAGTGCATTAACTTCCTCTTGTGTGAAAGTCTTTGCTCCTTCGCTACCCTCAGTTTTATTAACAGTCTGAGTAACTGTCCCCTCAGTTTTTGTTTGTGCTTGTGTTCCAACAGGCTGAGTAACTGCTCCTGTGTTAGTTGTTGTATTAGTATTTACAACTGTGTTTGTTCCTTGATTTTCTTGTCCTTCCATAATCTAAAAACCTCCATTTTTTTATTCGAGTAACGAGTAAATCTCGCACCTTTGTTGTTCTTTATCGTCTGCAATAAAGTAAAAAGACATATAAAAATAGACACTCATTTGAATGTCTATCTATTCCTTTTTATTTAGTTTTATTAATTATTTTATTCCTCTGTCCCTTAGAATTTTATCAAATTCTTTTTTAGATTCTTCTCTTTCTTCTTTTGAACTTTTTTTATATCCTACTGCTTTAGCACCTACGTCTTCGTGCCACCTATGGCTTTGAAATGGCTTATCGCCTTCTTTATTCTTCTCCATTCATGTCCTCCAATAAAATATGATATGTGTTCTTTATCTTCTCTATTTCCTTTATTTTAAATAATGAACCTCTTTTGAATAAAATCTCTTGCTCGCTTTCATTATATTTCCTTATGTCTTTTCCACTTTTAGAATTTATATATAATTCCACACTACTTAGTTCACTGTATCTCTCTCCTGCTGTTGTAGAAGTATAAGCTTTATATTCAACAATTCTGTCTATCTGACTTTCTTTCAAGAAATTACTTAACTGCTCTTGGTCTAATTGTATAGAACGTGTTACTAAACCATTGTAATTAGGCATTTTATTTAATGCACTATCTAAGTTATTTGCTAAATTCTTTTCTGTCGCAGTTAGTTCTATATTATTTCTTAACTTTTCGTTTATAGTATAAAAATCAGAACTAATATATTTATTCATTGCATATTGTTCATTCTCAGTTAGCATTATATCACTATTTTGTACTTTTGTCACTTTTTCTACGTTTTCTCTTGAGAAGTCTCTCTTTAAATTATTATTCTCTGTAAACTCCTTATTTCTTAGTTGCCACTCTTTGACTTTCTCTTTACACTTCTTGTAATACTCTTTGTCCTCTGCTGTTTTAAATAACCTTTCTCTACGTTTCCACTTTCTAATTCCTCTTTCTAAATATCGTTGTTTTTGTGCTAACTCGTATTGCTCTAATGCTTCTTCTTGTGATATCTGCTTTAGTTCATCGCCTCTAGCTGTTCCGAAATATGGCGTAGGATAATGTTTACAGTTTGGTCCTCCCATTCCATCTACTTCGCCTAGCCTTGTTACTTTGACCAAGTCTTCTCTCTTAATTATTGTGCCTTGCCATGGAAAGTGTTGTTCCCTACATTTTATATGTTCTGATAAGTATAAATATTCAGCGTCTAGTTCTTCTGCTACTTGCATATTGATGCTATTCGTCAGATTATGAGTTGCTGTGATTAATTCTCGTCTTACTGCTCCCTCTATGTCATAATTCCTTATACCTACTATTTTTCCGTCTTTGTCTACTGTTTTGTATTTTAAAGTAGTAATGCCTTTTTCTCCTAGTTCTAGCAAACAACTTCTAATTACTTCTTGATATGAAATTCCTTCACTTGTTTGTAAATATGCTTTCTCTACAATATTCAAATATGTATCTCTTGTTGCATTTTCTATCTTGTTGCTTAATTCTATCATTCTGTTACTAAGTTCATTGTATGAATAATTGATTAAATTATTAACAATTTGCTTTTCTAATATCACAGATGGATTAATACTTAGCAAGCCTTTATCATATGCATTATTAAAATTTTGAATATTAAGAGTATCAAATCCTATTTGTTCTAGTGTTTCTGCTATTTGTTCTGGCGTCTTCCCTACTGCTTGCGAAACGTATTTAACAATGTTCTGATTTAATATTCCTAATTCTTCTAGCTTTTCTATTCTCCAGTAGTCTGAATTGATAAATTTTTCGTTGATTTTAAAATGTTGCACTAACTCATCTAGCAACTTCATTTCTAGTTCTGAATAAGTATTTAATAGCTTTTTTAATGCTTCTTCATTCATTATTCATCACCTTCAACTGGCTCTATTCCGTCTGTAATTGTTTCTTCGATGATTTCTTGTTTCATTTGTTCTGCAAATTTTCTGGCTTCATTATCTTTTAATTTATAAACATCTCGATAATATTGTGCATTACTGATAAGTTTTCTATCAAATTCTGTCTGTGCTTGTTTTTGTGTCTTCTCTGTATCTTCTATTATGCTGTCATCATAAAATACACTTACACTGAATTGCTGCTTAATTCCAATTAATTCTGCTATTGCGTATATTACATCAATAATTGCTTTCGTAGTAATATTTTGTTGCTTTCTAATTTTTCTATATACATCGCTGTTTGTACTAATTACATTGTCTGTATTAACATATACCTCTCCATCTTTGAACTTATAATAGTTATGTCCTAGTCCAACCTTTGATGTTAGCAAATTCAAATTGTATTGTACTGCACTTGAAATTGGCTCTATTCTTAAATCTCCTGTGCTTTCTTTTACTATTTCTTTATTATTTTCACCTGGTAATGCATAAAATGCAACATCGTTAGCATCAAATATTGGAACAGTATTTCCATTTTCGTCTATCTTAAAAGTTGTTGCTCCAGTACCAACATAAACTCTTTTTTTGCCAAGATAAATTTCATTATCCATACTGTCGTATGCTCTATCTGTTATAAATATCTGGTCTAATGCATTCGCATAACAGCTAATACCGTATGGGCTATTGATGTCGAAATTATTAATTTCTGGTGTAAATAGCATTCCAAACTTTGGTAGAAATGAATATGTGTGTATTTCTTCTGCTTCTCCTAAATCTTCATTAGTAGTTGATTTTCCTTCCTCTCTAATCTTTGTGTTATAAATTATATATCCTTCCTTTTCGTCTAATATGTGCATATTCAATATGTATTCATAACCATCTTGTGTCTTGATTTTACTCCAAAACAAAACATCTAAGACTTCGTCTTCGTTTGCTCTCAGAATTACAATATTTGGTGCTTTAATATAATTTATTTTTAATATTCTATTGTTTAAGTATGGAACAATAGCACCTGTACCAAGTGCTTTTACCATTTGCATTAATTTGTTTGTATTGTGTAAAAAATTATTTTGCTCTAGGCATTCTCTAATTGGCTTCTGCACTTTTGCTTTATCTATAGTGATGTCCAACTTTTCATTGAAGAAGAAGTCTGCTAAATCGGCACATATCTGGCTTGGTAGATTTAATGATTTAATTTTATGTTTTACATACTTTGTTCCATTATAGATACTAATGTTATACTTTTTAGTTGGACCTTTGAATATGTCTAACCATTCATTTACTCTCTTCTCTTGGTTTTCGTCTATACTTCCCTCATATCCATGCTGTTTTAAATAATCTTTTACTACTTTATCCATTAATCTTTCTCTCCTATCAAGTGTGGTAATAATTGCTTTATATATTTCCATACGCCCATAACCATATATCGTTCTGCGTCTGAACAGTGATCATTTACTTTGATTGGCTCCTCAATTCCTTTGTCTAGCTTATCTTTGTCATATTCATACATGTATCGTTCGCTAATCAAGTGCTTTTGCTTTGGACTTACAAATAATCTCATATACGACATTAGCTTTTGTACTCTACTTATACCTAATGCAACGTCATTCTCTGCATTTGGAATATTCACGTCTGGGCATACTCGTTTAATTTCTTCAGCCAATCCTTTAGCACTTGGGTCTAAAAATAAAACAAGCAATTTCTTACCTGTTTCTTTTTCAACTCTGTCTTTTAGTTTCTTGAACTCTTGAGCATATTCGCTTGGACTTTTTTGCTTTCCCTCATCACGCCCTGAATAATAGTATTCGTCAAATCCTCGTAGACATTTATCTATAAAATCTATTCCAAACACTTCAAAGGTAGTTGCGTTCATTTGCCCATAATCGCCACCAGCTACTAAGAATTTTATTCCTTTCAGCTGTTCTTTTGTAACTTCTTGTACCATTGTTGCTTCGTTAAACATATAATAAATTAATTCGTCGATACCAGTACAAAGTCCGTAACCACAACCAGTTGTACATTTTAATGTCCAATCTTTTTAATTCCTCAGCTGACTCAATTAGTTTCTTTCCTAACCAACTTTGAGGTACATCTCTATAATCAGTATGTATTCTAAGGCAGTCTTTTCTCTTGCACATTTTTTCAACCCATTGCATTATCTCCGACTTTGGATTTTTAGGAGGATTGAAATAATATTCCATGCAAAATTCGGCGTCATTTCCACGAATAAAGGTAGCTTCAATATTCTGTAATTCGTCTTCCCCTTCTCCGCTTATCAAAAAACTCTGTCAATTCGTCTAGTATAACTAATTTAATTGGCTTATTTTCGTCTATAATACCTTTTGTATCGTCAATGCTGTCACTTCCTGTAAAGATAATTGTATTCTGATTTTTCTTGTATTTAATTTCCATTGGACTAACAGTAATCTTAAAGTCATTCTTATCTAACCCTAATCTGTTTATTGCTCTTAGACATTCTTTAAATACTGTCTTTCTAAGCTTATTATGTGTTTTTCTAAGAATAACAACACTACAGTTGTCATCACTTATTATTTTATATATTGCTTTCAAACCACCACGACTTGACTTCGTTCCAGCACGACCTGAAGTGAATATTTTATGAGTATATTTTGTATCGTTAAAGGTTTTGTGATACTTCGGTATTATCTGCTCACTTAGCTTAACTTGTTTCATTGTCGACCTCCTCATCTTCTAGAAAGTCGTCTGTTGGCAAGTCATTAATAATCTGAACTTTCTCGTCGTCTGTAGCTGTATTCTCATCTTGAACTACTTTTCGTATTTCTTGGAATGCTGCTACTTGATTTTTTCCATTCGCTGTGCAAGCTGTTTTCCACAGAGATATTATCATTGCCATTTGGTTATCAATCTCATCTTTGTCAATCCCTAATTCTGCTAGCATTTTTTTAACTTCTTGCCCTTTGCTGTCTTTCAAGTTAAACGGTAAGGAAAGCAATAAATTAAGTTGTTCCTTCATAGCTTTTCTTTGCCTGCGAACCTCTCCTGATCTTATTCCACCTTGTCTTGAATATTCTCTATGTTCCTCTCTGCTTCTTTGTTCCCATGGTATTAAGTTTTGTTCATTAGCCATCAACTCCCACCTACTTTATTTCTTCCGTTTTGAAGCCTATTTGCCTTGTTTTACTCTTTTCAATTATGAATTTATCGTTAGCTGTTTCTATTTCTATGTAAGCCTTTTTGTAGTCCATTTTATCTACTAGGTTGTTTATTTTCTCCATGATTTTTATATCCGCCATATTATATACCAATTATTGAGTGCATTGTTCTATGGTGTTTTAAATAGTCCATAGCTGACCAGTACGCTAGACCTCTTATACTTTTTGATTTATCCACTCTTTCAATATAGTTTATTGCACTTTGTTTTGTCCATTTTCTTTTCATTCTTCTTTTTCTCCTTGAAACAAATTTTGAACTGATTACATCTTTTGCAATCAGTTCTAATACATTTACTAAAATCAATTTTCTCTTTCATTTGCTTTTCCTTTAACGAAAAAACTTGCAAGGTTACCCTCACAAGCTTTTTTATATTATACAATTACTTCGTTTTTATCATTATAACATGAAAAAACCGGACAAATCGGACAAATTGAAAATTTATTTATTTTTTTCTAAGAATCTGTCATGTCGTTTTCTTGCAGTGTCTTCATGTTTAAATCCCATTAATATTTGTATTTTATACCAGTCTAGTCCATCTATATATCTGTACTCAAATATTTGTCTTAGTTTAGTATCAGATATAGAAGTGATAAAATTTGCAATTTCTACTTCTTGTTTTAGAGCATTTTCTTTTCTTTGCTTATATATTTCAATCAAAGTGTCTATTTTATCTAATCTAACATAATCTACACCTTTTATAACCGCATGGCGTTTATATCCATTTTGGACCACATCTGCTACAATAATACCTTGCTTTTCTAACTTTTTAATTTTCTTCTCTAAATCAGCAATTTCTTTTTTTAAATCAATATACTGCTCTAGGATTTCTTTTGTCAATTTCATCACTCCTCATCTTTGATTAATATTTTATTTTCTCGTAAGGGTGTCTTTTGAATTGTTTACGTTCTGTGTCGCTTAACTGCTTTGTTTGTTTTATATCTAATTCTTGATATTTGTATGATACTTTTACTCCAGTTTTGACATCTTGAAATAGTGCAAAGCTGGTATATTCTTTTATTAGCTTCATTGGTCTACCGTGGTAGCATGGTATTATCATTTGTTATTTTCTCCTTTCGCAACTGCTAACACATTTTGCAATACAATCTCTATAATTGTTTCGTCATATTCTCCTAGCTTCTTTTCTATGTATTCTATTAAGTTTTGCTTATCTTCTTCTAGTTGATTTGCTCTATTATTTGCTTTTACTTTTTCTCTTACAATGTCTAAATAACCTTTTGTCTTATATTCATTCACAAAATTTATAATTTGTCTCGTTGCAATCTTTAATATATTTACTCTTCCTCCGACTTCTATGTAATTATTTAATATCATTGCCTCTAGTATTATAACTGCACTCTCTATATCGTTTCCTCTTAGCAATATACTTCCTGCTTTTTCTATTTCTTCTTTACTTAGCATTTTGCACCTCTTTAATATTTTCTATTAGATTTTGTTTTAATCTTTGCTTTAATTGTTCATAGTCAAGCATTAGTTGCACCCAATTATCTACTACTATTTTATTTTTTTTTACTTATTATCAAATTGTTTTCTACTAATAATGCATTTATTTCTATTTTCCAACTTTTATTTAATTTATAATTCACATTTTTCTTTATGGTGTATGTAGGCATTATGAATGTTAATGAAAATGTATCTTCTAATAATTGTTCTAATATTGTTTTTATTAAAATTCTATTTATCATTGCTTGTTACTTCCTTTACTCTATAATATGGAATATCAAATTCTTTTCTTTGACTCCAAAATTCTTCTCCACACATTGTGCATATATACATATAAACCATGTTGTTACTATCTTTTATATAGTTTTCTGGCTTTATTCCATTTATGCTATCTCCAAATCCCCATTCATCCCATTTACATTGTTTTCCTGCATAATGTACCCAATTATGACAACAAGTTTCTTTTTCATTTAGCATTTTGCACCTCTACTTTTATTTTTTTATTACATTTGTAACAATAAATATAATATTGTTTTTTTAAAAATTTCTTTTCTACTGTTACAGAAATATGTTTACTTTGACATACTGGACAACATCTGTAATCAGTGTATGCTCTATCTTTTCTTTTGCTCATTGCTTGTCCTCGCTTTCTGCTCTTCTTTTAACATCTTTCAGATTTCTAACAAACAATTTCTTTAATTGCTCAGTATCAGTAATATTCGTATTACTATAGAAATCTATCAAACTATCTAAATGTTCAATGACTGTTTTCTTTTTTGTTGACATTCTTACTCCTTTCCTGCTTGAAAGAAGCACATAATACCTGCACCTACAAGCACACCTAGTTCAAACACTATAAATAAACCTAACATTATGCTTCTCCTTTCTGCATATCTAGATATGTAATACCGTACCGCATAAGCTGCCCAGATGTCCTTTTTGAAGCCATAAAACCAACCTGGATTTTTTTTTGTTCCTACTTCTCCAAATCTATCAATTAAAGCTTGTCTTATATTGCTATCCTTAGCTTTCATACTGTGGCATAAATTCATTTTCTCGTCTTTTCTCAGTATATATTCCTCTTTCAATCCAGATGCTTGTGCAAACTTTCCTATCCATATGCAAGTATCAAAAATTGTTTGCCCTACCGCCATTCCGTAGCTTGCTATTTTTTCAATTATTATTTCTCCAAAAGTATTAAAACTGCAATATCTATTGTTTTCTATAAGTTCAACCAATTCTTCGTTTTTTATCTTATCAAACAATATTGGTTTATATGTTTCACTATCTATTATGCAAAATGCACTTTCTATATTTCCGTGGATCTATTGCTAAAATTCTCATCTTTTGCCCTCCTTGAAAAAGTTACGATCATACTTGGAAATGGCGCTGAGACAGAACTATTACTAAACTTCAAACGACCTTTTACAAATCGAATCTCAGCTTTATTGTATATATAATCGTGAAACCACTTGGTGTCTGTTCGCGCTGGTAATAACATAACAACTGTCGTATTACTCTCACTAGCTTTTTTTACCCATCTACCTACTTCTCTGCCGATACGGCGGATTACACCATACAATCTCATTTGACCAATCTTGAGATAAACCATCTTCTTTTTCTGTAAAATATCGTCTACATTTATGATTTTCTTTGCTACTAGCTACATCAATGGTAAAATGAAATTCATGATCTAATTTATCAAACAGCCACTGTGGCGTTTCCCAATTTTGCTTTTTACTACTAAAAAGACATTTATTCATATCTCTATTTTCTCCTATTCTGCTGGCATTTCGTATACTAGATTTCTTAAACACCAACAATTCTCATATTCATAGTTTGTATCTTTGTAGCATTTAATAACTTCTTGCAACACCTCTTTTGCTCTTTTTTCAGTTTCATATGCACCTAAATGTGCATTATCTCCTGTTCCTAGTCTTATTTTTATTTTTCCTTCTCCGTCAGTTCCAATTAGATTGATATTGTCAAAATTTATTATTACTCTTTTTTCTTGACTAACTATTATCATGGTTTTCAACCTCCTATTTTGTTGTATTCGTGTTTGTTTCAAATTCTCATCTGCTTACCTTGTGTTAAGTTATTTATAATCTCTGATATCCAGTCGTTTCCGTCTTTCTTTCCGTTTTGCATAATTATTGCACTGTTCAACACCGTTCAAAATCTGCAATTTCTAATCGATTACAGCCCAGGCAGTTAATACACTTGCCTGTTAGCTGTTTTTGATTTTCAAGTTTCACTCTACTCATTTCTATTCTCCGTTTGTTCTCGGTTCAGAACTAGACTAATATTCATACCCTAGAAGCCATACAAGTATAAACCATAACGGCTTTGTGCTATTGAATATTAAAATTAGTGCTATAATAAAGCTAAAGCAAATTGCTGACCATATCAAATTATGTTTTTGTTTGTCACTTATAATTGTTCTCCTTCTTTTTAAATTCATAGTTGTTGCACAGATGGTATGTAATACTTACTTCGGTGCTGTGTATCTTTTATTTTAGTTCCGTCATACGCAAATTCTAAACCATTTTGGCAGTTACATCTTGCAAGATATGTATAATCTATCTGTCTGTCACCATCTGTGATTATTTTATGATATAGAATAAATCCTTCGCCTCTACATTTATCACATTGTACTTTTTGCTTTAAATTAGAATTGCTTTGAACGAACGGAAGACTTTCACTGATGGACACAATTTCAGCTAGCCTTGGCATAAATTTACACTTTCCAAAGCATTTACTTATTACTTGTCTATATCGTGAAAGTGGCATACTTTTTAACTCTTGATACCAAATATCTCTTTGAAATTTATCTAGTTCTTTGCCGAAAAAATTTTTCTACTCTAGCTGTTTCTTCTATAAATTCAGCTATTTCCATTTTCCATACTTTCCTCCAATTCTCTTATTTTTCTAGCTATTTTCTCTTCTTCTGTTTCTACTTGCTCATTATTGGTACTAGTATTTTTATTTCTAAACTGCTCATCTTCCTTTTTCGCTTCTAGAACAGTTCTTATTCCCTTTTTAGACCAATTGTTTAATATACCTCTTATGTACTGAATTGTTCTCTTATTAGCCTCTACAGCTTTTTGCATTGCAAAGATAATTAAATCACTTGGCATTTCTTGAATATATGTATCGAGAAGTTGTACACCATAAGGCGTAATAAGCCCGATATTGTTATTGTAAAATTCAAGAATAGTTTGTAAGCCGTCAACACAACTGTCGCTTACTGTTGTTGTTACATTGTTATCATTGTTATTATTGTTTACATTGTTGTTTGTTATCAGTTGTTTATCAGTTGTTTCGCACTTGTTTATCAGTTGTTTATCAATTTGTTTATCAATTGTTTGATACTTATCCCAGTTAAGTATTGTAATCAAGCGATTTTTGTTGCTTGTTTGTTGTGCAATTTGTTTATCAATTTCAAATGATTTTAATATTCTTTGCACTTTATCTTTGTTAATTTTCATTTTGTTTGATATCGATATTGTTCCCGTTATAAGTTGTCCTTTTTGCAATGTTATTCTATTTCCTTTGAATAAAGTGTCGTATTCTTTATGTGTAGCATTTAGAAGAAGATACATCCAAACAGCAAAATAGTCACTGTCTTTGCAAACAACTGGATTGTCTAACATCTGTCTATAAATACATATCCAACCCTCCATTTTTTTTTACTTCTCCTTCCGCATCTCTATAAATTCAGGGCAAGTTTTTATGTCTTGCCCTGTTGTTTTTAATACTCTTTACTCAAATAATTTATTTAATATTTTCTTAAAATCTTCTTTTGAGATTTTTCTTGTATTAATCTCAACTTTTTTCACTTTTATATGTTCGTCTTCGTAAACTGTTTTTATTTTGTTTTCTGCTGCCTCATCTTCTTTTAAACACTTTTTAGAAAATTCATATACATGATCAATGTCTTCATATGAAATACCTAAACCTCTTAGCGCGTATAAATAACTACCTATTCCCGCCAATATTTCATCTCTTTTGCCTTTAACTTTAACTTGTTTTTCATCTATAACAACTTTAAACATTATTACTCCTTCCTAAGTAAAGAACTCATCTTCAATACTTTTTTGTTCTTGATTTTCTGCTGCTTGCTCAGTTTCTTCTTTTTTAGTTTTTCTAGTTCTTTTTACTGTTTCAGCTGATTCTTCTGTATTTGTTGGTTGTTCTTGTTCTTTTGCACCTTCTGTTGGTTGTTCTACAATAATATCCTCTGGTTTCGTTTGTGGTTGCTCTTGGTCGTTTTCAATAAAATATGGATTACCTTGGTCATCTAGTACAGCCATATCTTTTGAATAAGCTTCTTGCATTTCAGTACTCATAATTCCCCACTTGCTAATTAGCTGTCTTAGCATTGTCTTATAAGCCATTCCGTCAAAATCTTTGTACCAGAATGACGAATATTTCCACATATCCTCTTGTGCAATATTTCCTGCTAATATTTTTTGATATACGTCTTTATTAAATGCTTGCGAGTATTTATCTGCATGTGCTAGCATTTTGTCTTTGCTCCAATAAAGCGTCTTTCTAAATCCGTTCATATATTCAAACATTGCGAAATATCCTACTGTTGGTGTTTGTTCTCTTTGTTCATCATTGGCTATTAGTCTTACTTCGATTACTTCTTCTAGTGGATCATACTTAATCAACTCGCCCTCTTTTATTGAAACTACATTAATTTTCTTATAATATCCGCTTCTAATTGCTAATTGTATGTATCCTTTGTATCCTAATTGGAATTGTGCTTCCTTGATACCCTTTTTAGTATTTTTGAATGGAACCATATAGTATTGTCCGTAATTGTGGTGATGGAACAAGATTAAGTGCTTGTCCCAAAAACGCACAATTTAAAACTGACATCTGGTCACATTCTTGCAATGTTGGATTATTTGTTACTGCTGATAAGATAGAGGTCATAAACTTTTGGCTATCCTTGCCTCCAACAGTTTCAATTATTTTCTGCTTTACAAATTGATTTGTTAAAAAGTTGCTAAAACTTACTTGTTTCTTCTCTTGTGTTTGAGTTAAACTATTGTTTACTTGCATTTGCTTTACCTCCTATATTCTTTCAAACTTAATATTATTACTTACAAAAAAATCTTTTAATATCGACATTTGCTCTTTTGTTACAGCCACTTTAAATCTTAATTCATATAGTTGTACTTTTACTTGTTTACTTTCTAGAATAATGGTTTGTCTTGCTTGTTCGGTAGCAGCTTTTTTCTCTTCTTCTTGCTTTTTCATTTCAGCAATTCTACTTTTAGTTGCTTCTATTGTTTTAGCCTCATTCAATGCTAAACCTAAACAATCTGGCTTATCAATATTCTTAAAATAAAAATCTGTTACTTGTTTATTTGTTTCTTCGTTTATTACGTTGTTATTAATTACCATTAAATCATTCTTTGTTTTAGCAATAATATGGTCAATTTCTTGTTGAATAGTTTTCATTTCATAAGTTACGTTTTCCCATTTGTCGTTATAAATAATGTCAAAACTAATTAGTCCATCATAGATTCCTATATGGTCGAAGAAATATTGCATTACTTGCTGAATTTTTTCTTGCTTTCTCTTGTCTTCAAAATTCTTAATTTGCCCATCTATGTTTTCAACTGCATTTTTTACAATTTCCATCAGTTCTTTACATTGTTCTTCGAATGGTAGATACGGTTTCATAACTTCGTTTTTAATACGAATTTTTTCGTCATTTACTGCTTTTACTAACTTATTTAAGTTGGCTCTATGCTGTTTTGCTTCTGCAATATTATCTTTTGTATAAACTGCTGTTGCATATTGTTTTGACCTCTCTGTCAGTTCTCGTTTTAAATCCTCAAAATTAAATGTTATCGGTGCAATCGCTTGCACTTCGCTTACTTTTAGTTCCACTTTCAATTTCCTCCTCTACCTGGTATTCGTCTTTTTCGAAAAATGCTTTTTTGTTGTACTTCGTCGTAATCTCTTTTACTTTGTCCTTAAATGCTTCTATTTTTGTTTCTGAGACATTTAATTCAACAACTTGTCCTATTACACTTCTTTTATTATTTTTTCCGTACAGGGCAATCTACAATGTCTCCTACCTGTAATGTTTTTAATTGTGTATAGTAACTATATGTTCTACTCTGTTCATTAAACTTCTTAGGCTCTTTGTTATCTTCATAAATTACACTTATAATTTGTTTTTTCATTTTGTTTTCTCGCTTTCTTTTAAATTTCTGGTAAAATTCTTGCTGGCTCAATATCTTTCTCTACATAGTTTTTCCAAAACTCTATTTCTTTTTGCTCTAAATATTTAATATCTTTTTCATAATCACTTCTATTTATGTAATAATGCCTTGTTTCTAGCTTTATATCTCCGTTGTAATCATATTTAAGTTGTGCTTTTAGCATCGCAAACGTATATCCCGTCACATTCAGATAATGAAGCACTTGGCAAAAATAATTGTCTGGAATCTTTTCTTTCCATTTCTCTTTTTGCATGCTTTGGAGAATATTGGTAGTTTTAATTTCTAAAATTCCCATTTCTCCAGTATCTTTGTCTATTAGTGTTCCATCTAAACTAGCAAATAAAAAGGGATACTTTGGGTGCTTTATAATTTTATATTCTTCATGTTGAACCTCATACTTTGGAAAATCTAATGCAAATAGATTTCTTAGATGTTCTTCTGCTTCGTGTCCGATACTTCACGTAAGGCTTGCCTGATATATCTAGTGCTTCTTTTCTTCTAGTCTTTTCTTCCCACAAATCAATATTTGACTTATAAGGATTTAAGCCTAGTATAGTAGCAGCGTCACTTCCGACCAATGCCATTTTTACGTTCTTCGAGCCATATTTTTTCTTGGTCTGTCACTATTCTTCGTCCTCCTCATCGTCATCTTCCTTATCAAACATACTTGTTTGTTCGTTAATTTTTTCAATATAAAGAATATTTGTATTCTTATCGATTTTTAGTTCGTAATCATTGCCAACACTGCCTTTTATAGTGTTCTTTGTTTCTTTAATTTTTTCGTTAATCTGGAAGGAAATACGTGGTTCAACCCATTTGTCTACTTCTTCTCCATATTCAAATTTTCTTTCTACTGATTTATCCAATTCAATTTTCAATGTAATTTCTGCTTCTTTGTTTTCTTCTGATACAATAAGCATTAATCTATTCAAAATAACTTCTAGTTGGTCTTTCATCGGTTTTAACAATTCACTGTTTAAATCTAATTTTTCCATTTTTCTTTCCTTTCTTGCATTTCTTCTTTAATCGTGTTACAATTAAAAAAGAATGAATTTATATAATTTGTTTTTAGAACTAATTCTCTGATCGGTAGTCTCGAGTTAGTTCTCTTATTAATTTTAAAGCCTCTTTTTCTCTACCTATTAAGAAAATAACACTTGTATTTGCTATCTTTTTTAATAATTCTTCTTGCTCTAAACATTCATTTCTTAAAATAGCATTACTTTCAGATGCCATGTTATTTCTTTTTTGAAAATCTTCTATCAATTTATCTCTATTCTTTATCATAGCTTCCTGATTTGCTATTTTTCTTTCATATTTGTTAATTGCTAATTTAGTCAATATAACTGCTATAACAATTAAAATAAAACCTATCGCTGCTAAAATGTTCGTTGCTATTAAAAACTTGTCCATCTCTCTTCCTCCTTCATTTAAAATCCTGCGATAAAGAATATCGCCCAAAATGTTGAAAATAGTAACATTCCTATTGCTTCTCTTATTTTCTTAAGAAATTGTTTCTTTCTTAAGTGTTTAGCTTTCTTTTTCATTTGTATCACCTCTTCTCATTTGTTCATATTTCTTAATATCCTTAATGCAGTATCATTAAACTGCTCATATTGCTTCTGATTTTCTTCTTCCGTTTTTGGAAAATATGTGTTATCTACTTTTATCGTGGTATCTCCTAAATTAAATGTTTTAACTATCATCAAACCACCTCTTTAAATTTGTATTCACATTGCTTGTTCTCCTTTCCTTTTCGTATCAAGTCGTCGCATTTACGATTTTTATTTACTTATTTGTTAATTTGTTGTATAATTACCTCACACTTAAGAGAAAAATATTTTAATTTATAGAAAGTGAGGTGAATTACTATGTCTTATGAAGATGCTCAAATTTGTTGTAATGGACATGTTATAAGTTCGTCCAAAAAGAATGTCGAAAAATTCTGCTCTCAATGCGGTTCTACTACTATTAGTGAATGTCCAAATTGCAATGCTCCAATTCGTGGTAGTGAATATACTCCTGGCATTATAGCAGTTTTCCCATATGTAGCTCCTGACTATTGCTATAACTGTGGTGCTCCATATCCTTGGACTAAATCAAAAATAGAAGCAATTCAAGAACTTCTTGATTTTGATGGAAGTCTTTCTCTTGATGAAAAAGATTATATTAATAAGAATTTCAATTCATTAACTACTGACACTCCAAAAACTAAAGTGGTAGCAACAAAATTCAAATATTATTTATCTGAAGTAGCTAGTTCAACTGGTGAAGCAATTAAAGATATTTTAGTTGATATTATTTCTGAAACAGCTAAGAAAATTATTTTTGGTTAATAATTTTCTTGTGTAGCCTATAACTTGGACACTTTGATTCTCCACAGTTATATGGCTCTTTTTTTATCCAACAGTTACACACATCTTTTAATCTTGTTCCACAGTTTACACAAAAATTACTATTCTTATCATTTTCTGTCTTACACTTTTTGCATTCCATACTCTCCTCCTTATTTAGTTTGCAATTTACGTATTACGTAATTATTGGTTAAAAAAAATATCTATTGCCTCTTCCTTTGTTAATTTTAAAATATATGATAAATCAATAATGTCTGTCAAACTAAAGTCAACTTCTTCTGAAAATCTTCTATAAACATATGCATCACTTTTCTTCCATTTCTTTGCCAATTCTTGTTTTGATAAATTTCTTAAGTTCATATAGTTCTTTAATTTTATGATTATTTTCTTTCGATTGTTCATTATTTCACCACCTTTATATTACGTATTGCGTAATTACGTTATACGTAATATATAATATTTTCTATTTTCTGTCAATACTTTTTACGTAATTTTTTTATTTTTTTCAAAAAAATATTGCGTACTACGAAAAAAAGTGTTACAATGTCTATATTGGAGGACTTATTATGGAAGAACTTTTTGCTCAAAGATTAAGTGAATTAATAAAAAATAGCAATTATATATTAGCAGATATGGAAGAGGCTGTTGGAAAAAAAGGAGCCACAATTTCTAGGTATGCTTCTGGAGAAATAAGAGGGGTTAAGAGAGAAACTATAGTAAAACTAGCAAACTTTTTTGGTGTTTCTCCTGCTTGGCTCGCTGGATTATCTAACGAAAAATATGAATTGAAAACAGACAAATTAGGCAACCCTGTTGTTAGTATTCCTATATTACGGTACTGTTAAAGCAGGATATGATTATCTAGCACAAGAGAATTGGATAGGAACTGTGGACATAGATAAGAAATTAGCTGAAACTGGAGAGTTCTTTTCTTTAAAGGTAACTGGAGATAGTATGTATCCAGTTTTAGTAGAAGATGATATCGTTATTATAAAGAAACAAAATGACTTTGAAAGTGGCGATATAGTCGTTGCAATTGTAAATGGAGATGAGGCTACTATAAAGAAAGGCAAAAAGGGAAATAACAGTATTTTACTACAACCAATTAATTCTAATTATGAGCCACTTATCTTTACAGAAGAAGAAATGAAAACTATACCAGTTACAATAGTTGGAATAGTAAAACAATTAAAAAGGGAGTTTTAAAGGAGATTCGATATGTATTGTAAAAATTGCCATGGAAAAATAACAAACGATAGCCTTTTCTGTATTTATTGCGGTCATGCCATTAAATCTAATCATGAAAAAAACAAATCTACTTATCGCTTATATCTTCCACCAAATATGACTTTGTCAAACAAAAAAGTAGAAATTATACAAATGGATATATCTGAATTAATTAAACAGAAAAAAGAATTAACTCACACTATAAATCTTATAAATGAATCTATTCAAGATACAAATAAACAAAAATTGTTAAAAGAAATAATCAAATTAGAAAAAAGTAAGGAAAAGTTGCTAAATACTAAGAAAAGGTTAATTGATGAAATTGATAAACTATCTTTTCAAAAAGAAATGCTTGAAATTGAAATTAATGAAATGAAAAATAAAAAAAGTACTCTTTTAGCTCCTAATTGCGATGTTCCTCTTTCTTTAGAATATATTGACAGTTTACCATCTGGATTAGAATTTGAAACTAGTATAGCAATAATTTTAAAGAAGTTAAATTATAGCGATGTTCAAGTAACTTCTGGAAGTGGTGATTTTGGAATAGATGTAATCGCTACTAAAGATGATATTAAATATGGATTTCAGTGTAAATTATATTCAAACACAGTTGGTAACGATGCAGTACAGCAAGCTTATGCCGGTAGAATACATTACAACTGTAATGTTGTTATAATTGTTACTAATAACTACTTTACTGAGCAAGCAAAAAAGCAAGCTTTAGAAACTCAAGTCATTCTTTGGGATAGAGATATTTTAGAGAAAAAAATTAATAAGGTTAATCAAATTTAATAAAAAGAGAATTTAAGTTCCTAGTTTGCGACGACTTGATACCTAAATTCTCACACATCACTATTGAAAGTGATTATAGTATTATTATATCTAATAATGCTTTCATTTTCAATAGTTTGAAGCTAAAAAACTATTAAAATGGAGGTATTTTTTATGGAAAATACAATAAATAATAATATGGAACATTATGCTATTTATTTAAGAAAATCAAGAAAAGATATGGAAGCAGAACAACAAGGTGCTGGCGAAACTGTTGCTAGACATAGAAAAATCTTAAATGATTTCGCTTCCAAACACAATATGATTATAAGTAAGGAATATAAAGAAATTGTATCTGGTGAATCAATTGCTTCAAGACCAGTTATACAAGAGCTGTTATCTGATGTAGAAAAAGGTATATGGACAGGTATTCTAGTGGTAGAAGTAGAAAGACTTGCTCGTGGTGATACAATGGATCAAGGTCTTGTTTCTCAAACTTTTAAATATTCTAATACAAAAATTATAACTCCATTAAAAACCTACGACCCTAACAATGAATTTGATGAAGAATATTTTGAGTTTGGCTTATTTATGTCTAGAAGAGAGTATAAAACAATTACAAGAAGATTACACAACGGAAAACTCTCGTCTATTAAAGAAGGAAAATTTATAGCACCACAATCTGCTTATGGCTATGAAAAATATAAATTAAAAGGTCAAAAAGGATATTCTTTAAAAGTAAATGAAAAAGAAGCTAAAGCAGTACGATTAATCTATGATATGTATTCAAAACGGAATAGGCATTGGAACTATTAGTGAAAAGCTATTAGAATTAAATATCAAACCTAAAAAGTCGGAATTATGGGCTAAAAGTACAATCACTAGAATTTTAACAAATCCGGTTTATATTGGTAAAATTCGCTATGAAGATAAAGAAACTACTAAAAAAATGATAGATGGTAAGATAGCTCGTGTAAAAAATCCCAACTCTGAAATTCTCTTGGTTGACGGTATCCATGAGCCAATTATTAATATAGACCTTTGGAATAAAGTTCAAAATATCAGAAGAAATAATCTGATATCTTGTAAGAAAGTAGACTACTCTTTAAGAAACCCTATGGGCTCTATTCTAAAATGTGAATTATGCGGTAGAACTATGGTTAGAAGATTAGATGTTAGAAATAACGAAGAACGTATAATGTGTAAATATTGTAAAGAAAATGTAAGCACAAAAATGGAACTTGTTGAAGAAAAATTATTTGAAAGTCTTACTATTTTGCTAAAAGAATATAAATTAAAATATAAAATAAATGATAATAGCGATGTTGAATTAGCAATACAAGTCTGTTTAGATAGCATTGATTCTTTAGAGAATGAGATACAACTTGTCACTTTGCAATTAAACAACACTTATGACTTTTTTGAACAAGGTATTTATGATAAAGATACTTTTATTTCACGTTCTAAAGCATTAAAAAGTAAAATTTCTGAAATTGAAGAAGGCATAAAGAAAGCTAATTCTGAGAAAAAGCAATTAGAAAAGGCAAGAAATAATAAACAGCTAATAATGCCTCAGCTTGAAAAAATTATTGACACATATAAGGTAACTCAAGATATTAATATGAAAAATATATTACTCAAAGATGTTTTAAGTAAAGTTACTTATCTAAAGAAAAACCCTAAAAATCAACACGATTTTACTTTAACTTTATATCCAAAACTTTTTTTGTCTTGAACGTGTATCATTTACACGTTCTTTTATCAAAATGTACCCAAGTTGGTGTTAGTGATGTTGGTTCTACATAAGACCATACCCCTGAAGAAATAGCAGAATTTCTTAATCGATTTCGATTGGCGTTAGTCATTCTTTGTCCTACATCAAAGGCTGTTCCTGCATAGTGTTGTGATTGGTTACCATGTCCTCCTTCATATGGTCTTTTGAAGGCAAATCCCACATCAATTGGGCCTCCAAATAAATATCTTTGACTGTTCCAAGCTTGCATAACTCTTTTTTCCGTCCAAAGCACATTGCTTTGGCTAGAGCCTCTGAATTCATTTACTGTTAAGGTTCTTCCTGTGTTATAGGGCATTGCTTCTGATAAGCCTCTATAATAGGTTTCCATACGGTTTGTATCATTATTATATACCAATATTCTTGCCATTTTCGTTTCTCCTCTCTTTTTCATTATATGTACAGTTATCTGAATTGTTGAGAGAAAATTAATGTGAGTAAGCGTCAGTTAAGGGACATACGTTTCCTCAACAAAAGCTTTGCTTTCGTCAGAAAAACATACGTCCCTTAACTAACACTATTCTATTGCTATACTTCTCTTAATTTTACAACTAATCTTTGTTTTCCATAATTCGTACAAGTAATTAAAGTAAGTTCTTTTTTTCCATTAGTCATTTGACTAGTGCAACTTGTATCTGTTGGCTCTACTACATATTTATCATATACTTGGTATTTTATCTTTCTACCAGATAAATCTGTTAATTCTGCAATATCTCCATTTTTTAGTTTATGTAATTTACCAAACATAATTCCACTTTCATAATAGTGACCTACAATACAGTAGTTTCCTACTTCATTTGGCTCAGGTCCCCAATATTTATTAATAGATACATATAATAAATCTGGCGAAGTTTCGGAAAGTACAGGATACTCTATTCCGATTTTTGGTATTTTCAAAACAGATTCCGTCGTATATTTTACTCCATCTTTTGAAGTATATGTTGCTGTATCAATATTTGGTCTAGTATTTCTCTCTTCGGTGTGCTTATCTTCTTCCTCTTTGTTTAGAATAACAACAATCACATCATTATCTGCTTTTTTTACTGTTGTATCTTCTTTGTTGTACTCTAATTGTGCTAAAATTTCCTGGGATACCTCTGCTGTTTTATTTCTGTCATATTCTGCGTATACATAGTAAGAAAATAAAAGGCAAATTAAGAAGATAGACAAAAAGAATTCTACTTTATAAATAACTCTTTTTCGTTTTAACTCTGGTGTAACATACAATTTTTCTGTGGCTAAAATCTGGTTCATTTTTGCTTCTCTCCTTCCCTTCCCATTTATACAGTTTTTATTATACCATATCACTTCTTTTTTTTGAAGTACCTTTTTGAAAAAATAAGGAGAAAATATTTCCAATGGTTTGACAAGTTATTAAAAAGTCTATATACTTATTGCTAGAAAAGAGGGAACTTATGTCTGTTTTAGAAGAAACTAAATTTTTAATGAAAAAATATCATATAAATGCTAATAAAAACTTAGGGCAAAATTTTTTAATTGATGATGAGGCAGTAGATAATATCGTGTCTTCTGCCAATATTGGTCCTAATGATTTGATAATCGAAATTGGTCCAGGTCTTGGTACTTTAACTGCTAGATTACTAGAAAAGGCTAGCAAAGTCATTGCTATTGAATTAGATGATAAGATGATAACTATTTTAGAAGAACGTTTTCATTTGTATCATAACTTTGAATTAATCCATCAAGATGTATTAAAAGTGGACTTGAAACAAAAAATAGAGGAAAATAAGGATAAAATTTCTTCTGTTAAAATAGTAGCAAATCTCCCTTATTATATTACTACTCCTATTATTATGAAATTATTAGAAGAACATTTACCAGTAGAAAGTATTACTGTTATGATACAAAAAGAAGTAGCCGATAGACTAACTGCCATTCCTGGTAAGAAAAATACAGGCGCCATTACTTATTGTATATCCTACTATTGTGAAGCTCAAGAGATTTTATTAGTTCCTAATACATCTTTTATACCTTCTCCTGAAGTAAACTCAGAAGTAATTCAGCTAACAATTAGAAAAGAACCTCCTGTCGTAGTAAAAGACGAAGCCTTTTTCTTTAATGTAATTCATGCAAGTTTTATGCAAAGAAGAAAAACTTTATTAAATGGACTTGCTAATAATGGTATTGCTTCTAAAGAAATACTTAAAAAAATGTTAAATGACTTGCAATTTGACGAAAATGTTCGTGGCGAAACTCTTGATTTAGATCAGTTTGCTAAAATCAGTGATTATCTAACAAAGTAGTGAAAAAAACTATGTTACACCCTATGTAACATAGTTTTTGAGTATCAATTTAAATGATTACTTCTCATTTTTAGATACTTTCATATCTTCCATAATTTCTTCCTTGGTTAAACCTGTTATTCTCATAACTTGTTCTAGAGTAATTTCTTCTTCTAGCATCTTTTTAGCATCTTCTAGTTTTGCCTTTTTTTCTCCTTCTTTTTTGCCTTGCTCTCTGCCATCTCTTTCAGCTTCATACATACATTGTTCCTGATCTCTTTTTGCTAAATCTGCTTTTAATGCCATTCTTCTCAATAAATCATCTTGACTAATCTTATCTAATTCTTCTTTCGCTTCTTTAATATCTTCATTTTCTTCCATAATTTCGGCTACCTCCTTATTCTCTGGATTATCTAAAAACATCATCCATTGTAGCACTTTATCTTGCTTGTTGTTTTCATACTCTCGAATTGCTTTTGACATCTCAATTATATTTAACTCACAGAAGCTTGTCAAGATTATTTCTTTATATTTTTCTTCTCGTAGCTGCTATTTTGTATGTGCTTATGTATATGGCAAAAAAATCGTGTGACAAAATTCGACATTTATTTAGCTATCAACATATCCTATCTTATATTCATATACTACTGTATATAAAGAAAGAGGGGAAAATATGAAAATAGGATTATGTTTGGCTCGGAGGCGGAATCAAAGGTGCTGCACATATAGGTGCATTAAAAGCGTTTGAAGAAGAAAATATACAGTTTGACTATATTTCAGGTGCATCATCTGGAAGCATTGTAGCAACACTATATGCGTGTGGATACACCGCTAATGAAATATACACATTATTTAAAAAGTATGCGAAAAAAATAAAATATATAGAATGGCAAAATATTTTAAAACTAATTGTAGGACTAATTTTCAAAAGACAAATTGTAATAGATGGACTAAATAGTGGAAAAGCAATAGAAAAAATAATGGAAAAAGCCTGTCTGGAAAAAAATATTTATAATATAAAAGAAGTACCTAAAAATCTTATTATTTCAAGTGTAGACTTAGATGATGGAACTGTATGTCTTTTTTCATCTATGGCAAAACAAAGTAATTTAAAAGAAACAAGACAAAATTATTCTAACAAAGTAAAATACATATTAGATGCACCTATTGCCAAAGTAGTAAGGGCTAGCTGTAGTTTTCCACGGAGTTTTTTCGCCATGTGATTATCAAAACTATAAACTAGTAGATGGTGGAATTAGAGAAAATGTACCCTGGAAAGAGTTGAAAGAAAATGGTGTGGATAAAGTAATTAGTATCGTTTTTCCTAAAAAGTTAAAATGTAAGGAAAACAAAAATATTGTTGATGTCATTAGTGGCTCTATTGAATTAATGGGGCAAGAACTTTCTAATTATGAATTAGATGGAGCAGACTATTTATTGAAAATTAATACTGCTAATACCTCACTTTTGGATACTAGCAAAATGGATTATTTTTATCAAATAGGATATGAAGAAACTAAGAGAAAAATAAAAGAAATTACTTTTAGTACAAAATGATATTACTACTTCTCCAAAACAAAAAAATATATCACTTTGCATTACTGCTTGTGATATATTTTCTTTTTACTCTTCTAGCCCAAAGCTAACACCTAATGCATTATTAATTTGATTCATAATGTTTTCATCATCCAGGTGTCCTATTTTTTCTTTTAATCGACTTTTGTCTATAGTTCTGATTTGCTCTGTTAACACTACTGATTCTGCCTTTAGACCACTTTGTTCTGGTTCTATTTCTATATGAGTAGGCAATTTTGTCTTTCCTGTTTGCGAAGTAATTGCTGCTGCAATTACAGTAGGACTATGTTTATTTCCTACATCATTTTGAATAATTAAAACTGGTCTAACTCCTCCTTGCTCTGAACCAATTACTGGGCTTAAATCTGCATAAAACATATCTCCTCTTTTTACTACCATTCTTCTTCACTCCTAATATTTGTATATTTAAAGGTTTTCTATATTGATATATTTTAATATTAGTTTAAAAAGAGGCTTATTTCTCAATATTGTGCTATATTATCTTCTTGAAGGCGAAATGCTAATACTTCCTCTTTTTTTAGACTATTCATTTTTATCTCATTATATAATATGTAAACTAGATTTTTTTGGTTCTTATCTTGTACTACTAATTTTTGAATTGTCCCTGTAATTTTATCAATGACTAGCTTTTTACTTGCTATATACTGATTGCTATTAGAAAGTTCTACCGCCATAATAATTTGGTTATTTTCTTCATATAAATTGGTCTTTCCTCCATTTGCTTTTGCTGCTCTATACTCCTCTATAAAAGAATGAAGCCATAAAAAATTATCGGTTAAATAAGGATAATTTTCGTAGATGGTTGTTAAGTTTAATTTTGAATTGTGAATAGTTAGTTTATTTCCATCATAAATCGTTTCTAAGCCTTGAATATTGCTTGGCTCTTTTACAATTTGCTTTTCAATATTGGGACTTACATAATTTTGCATAATTACATATTTTGTATTATTTTTATTACTTTCTACAGATACTTCAATTTCTGCTTCATAGGAACTAATATTTAAAATATATTCCTCTACTTCTTGTAGAGTTTTGTTATTTAAATTATTTCCAATATTCAAATTTTTATTAGGATTTTTCAAGAAAAAATATAAAATTATTGCAGTAATGATTAAAATAGCTATAACACCTATGATTATTATTTTTTTGTTTACCTTCATATTTACCTCATTTCTTCTCTTTTTTATTATTTTGTGAAGCATCTTATTCTAATCTATTGATAGTATCTATTTGCACCTCGAGTAGTCGAGGAACATTCGTTAAACATGTACTAAAGAGCAAAGCTTGCTATCTTAAGTAGCTACTTACTTAGGTACACACGCCAATGAGACGAGCGTTTGAGAGGAAAAATAGTTACTATCAATAGATTACATTGCTTTTTTCATAAAATAAAAGAGAATAATTTAATCTTATTCTCTTTCATCTATATTCACAAACTTTTAAAGTATTCAGTTAAACAGTGGATTAATTCAGCCTTTGTTTCTATGACATTTACTTGTTGTCTTACTGTACTTGCATCTTTTAATCCCTTTAAATAATATGTCATATGCTTTCTCATTTCTTTAATACCTGTACTTTCACCTAACTCTTGTACTTGTAATTCAATGTGCTCTAACATTAATTGTAAACGCTCTGAATTGCTAATTTCTTGCACATCACTTTCGTGGTTACTTAAATATTCTTTTACCTGTTTAAAAATCCAAGGATTTCCAATAGATGCCCTACCTATCATGATACCATCTATACCTGTTGTTTCAAACATTTTAAGAGCATCTTGTGGTGTTTTGATATCTCCATTTCCTATGACTGGAATAGAAACCTTCTTTTTGACTTCCTTAATAATTTCCCAGTCTGCTATTCCTGTATAAAATTCATCTCTGGTTCTACCATGAATAGTGATACAACTTGCCCCTGCTTTTTCTGCCATTTGAGCAAATTGTACACAATTCACATGATCTTTATCCCAACCTTTTCTCATTTTCACTGTAACAGGAACTGCTGAATTTTTGACAACTGCTTGTATAATTTCTTGTGCCAGTTCCATGTTTAGCATTAATTTGCTCCCATCTCCATTTTTGACTACTTTTGGTGCTGGACATCCCATATTAATATCTACAATATCAGCAATTTTGCTTACTTCTTTAGCACTATATGCCATTGCTTCTATATCATTTCCAAAGATTTGTACTGCTACTGGTCTTGGTTCATCTTTCATATTTAGCAATTGATTTGTTTTCTGGTCTTGATAAAATAGACCTTTACCACTAACCATTTCTGTATATACTAGCCCAGGTTCAAACTTTTCGCAAATACGACGAAATGGCAGGTTGGTAATTCCTGCCATAGGTGCCAAAAGCACATTATTCTTTAAAGTTACATTTCCAATTTTTAGTTCGTGTAAGTACATTTGTTACTCCGTTTTTTGTTTTATAATTAATATTCTATATATGAAAGTGCAGTTTGCGCAAGGCGAGCTTGCGAGCGCCTTCCGTTGCTTTCTTTGATTTATATCTAATTGAAAGCAACGGACAGCAAGGACAAACGTATATATAGAATATTAATTACAATCAAAAAATCATTCTACAAACAATGTCCTTTGCCTGCGTCCACTAATATTTAATAAGATAGCAATTAAGATTAAGTTGGTTAATAATGAACTTCCTCCATAACTTACAAATGGCAAAGGAATTCCTGTAATCGGTAAAAGTCCCATTGTCATGCCAATATTTTCTAACATATGGAAAAAGAAAATTCCTGTAATTCCTGCTGCCACATAAGAACCTACATCATCTTTTGCTGTTTTGGCAACTTTCGTAGATTGTATCAGTAATGCTATATAGAGAACAATAATAGTGGCACCACCTATAAATCCCATCTCTTCCCCTATTACAGCAAAAATAAAGTCTGTTGTTTTTGGATATAAATAACCAAGTTGTGTTTGGTTACCTTTTAAAATTCCCATTCCAAATGCCTGCCCTGCACCAATTGCAAGTTTTGATTGTATAATATTATAGCCTGCACCTCTTGGGTCTAAATCCGGGTTTAAATAAACATCAATTCTAGATTTTGCATGGTCTGGCAAAATGAAGAAATATGCCAAAGGCACCAGAATCACGATAAGTAGAGTTGCTATTAAAATATATCTTTTTCGTATCCCTGCTACAAATAGCATAAAAATAAGGGCTACTAAAAAGGCAAGTGCTGTTCCATAATCTGGTTGTTTAATAATAATGACAACAGGGACAGCAAGTGCTAATATAATTAGACCTAACTTCCATATACGATTAATTTCATCTTTCTCTTTTTTTTGAAGCTTTACCATGATATTAGCAATAAATAATATTACTGCAATCTTAGCAAACTCTGCTGGTTGAAAAGAAAAAGGTCCGATTGTAAACCAGCTAGTAGCACCATTAATAGCTTCTGTGAACAATACTGCAATTAATAAGAGAATACTAATACCATATAAGATTGGTGATATTTTGCAATAAAAGTTATAGTCTATTGCTATTACACAAATGACAATTGGTATACTAACAACTAGCCATAGGGCTTGCTTTTTTAATTCCTCATAATCTAAATTTTGAGTGGCAGAAAATAGTGCTACTAATCCTATTACAATTAGTAATAAAGTACATACTAATATTCCCCACTCAATACTTTTTAACATCTTTTTTTTCATTCTTATCCTCACGCATTCAAAAATTTTTTTGTTCCAAAACTTTTCCTATTTTTCATTGTGCTTCAATTTTTCATTTTCTATGCGCTTGCTATTACTTTTTCTTTGCTACTTCTTTTACTTTTTCTCCTTCTTCTTTTTCTACTTTTGTTTTGCTTGCTCTTGCCTTTTCTACTTTTTTAGCTGTTGTTGCTTTTGATATAGCTTTTTTTGTTTCAGGCTTGTCCGCTTTCTTTTCCGCTTTTTTCTTCTCTTCCTTTTCTTCTTGCTCTATTTCTTCCTCTTCTTCACTAACCTCTTGTACTTTTTCTTTCTTTTTTACCTTTTCTGTACTTTCACTAGCTTTCTTTGTGCTTTCTTCTACTTTTTCTGAAGCTACATTTACTTTACGAGCCTCGTTTTTAATTGTTGTAATTGGAATATTAGCATATAATGCTGGCGCTCCCGTTGTACCGTCCTCATTGGATTTATTGGTTAAACGAACATCAATTGCTTTTTCATCAACATCAATATATTTCTTAATTACTTCAATAATTTCTTGTTTCATTAATTCTAAGAAGTCAGCTGATACATTGGCTCTGTCTTGCATTAATACCAAGTGTAATCTTTCTTTTGCTGTGTCTGAACTTTCTTTTGTGCTTTCTTTTTTTCCAATGTTCTTAAAGAACTTGATTACATTCTCAAACATATTTGTCCTCCAACTGTCTATTTTTCTTGTGATTTTAAAGGTTCAAGCACCATTTTAATGAACAAAGAAATGCTTTATTTTTGAGAAAAAGCCCTCATTTGCTCCTGGAATTGTAACTTCTACATTCTCTCCTAAAATTCTTTGAGCAATTTCTATGTAAGCTTTTCCTGAAGGTGCTTTGTGGTTTGTTACCACAGGCTCTCCTTTATTAGTTTGTGTGATAATATATTCATCATCTGGCACAACACCAACTAAGTCAATGGATAACAAGTCAACGATATCATCAACTTCCATCATTTCACCTTTTTTTACCATGTTTGGTCTTAAACGATTAATCACTAATTGTGGGTTTTTGATTTCTGATGCTTCGAGTAAGCCTATAATTCTATCTGCATCACGGATAGCTGAAATTTCTGCTGTTGTTACAACAATTGCTCTGTCTGCACCAGCAATTGCATTCTTAAAGCCTTGCTCAATTCCTGCTGGACAGTCAATTATAATATAATCAAAATCTTCTTTTAATTTTTCAACTAATTCTCTCATTTGTTCTTCATTTACTGCACTTTTATCTCTTGTTTGGGCTGCTGGAAGTAAGAATAATTCATCAAAACGTTTGTCTTTAATTAGCGCTTGTCTTAATTTGCACTTTCCTTCTACTACATCAACAATGTCATATACAATTCTATTTTCTAATCCCATAACAACATCAAGGTTTCTAAGTCCAATATCAGTATCTACTAATACTACCTTTTTTCCTCTTAATGCTAAGGATGAACCTACATTTGCTGTTGTTGTTGTTTTTCCTACTCCACCTTTTCCTGATGTAACTACAATAACTTCTCCCATTTTCTTCCTCCTTAATTTGGGCAACTTTAAGCCTGACTAATCAGTTTTAAAGTATGTTACTTTTTTATTCACCTTTCTTGGAAAAATAAAAATGCATTTTCTAACGCATCTATTATACTAAAAAAAACGGAAAAAATCAATGTTCTAAGTTGTATTTGTTGAAAAAGTTGAAAACCAAGGCAATATTTAAGTATTCTTCCTTACATATTTATACAACTTTTTTCATATACTGCTTGAATAGCTAAAAATATTATGATATAATCTATACAAATTAGGAATTACATTCCAAGTTTGTATAGAGGAGGCGATGTCATGAACTATATTAATAGAAGTCTTGAAAAGCAGATAGATAAGATGAAAGGTAGTTTTCCTGTTATTTTAGTAACAGGTTCTAGGCAAGCTGGCAAAAGTACTTTATTGGAATACATCAATCACACTAATTCTGAAAAAATCAATTATGTTACCTTGGATAATATGATGGAACGTGCCAATGCCATTGAAGACCCTGAAGGTTTTCTTCGTACACATGAAACTCCCCTTATTATTGATGAGTTTCAGTATGCACCAAATTTATTATCTTATATTAAAATTCGAGTTGATGAAGCTAGAAAAAGTGAAATGTTCGGTAATGGCAAATCCGTTGAAACTATGTATTATTTAACTGGTTCACAAGTTTTTCAGACTATGAAAAACGTTTCTGAATCTCTTGCTGGTAGAATTGGCATTTTAGAATTAAACCCTCTTTCTACAAGAGAATTAGCTCAAAAAACTGAGGATTGTTTTATTCCTGATATTCATTTACTAAGGAAAAAAGAAAGACTTGAGTATGAACCTCTAGGAAAGATTTTTGATAGAATATTAAAAGGAAGCTATCCTGCCTTATATCACGAGAAAGATAATAATTTAGAAGCTTTCTATTCTGCTTATATTAAAACATATATTGAAAGAGATATTCGTGAATTAATTCGTGTAAAAGATGAAATTAAATTTTTAAAATTTATATCAGCGGTTGCAGCACGAACAGCTCAAGAATACAATGCAAATGATATTGGCAGAGATGTAGGCATTGATAATAAAACTGTTGATGAGTGGATGTCTATATTAAAAAATACATTCTTAGTATATCTGCTTCAGCCATATACCAATAATGCTGTAAGTAGAGTTATTAAAAGGCCTAAAATCTATTTTATGGATACTGGTTTGGCTTGTTATTTGTCTGGCTATTTAGATGCTAGAACATTAGAAAGAAGTGCTTATAGTGGTCAAGTCTTTGAAACTTATATTATATCTGAAATCATAAAATCTTATCATAATAATGGTAGAGATTCTAGATTACATCTATATTACTATAGAGATAATAATCAAAAGGAAATTGATTTACTAATTATCGACCAAAACAATATTTATCCTGTTGAAATTAAGAAAAGCGCAAATCCAACTAAAGAAGCAATTAAAAATTTTGATATTATAGAAAAATTCGAAATTCATTCACCAAATGGTATTGTTCTTTGTTTAAGTAAAGATATCTATGCTATTGATAGCAAAAATTATATCATTCCAATTGAATATATCTAAAAAAATCACAAAAGTCGTTTGACTTTTGTGATTTTTTTCACATTTTCCAAACGACTTTTGTGTTCGTTCCATCTTCTATAATCCAAACCTTACTTTGTCTATTTCATAATTTAATCTTACTTCTGATTTTGAAATAGCTCTATTATAAATTTGTAAGCT
>CANDRW010000009.1 GCA_947388675.1 uncultured Clostridium sp. | reverse complement strand
TAACAAATGAAAAAGTAGTTCGTCATATTAGTAGAGGAGGTAAAAAGTTATGCAGGATATGGAACAAATATATAAGCAATATTTTGAAACAGTGAATAAATATTTATTCTGTTTAACTCATAATAGTGACATCTCTGAAGAACTAACACAAGAAACCTTTTATCGAGCAGTTAAGAAAATTGGCACTTATCGAGGCGACTGCAAGATACCAGTATGGCTATGCCAAATTGCGAAAAATTTGTGGTATGACTATTATAGGAAGAACAAAAAAGCAATTAAGGAAGACAACATACTAGAAATGTCATCAGTAGATACAACAGAAGAACAGGTAATAGCAAGAGAAGAAAAGATTTTGGTATATCAAAAAATGCAGAAGTTAGATAAAGAGACCAGGGAGGTAATTTATTTGCGTATCACTGGAGAGTTAAGTTTTAAAGAGATAGCTACTATTTTAAACAAGACGGAAAATTGGGCCAGAGTAACATTTTATCGAGGAAAAAATAAATTAAAGGAGAATGACTTAAAATGAATGAAAAGAAAGAATGCAAGATTGTTCAAGATTTGTTGCCAAATTATATGGAGAATTTAACTAGTATTCAAACAAATGAATATATTGAAGAACACATAGCAAATTGTGAAGAGTGTAAAAAAAATTTAGAAAATATGCAAAAAGAGATACCAACAGATACAAAAGTAGAGAGCAAAAAAGAAGTGAAATATATGAAAAAATATAGGAATAAAATGAGAAATTTAAGCTTTATGTTATTAGCAATTTTTCTAGTATTCATAGGAACAACAACAAGAAAAGCCATTATCTTAGCAGACTTAGAACAAAAAGCAGAAAAAACAGTGAAAAGTACGAATTATCATATGACAATTTATAGTTATGATAGAGGAAGAGCATGGGTGCATGAAGAATTTATTTTAAATGGTAAAAGAAAAGTAAAATTAGTGCAATACCAAGAACATGGAACTAGTATATCACAATCTTTTATATATCAAACAGAAGATGGAGAAACAAAGGAAAATATTTATATAGACAGTCAAGGTAAAAAAATGGCGATATTAGGTAGAACTATAGATACTCAAAATGAGTATGTAGGTGCAGAAATGAGGCCATTACGTACAGAAAATATAATTCATTTATTATGCAATGCTGTCATAACTTCTGTTCAGTCGAAATTATTAAATGGAACAGAATGTTATTTAGTTACTAATTTTCAAGGACTTCACACTGGAAATTATGGTGAAGGAGTGTATATGAATAAAGAAAATGGATTAGTTATGGGTAGCACAGAATACGAAGTAGATTATGGAGATGGTATCAAAAGAAAGGTAATAGGTCAAGAAATAGAGTATGAATTTGGAACAGTTACAGAAGAAGATTTTATAGAGCCGGATATTAGTAAATATCAAATTCAAAAATAATAAAAATGAATAAGAAAACTCTCTATTAAATAAAATAGAAGAAAGCCATTCTATTTTAGAAAGGGAGTTTTTATTTTGAGTGAAATTTTAAAAACAACATTAATAGGACTATTTTTTGGTACTTTTGGAACTACTATAGGAGGAATTATAGGGATAAAATTCAAAAATACTTCTAATAAATTTTTGAGTTTTATTTTAGCATTTGCATCAGGACTTATGATAGCAATAGTCTGTTTTGATTTATTACCAGAAGCTTTTGAATTAGCCAATTTACCAATAGCATTTTTAGGAATTCTGCTAGGAATTATTTTAATGTTTTTCTGTGACATATTAGTAGACAAGAAATTTAGTAATCATACAAGATTTAGAGGAAATAAGAACACCTTGTTAAAAACAGGTATTATTGTTAGTATTGGATTAGCATTGCACAATTTTCCAGAAGGTTTGGCAATTGGTTCGGGTTTTGGAGCATCGCTAAAGTTAGGTTTATCACTAGCAATTGCTATTTGCTTACATGATATTCCAGAAGGTATTTCAATGGCAGTACCTATGAAAAATGGTGGAATGAAAACTGGTAAAGTAATTTTCTATGTTGTCCTATCAGGAATTACAACGGGAATTGGAGCTTTTTTTGGTGCATTAATTGGAGGTATTTCACAAACAATTATTGCTATGTGTTTAGCCTTTGCAGGAGGTGCTATGATTTACATTGTTTCAGGAGAGTTAATTCCAGAAGCAAACCAGTTATATCATGGAAGAATGACAGCAATAGGAAATATGATAGGATTATTAATTGGAATTTTTGCAATGTCAATTTAGTAAAAACATACGTTCTAAACTATTGACTTATTACCTAAGTTTCATATATAATATTTTACAACATAAAAACTGCGGTAAGAAGTTCTTACCGCAGTGTGCTGAGATTATTGAGGCTGGGAAGCCTCCATGATGACCCGCTAGATTTGGTCAATGGTTTCTTCAGAAAGTTGCCCAAGGTTTGCGGAGAAAACCTCGACACCAGTGTTGGAAGTAATTTTGATGTTCAAAGAGTAGGTCTTATTCATAATATACAATCCTTTCTCAGCAAGGGCAAAATTGCCCAAAGTTAACAATGGCGAAATTGCCATCTATATACAGTATAACACAATTAACATAAAAAAGCAAACTGAACTATTATTAGAAATAACGATAAAAGAAAGAGGAAAACAAATGCAAGATTTAATTGAAGGTCTAAACGACAAACAAAAAGAAGCAGTATTAGCAACAGAAGGTCCATGCTTAGTAATAGCAGGAGCAGGAAGCGGAAAAACAAAAGTATTAACACATAAAATAGCATATCTAATATCAGAAAAAAATGTAAAACCATACAACATTCTAGCCATTACTTTCACAAACAAAGCAGCAAGTGAAATGAAACAAAGAGTAGAAGGAATTGTAGGAGATGTTGCACAAGAAATGTGGATGGGAACATTCCATTCTATTTGTGTACGTATTTTAAGACGATTTATTGATAGAATAGGATTTGATACTTCCTTCTTAATCTTTGATACTTCAGATCAAAAAACAGTAGTAAAAGAATGTTTAAAAACATTAAAAATAGATGACAAAATGTTTACGGATAGAAGTGTTCTAGCCGAAATTAGCAATGCAAAAAATGAAATGTTGACACCAAAAGCATATCAAACAAAATATGCAGGAGATTTTCGTAGAGAAAAAATAGGACAAGTATATGAACTATACCAAAAAAGATTAAAAGAAAATAATGCTCTTGACTTCGACGACATCATCAATGACACAATCGAAATTTTATCAAATGATGCAGAAGCATTACAATATTACACAGAAAAATTTCATTATGTATTAGTAGACGAGTATCAAGACACCAATAAAGCACAATTTACGTTAGTTACCATTTTAGCTTCACGCTATGGAAACATTACAGTAGTAGGAGATAATGACCAAGGAATTTATAGCTTTAGAGGTGCTGATATCAGCAACATTTTAAACTTTGAAAAAGACTTCCCAGGAACCAAGATTATTAAGTTAGAGCAAAATTATCGTTGTACTGGAAATATTCTAAAGGCAGCAAATGCAGTTATCAAACACAATGAAAATAAATATGAAAAAAAACTATGGACAGAAAATGAAGAAGGAAGTATCCCTGCTTTATATCAAGCAGAAGATGAATACGATGAAGCAACTTATATTGTACAACAGATTCAGCATTTAAAAACAGAGGAATATTTAAAACCAAAAGATTTCGTTATACTCTACCGTATGAATGCACAATCAAGAGCCGTGGAAGATATTTTAAGAAGAGAAGATATTCCGTATAAAGTAGTAGGTGGTGTAAAATTCTATGAAAGAAAAGAAATTAAAGATGCCATTGCCTACTTAAGACTGATTCATAATCCATCAGATAATATCTCTTTAAAAAGAATTATCAATGAGCCAAAAAGAGGGATTGGTAAAACGAGTCTAGATAATGTTCAACAAATTGCAGACCAGACAGGAAGTTCTATGTATGAAATTATTAAACATAGCGAAGAATATGGATTAAATAGAATTAAAGCCAATGCAGAGGAATTCATAAAAACTATAGAAGAACTAAGATTAAAAAGACAAGAACTTAGTATATCAGAATTATTAAAGGAAACACTAAATAAATCGGGTTATACAAAAGCATTAGAAACAGAAAATACAGTAGAAGCAGAAAGCAGAATTCAAAACTTAGAGGAATTCTTAACTGTAGCTATTGAATTTGAAGAAGAATCAGCAGACAATAGCTTAGCAGAGTTTTTAGAAAGTATTACATTATCTAGTGATGTAGACAATTTAGAAGATGCAGACAATAGTGTAACATTAATGACACTACATAGTGCTAAAGGACTAGAATTTCCAGCTGTATTCTTAATAGGAATGGAAGAGGGAATTTTCCCAGGATATAAATCTATAGGAGAACCAAAAGAATTAGAGGAAGAAAGAAGATTATTTTATGTGGGAATTACTAGAGCAAAACAATTCTTACATTTAACTTGCGCCAAACATAGAACAATTTTTGGCTCTACCAGTTATAACGCAATTTCTAGGTTTATTAAAGAAATTCCAGACGACCTATTAGACGGAAATATTGAAACAGTAGAAGAAAAATTTGAAGATTCAGGTTATCAATGGGAGTATGGAAAAACTGCTATGGGAAGAACAATAGGAGGAAATAGTAACTATACAAGTGGAGGAAAAGTAACAACCTATAAATTAGATGCAGACGAAACACCAAAGGTAGTAGCTTCCTCATATGGGTATAGAACAGCAGAAAGTTTTCTAGATTCTCTAAAACAAAAACAAGCAAACAGCACAATAGATGTTTCTCAATATCAAGAGGGACAACGTATTTATCACAAAAAGTTTGGAGAAGGAATCATTCAAAAAATGGAAGAAGAAGGAGACGATTACAAACTAGATATTCAATTTGATAAATCAGGGCATAAGCGATTAATGGCAAAATTTGCAGGATTACAAATCATAGAATAATAATTTTATAATACAAATAAAGCTAAGTATATTACAACGTTTGTCCTTGCGTTCGCTTTCACTTTATGTCAAAAGCAAGCTTTTGACAAATGAAAGTAGAAAGCTCAAGGCGTTCGGCTGAAGCCTCACCTTGCGTGGACAGCTCTTATGTAATATACTTAGTTTTTATTTTTTATATTGTATAAAATTTACAAAACTGACCATAATAAAACTAAATATTTTAAAGAAAGGAAGTAAAAGCTTATGCCAAACTTAAATCAAGCAGAATTACAACACCTAAGACATTTAATAGGAGCACATGAGACTGCCTACCAAAAATTGAACACTTTCTCATCACAAGCTGTAGACCCACAAATTAAGCAGATGTTTGCGAAATCCGCACAAGATGCACTTAACACAAAACAAAAACTATTATCATTTTTAAACAACTAAAATTAAGGAGGAGATTTTATGGATGAAAAAACAATGGTTAATGACATTTTAAGTAGTGTGAAAGCAGATTTAACTGCCTATCAAACTGCTATTTCAGAAGCAGAAAATATGCAATTAAGACAAACTTTGCAACAAATTAGAAACGGAGACGAAAGTTTCCAATATGAGTTATTTAAAGTTGCGCAAACCAAAGGATATTATCAGCCAGCGCAAAAGGCAACCATTACGGAAATACAGACTGTAAAGACAGAATTAGAACAATAAATTTTTGATAAGCACTTGCCAAATTTTTAAATTTGCGATAGAATAAGAACGTAAATTTAAAAAGTGAGGAGTTGTTTATCATTAACGCTTTAAAAAAGTGCTTAACGTACTTTAGAACCACAATTAAATATACTTTTCTAGTTATTATTTCCATATTTCTCATTATTACAGCAGTAGTAGTATTCTATAAGCCTACTTATGCAGTTTCCGTAAATGGAGAAGTAGTAGGATATACAGAAAACAAAAGCCAGTTACAAGCAAGAATCAATGATTATATGGAAGGAAATACAGAAGAAGATGTTGCCTTTGTGCAAATCGATTCTGTTCCAGAATATACCCTTTGTTTACTGAAAAAAGATGTTACAGCTAATGATGAAGAGATATATGATATAGTAACAGAAAATGGAACAAAATATTATAGATATTATGCTATAACAGACGATAAGAAAGAAAAAGTTTATGTAGAAACTTTTGAAGAGGCAGAAAAAGTTGTAGCCGAATTAAAAAAGAAAAAGAGCCAAAATCAAAAAGATATAGGAATTGTTGAAAAACATGATACAGAACTAAAAAAGTTTACGTCAGTTGAAAAATGTGTATCAAAATTATATGAAGCACCACCTAAAAAAACTACTACTTATGTTGCAAGTAATATGACTTCTACAGCGTCAGTTAATTCTGGAAATGTAACAGGCTCATCTAGTAGAAAAGTAAATTTAGGAGTTGCTTTAATAAAGCCAATATCAGGAATTATTACTACACGTTTTGGTAGTAGAGGATATGGACACAGAGGCTTAGATGTAGCAGCACCGCTAGGAACACCAATTAAGGCAGCAACAGGCGGAACTGTTACAACAGCAGGTTGGAATGATTCTTATGGATATATGTTAATTGTATCACATGGTAATGGCGTACAAACTGTATATGCACACTGTAGCCAATTAATTGCTAAAAATGGGCAATCAGTTGCACAAGGCCAAGTAATTGGAAAAGTAGGTTCTACAGGAAATTCAACAGGACCACATTTGCACTTTGAAATAAGAGTAAATGGAGTTTTACAAGACCCACAAAATTATATATACTAAAAGTAAGATGTTAGTTTAGGAGTGTATCTTGAACTGACATCTTTAAATAAAGAATTTAATTAGGGGTTATGTTGAGGTAACTCAGTTGCTCAGGCTGGCATAGCGCTAGCAACCACAACTGGCTTAGTAACACTAGTAACGGTTTCATACGTGGCAACGGCGGGATGTTCTCCTTCAACAACAACAACTGGACTAGCAACACTAACTGTGGTCGTGGGGTAGCAGTGGTCGGCACCGGACTTTAATATAGAAATCAGAGGGGAAAATTTCAAGGAATTTTTCGAGTATAACTATATTATTAAAGAAACATAATTCCTTCCTTAAGGGGTAAAATAAAAAAGAAGACTACATCACAAGTAACAAAAGTAAAAGTGATGTAGTTTTTATTTTTAATAAGAAGAATGCAATCTTACTTCACAAAATGCTTAAGCCCAATCTCCAAAGCATTATGCCTCATAATCAAATTTCCACACTCTAAAAGCTTGCTAGCATATACTTTTGAGTTTGTCACATACTTTGCAAACTCTGTAATCGCTGTGTAAAATCTTAATTTATTTACAATCTCGCTATGTATACCATTCATCAATAAATAATATTTTTCTTTATATTCATATAACACAATGGCATCTGCTATATGTGCAATATCTTCTAATAAATTAGTTTCCTGCAAAAATTGAAGAAAAGAGCAATAATCATCAAAGGAAGAAAAAGCGTAAACAGCTTGTGTAGAAGAAGGATTTAGACTCTTTCTCTTAATTGTAAACTTCTTTTTAGGAAGTTTTGTTTTTTCTTCAGGAACCTCTTTGGTAATAGTAAAGATAAAACTAGTATCAGCCATTGCTAAGGCTTCTATCTTTAGGTTATAGTTCTCTGGGTCAAAACCAGTTTCTTTTTTAGCTTCCTCTAGCATATCTAGTAAAATATCCTGTGATTCAATGGAATTAGACATAAATACATGAAAATCAATTTCCTTCTCAGCCAAATCCTGAATACTTAAAGTAATGCGTATTTTATTTTCACTTAGTTTTTCAAACTTCATTAGGTCGCCTCCAAATATATTTAATATTATATATATTATACTATGTTTCTTGCTGAAATGAAACCAACAATTTATGGAAATTTTCTAAGCTCTAGGAACTTATATACGAAGTAAAATAAGTGACGTAGAGATTAGTTATGCAAATCAACAAATTCTTTGAAATTTGTTGATTTACGTTCCTATCATAACATAATCAAAATAAAAAGAAAATAGTTTTTCATAAAAAATAAACGAATATCTTGAAAAAAAAGCTATTTGCGTATATAATACACACTAGCATAAGAAAACAAGAAGAGGGAATACTAAGGAGGAAAAAATGGCAATGAGAGAAAAAAATATATGGATTTTAATATTATTTCTATTATGCGGAATAGTAGTAGGAGGACTAATAGGAGAACTAGCTTCCAAAGTTGAATTCTTATCATGGCTTGCTTACGGAGAAGAATTTGGCTTATCCACGCCAATAGAATTAAATTTAAATGTTATTAAATTAACATTTGGACTAATGTTCAAAATCAATATAGCAAGCATTGTAGGAATTGTTTTAGCAATTTTTATTTATAAAAAAGTGTAATAACTATCTTCTACGTCAATTACATGCTTACGCAAGTAATTTCCTAGAATATAGAAAAGTCTAAAGATTTTATTTCAAAAAAATTAATAGGGGGCAACTAAATTAAGAAAGGAAGGATGAAACATGCCTATTAAAATGAAGGAACTCCCTATTTCAGAAAGACCTTACGAAAAACTAGAAATGTATGGAGCGCATACATTATCCAATGCAGAGTTACTAGCGATTATAATAAAAAACGGAACCAAAGAAGAAAGCTCAGTTACCCTAGCACAAAAAATACTTTCACTAGGAAAAACCAAAAATTGTACACAAGACAATTTAAAATTTTTACAAGAACTATCCATAGAAGAATTTATGAAAATAAAAGGAATCGGCAAAGTAAAAGCCATTCAACTAAAAGCCACTTGTGAACTTGCAAAACGTATTTCTAAACCAATAGAAAATATAAAAACCAAGATAAAAGCACCGCGAGATATTGTAAATTTGCTTATGGATGAATTAAAAAATGAAAAAAGAGAAATGGTGAAAGTTATTATTCTAAATTCTCACAATACTATCCTAAAAATACAAACGATTTCACAAGGAGGCACTAACTCCGTACAAGTAGATACCAAAGACATATTAATGGAGGCAGTCAAAATGGGAGCCCCTAAAATTATTATGGTTCATAATCACCCAAGTGGAGAGACCAGCCCAAGTAAGGCAGACATAGAATTTACTGAAAAACTAGCAAAAGCAGTAGAAATATTTGGAATTCAGCTGTTAGACCATATTATAATTGGGTATAATGAATATACTAGTATAAAATCATATTTATTAGAAAAAGAGATGAAAGGAAGAAAACTATGAAATTGGCAGGTTTTGGTTCAAAAGATATTGGAGTAGATTTAGGAACAGCCAATATTATTGTTACGATAAAAGGAAAGGGAATTGTTTTAAACGAACCTTCTGCTGTTGCAATTGAAAAAGAAAATAGTACTATTTTAGCAACAGGAGCTGAGGCAAAAGAAATGGTAGGCAGAACACCAAAAGAAATTGATGCCATAAGACCACTACAAGACGGCGTTATTGCGGACTTCACAGCAACACAATTAATGTTAAAAAGTATGCTACAAAGAGTATGCCAAAGATATAATGTGCATAAACCAAGAGTAGTAGTAGGTGTGCCATCAGGTATTACAGAAGTAGAAGAAAGAGCAGTCGAAGAATCCGTTATACAAGCAGGTGCTAAAGAAGTATATTTAATTGAAGAACCAATGGCAGCAGCCATTGGAGCAAATCTAGAAGTATCTGAACCAAATGGAAACATTATTGTTGACATTGGAGGAGGAACAACAGAAGTTGCCGTTATTTCTTTAGGAGGAATTGTAGTAAGCAATTCCTTAAGGGTAGCAGGAGATGAACTAGATGAAGACATTATTAATTACGCAAAACATAGATTAAATCTATCTATTGGAGCAACAACAGCAGAAGAAATCAAAAAGCAAATTGGTTGTGCTATGCCACTTATGACAGAAGAAAGTATGCAAGTAAGAGGAAGAGATTTAATCACAGGTTTACCTCAAACCTTAACTGTTACCTCAAGCCAAATTTATGAGGCAATGCATGACTCTATTCAAAAAATTGTTGATATAGTAAAACAAACTTTAGAAAGAACACCACCAGAACTCGCCTCAGACATTATGGAAAGAGGAATCATTATAGCAGGAGGCGGAGCACTAATTAAAGGATTAGACACACTAATTGCCAAAGAAACAGACATGCCAGTATACTTAGCAGAAAATCCACTAGAATGTGTAGCAAGAGGTGCTGAAAAAACATTAGAAGATTTAGAAAAGCTAAGAGATGTTTTAATGAACTCCAGAAGAAAAAGATAATACAAAAGGAGTGTATCCATGTATCGAAATAAAAAAACAGGAATGATAGGAATTATTATCACTGTTATCATTCTCATTTTAACTGTTATTTTATCCAATATAGATGTACAAAAAATGTCTTATTTAGAAAACGCTTTCAATAGCTTTGTTATGCCAATACAAAATGGGCTAACTTATTTAAAAAACAAAATGGAAGGCAATGATAGCTTCTTCACAGACATCAGTAAATTACAAGAAGAAAACGAAGAATTAAAAAGAAAAAATAGTGAACTAGAACAATCATTGCGAGAATTTGAAATTGTAAAAGCAGAAAATGAAACACTAAAAGAGTATGTGAATTTAAAAGATAAATACCAAAACTATGAAACCATACCAGCCTATATTATTAATAAAGACATTACTAACTATAACCAAATGATTGTCATTAATGTAGGAGAAAAAGATGGAATAAAAGCAAATATGACAGTAATAGCTGACCAAGGATTAGTAGGACACGTTATTTCTACCACACAAACAACAGCAAAAGTACAAACTATCATTGATACAGCAAGTTCTGTAAGCTGTAATATTAGCACTTCTAGGGAACCTATTATTGTAACAGGTACTTTAGAAAGAGAATCCACACTAAAAGCTAGCTATATTCCAACAGATGCCGTCATATTAGAAAACGACAAAATAGAAACTTCAGGAATAGGTGGAATTTACTCGAAAGGAATTCCAATTGGAACAATTAAAGAAATAGTCAATACCCAAAATATTACAGATCGCTATGCTTATGTAGAAACAGCAGTAGACTTTAAAAAATTAGAAACGGTTTTAGTCATTACAAATAACAACACAAAATAAAAGAAAGAAGGAGGAAGACTTGAAAAAATTCTTTTCCATTTTAGGATTAATTTTAACATTTTTAATCATTTACTTTTTACAAGCCAACTTCTTTACTTGGTTCAACATAGCAGGAGTAAAACCGAACTTATTTGTTGTATTTATCTTATTTATAGGACTATTTATAGGTAATAAACTAGGTTTTGCCTTTGGACTTATTTTAGGAATTTTCTTAGATTTATTAATTGGTAAAAGCGTAGGGATATCAGGAATGATGTTAGCGATTGTAGGACTAATAGGAGAATACTTAGACAACAACTTTTCTAAAGAAAGTAGAGTAACACTTATTTTAATGGTAATGGGAAGTACAGCAGTTTATGAATTAGGAATGTATATCTTCCAAATTTTAAGATGGAGTATTGCAGCGGAAATTTTTCCTTTTATTAGAACAGTGATAATAGAAGTTGTTTTTAATGTAGTATTAGTCATTATTCTATATCCACTCATGCAAAAAGCAGGGAATAGCCTAGAAAAGTTATTTGAAAACAAGTCAGTATTAACAAGGTATTTCTAAGCTCTAGGAAAGCACGGTAAGTGCTTGACGTAGGGATTAGTTCGTATTTTTAAAAGGTAGGTGATAATTTGAAGCCAAAAGAAAACCGCAATGAAAAAGTTCGATATAATGTACTAACTATCTTTATTCTGTTAGTAGGAATTATATTGCTTGCTCAACTATTTAACCTTCAAATTATTCATGGGAAAGAATACAGAGAAACTTCTAATACAAGACTTACAAGAGATGCAACTGTAAAAGCAGCAAGAGGAAATATTACAGATTGCACAGGAAATAAATTAGTTACTACTAAAATGGGATTTAGTTTAGAACTATACAAAACAAAAATAGATACACAAACACTCAATAATACAATTTTGAACTTAGTGAGATTATTAGAAAAAAATAAAGACACTTATGTGGATAACTTACCAATTACAGTAAAACCATATAAATTTAAACAAGAGACAGAGGAAGAACAAAAAAAATGGAAAAAAGAAATGGCAATAGATGAAAATGCCACAGCAGAAGAAGCATTTAAGAAACTAAAAGAAAAGTATGATATTCAAGAAGAAAATGTAGAAAAGGCACGTAAGATTATGGCAGTGCGTTATGAAACAACCATAGAAGGTTTTAGTAATATTAAGCCAATTACAATATCAAAAGATATTAGTAGAGAAAGTGCCAATCAAGTGAAAGAACAAAGTGACAAATTTCCAGGAACTTCTGTAGTAACAGAACCAGTCATCGAATATCCATATAAGAGTTTAGTAGCTCATTTATTAGGATATGTAGGAAAGATCAATGAAGAAGAATACAAAGCAAATAAAGATACCTACCAAATGAATGACTTCATCGGAAGAACAGGAATTCAATATACTTTAGAAGAATATTTAAAGGGAAAAGATGGTGTTAGGCAAATTGATATGGCAGTAGATGGAACTATTACAGAAGAGTATATTTCAGAAGAAGCGACAGCTGGAAATAATGTAACATTAACTATTGATGCTAATTTGCAAAAAAAGGTAGAAGATGCTTTAGAAAAAAATATTAAAAAAATTGCTAATGGAGAAATAGATGGAAAGAAGCATAATGCTAAAGAAGGGGCAGCAGTAGTTATGAATATAAAAAACGGAGACGTTTTAGCATTAGCAAGTTACCCAAGTTATGAACCAGAGTTATTTGCAAAAGGAATTAGTGAGACAAAGCTAAAAGAATATGACAAAAATAAAAGTACCTATAATAGAGCTATTTCAAGTGCTTATGCACCAGGTTCTACTTTCAAAATGGCAGTTGCCACAGCAGCATTAGAAACAGGTGCCTTCACTACTAATACCTTAGTAACAGACAATGGACCATATCCAAGAGGACATAATCCAGTATGTTGGATTTATACAGACCGCCATTATGGACATGGAGCACTAAATATTAGTAATGCTATCAAACATTCTTGCAATATTTTCTTCTATGAAATAGGGTATAAAATAGGAATTGATAAAATAGCAGAGTATGCTTATCAATATGGCTTAGGTAAAAAAACAGGAATAGAGTTGGCAGGAGAATCCAGTGGTATAGTAGCATCTACGAAATACAAAAAAGACACTTATGGAGAAGAGTGGCAATTAGGAGAAACACTATCAGCAGCCATTGGGCAAAGCTATAACAGTTACACACCAATTCAAATGGCAAGATATATTTGCATGATAGCGAATGGAGGAAAAGCAGTAGATGTATCTGTTATTAAAGCCATCACAGACAAAGATGGAAATTCCATCTCAAAAGAGGAAATTAATAAAAAGGTAAATGAGAAACTAGGAATAAAAGAAGAAGACTCAAAAGTAGAAGACTTAAAACTAAAATCAGAAACATTAGAAGCTATCAAAAAAGGAATGAAAGGAGTTACTAGTGAAGTAGGTGGAACAGCTTATTATGTATTTTCAGATTTAGATATGGTAATAGCAGGAAAAACAGGGTCAGCAGAAACTGCAAACAAAGATAAAGTAAATGGCTGGTATACAGGATTTGCACCATATAACAATCCAGAAATAGCAGTAGTAGTTTTCATTGAGAATGCAGGTTCAGGAGGAAATGTGGCAGATACAGCAAAAGAAATTATGAGAGAATACTTTGGTATGAACTCTAAAAAGGTAGTAGAGGATGTCACAGCTATTCCAAGTACGCAAATTAGTAATTAAAAGGAGAGGTAAAATGAGTAATATAATTAGTATTCAAACAAAAAGAGGAAAAGTGATTTTAAAAATAGAAGAAGAAGCTACACAAGGAGAAATTGTCTCAGAATTAAAAGAAAAAATGCTAGAGCTAAAAAGCTTATATCAAGAGGACTCCACACCGATTTTAGTAACAGGAAGAGTATTTAAGAATAGAGAAATGGAAGAAATAAAAGATATCATTCAAGATGTACTAAAAGTAGAGGTAGAATTTGATAACCCTAAGCTAGGATTGCATGGAATAAAAAAATCATTTAGTAGAGATATTGCCACTTCAGAAACTAGATTTCATAGAGGGTCTTTACGCTCAGGACAAAAAATAGAGTTTGAAGGAAGTTTAGTCATTTTAGGAGACGTTAATGCGGGGGCGGAAGTACTAGCAGGGGAAAATATTGTAGTACTAGGGATTCTAAGAGGAATGGCTCATGCAGGAGCACAAGGAAATAAAGAAGCAATTATTGCAGCAGCATCGATTGAATCTCCTCAAATTCGTATAGCTAATATTGTCAAAGAAATTGAAAAGAGTGAATTTGAAGAACAAATCAAAATTTGTGCTTATGTGGATGATAATGGAGAAGTTGTACTAGAATAAGTGTCAGTTAAACATACGTCCCTAAACTGACACTTAACTTAATAATAATAAAATTAAAGCAAAAAAGAGATATTGATCTTTTACCTCTTCTTGATATAAAAAGAAGATAAGACCGATTAATAAAATATCATCATGATAAAGTTTTAAACCAAAAAGGTTAAAAAATTCTTCATCTTCACCTCTGTCTTCTTGATGCAAAAAGTTATTTAAAAAACTAAAACCAGTAGGAGCTTTCTTAGGAGAGCTCTTTTCTTTTACGTCATTTTTAGGAGAAACGTGATTTGGCTCACTACGTAAATTAGGAGATTGACTAGTTCTAGAGTAGGTAGAAGGATGATACAGTTCTCTTTTTGTGGGCTGTCTTACAATTGGTGTTCTATTAGGATAATAAGGAGTATATTTTCCAAAATGAGGAAAACTAAAAAAAGGATAACTATACATCATTTTTCTTTTCACCACCTAAAGGATTTAACACTTCAAATACTTTTCCCATGCTAAATAATTTAATATATTGATCCACCTTTTCTTTTCTACTAGGTTTCAAATATGGCTTCAAAGACCTCAATAAATTAGCTCTAGGGTCATTTTGCTGTCTATTCATGGAATCAACAATAGATTTCATTTTCAACATCGTATTTAAATCAATATTAGGCATTTCAAAAGAATCATTAGAATCTCTCTGTTCTTCGTTTTCCGTAGTATTAGAGGAACTTTCTTGAGAAGTAGAAGAGTTATTTTGTTCAGTCGCAAAGTTACTCATCATAGATTTTATATTATCAGGTATCTCGTTATTCTTTAACATTTCGCTTACTTTTTGGAACATTTCTGACATATCATCATTCATATAAAACTCTCCTTTCTTCTCAAACTAATATGAATTACTTATTTTTATTTAACTCATTCATAATTTTAGCTTTATCCTCATTACTAAGCACTTGACTAACTTTTGCTAAGCCTTGCTCCAACTGCTTTTTGTCCATCTTAGAAAGCATTTCCATTAATTTCCCCATATCCATATTATTCATTTGACCCATATAAAACCTCCTTGTTTTTACTTCATTATAATATATTCAATACCAAAAAAGATGTGACACTTTTTTTGTAACAAAAATTTAATATTTTTGTTCAAAAAGGAAAAGCCGTAAACGAATTTCCAATTTTCGACATTTTTGGTAGTTTCCTTCCATTGAAAAAAAGAAAAAACATGCTAAAATAATATAGTATAACTAGTATTATAATATGAAAAAGAGTATAACTAGGGGGCAAAAAAGGAATTAATCTACATAAAAGGTTGAAATTTGAAAAAAATCCCCAAAACCATTGAAAAATGGGCAAAAAAGTCGTATAATATATTTATGGCGTATTATTGCCAAAAAAAATATAAAAAACAAGCCACTTCAAGGCGAAATTTAGGAGGTTACTATGAAACTAAAACAAAAATTAATGGCAGCAATTTTAACGGTAATGATGCTAGCAAGTTATATAGCAACATTAACAGATGCAGTTGTCGCAGCAGGAGTTAGTTTAGCAAATCAAAATGGCCAAACCAACCATGCAAATGTTGAATTTAATAGCTATTTTGAAGGAGAAGAATATAGCAAAACTTTTGGAATAGATAAAGAAGCTAAACTATATCTCAAACTCAAAGTAAGTAATACAGGCTATCTAAAAAATGGAGCAGTCCAATTTTTAAATAGTAATTTTGAAGTGGATAATAATAGATTAAAACACGACAAAATACAAAGTGGTAGCAAAGATAAAATTAATTTTAAACAAATCAATAATGGTGAAGAGGTAATTATTGAAGTACCAGTTACTATGCTAACAGCTGAAAAAGTAGATGCAGATTTCTTTAGCAAGGTAACAACAGTTCGTTTTACAGGAACATATATGGACGAAAATGGAAAAGAAAGAACTATTGAAAAAGAAATTAGTAATAGGTTAAACTGGACAGGAACAGCAGAAGTCGAACTTGCAGGAGAAATAAGTAAATATTTACCATACCAAGTAGCAGATGAAAAAGGTGTTATGGTACAAGTAAAAGTAAGAAGCGGACTAAAGAATAATCAATTACCAGTAGAAAAAACAAAATTAGAAATTAACCTACCAGAAATAACAATAACAGAAGGAAATGTAGTAAGACCAGAAAGAATTACAGTTGTAGCTAATACAACAGTTGCAACAAATGGAAAAGGAAGTATAGCATTTAGTGAAGAAAATTATAGCTACAATGAAGAAACAAACAAAATAGAAATTCAAGTAGAAAATAAAGAAGAAGATGGAAAAATTGCTTGGAACAAAAAAGCAGTAGATGAATACTTAGTTAATTTTATATATACTGGTGAAGAAGTATATAATTATATTCAAGAACAATTAGAAAAGGAAGAAGCAATTACTGGAGATATAGAAGTAGAAGCAACTATCATACCTTATGATAATGAAAAAGCAGAACTAACAAAAAGTGGAAAAATTTCATACAACATAGAAGAAGCAAGAGGTGAATTGATAGATAGTACAATTAGCACAATAAGCTCAATGAGCAAAGGATATATTTACGCAAACTATGCAAAAGCAGAAAAAGAAGCTCAAAATCAAACAGTAGAAACACAAAAAGATACTAACTACACTGTAAATTACATGGCACAAATTCAAGATAAAAACTTAAGTAATGGTATAGAAATCGAAACAGCAGTGGAAAAATACATAGACCAGGAGGAAAAGGAATATAGCAGTACATTAAACCAAAAAGCTGGAATTTACAGTAAAACTGTAAAAATTTCAGAAGCAGTATTTATGAAAATGCTAGGAGAAGAAGGAAAAATTGAAATTCTAAATACAGTAGGAGAAAAACTAGCGGAAATTACAAAAGAAAATTACAGTGTTGATATAACAGAAGCAAAAGTAAATGAAATTATGATTAAAACAAGTAAACCAATAACAGAAGGAAATATTGAAATAGCAGTAGAAAAAGCAATTATAGCAAACCAAAAATACACAAAAGCACAAATGCAAGAATTTCAAAAAATGACGCTAGGAGTAACAACAAAATCCGATAGTACAACAGTAAAAAAACAAGCACAAATTAACTTAACAGAGCCAATTAGTAAAGCTGAAATTAGTATTGGAACAGAAAATTTATCTACTGTTGTAGAAAATAAAGATGTAGAAATTAGAGTAGTTTTAGATACCTCTAGCAATGAAAAAGCTTTATACAAAAACCCAACATTACAAATTGTATTACCAGAAAATATTGAAAAATTAAACATTAAAAGCAATGACATTTTATTAGATGATGAATTAAAAATTAAAGAAACTAAAGTAGTAGAACAAAATGGAAGAAAAGTAATTTTAGTAACTTTGACAGGAACACAAACCAAATATATGGATAATGGAACTACCAATAAAGAAGAACAAGGAAATATCATTAGTAAAGGTGCTAACATTGTCATCAAAGCAGATATTACCTTTAAAAAATTAACACCAAGTGCAAGTTCTAACATTTATCTATATTATACAAACGAAAATACAACATTATTTGAAAAATATTATCAAAATCCAAAAACTAGCAGTATGACAGCAGATGTAACTCCTATGGGAGTCGCAACGACTGGAATTACAATCGTATCTCCAAATGGAGTAGTAGCAGAGAACCATATAAATGGTTTCAAAACAAATGGAACTATTAGTAATACAACAACAGATAAACAAACTGAGAATATTGATGCACATGGAGAAGCAAAAGAAGTAACAGTTGGCGGAACAATAGTTAACAATTATGATAATAACATTGAAAATGTATTCATATTAGGAAGAATTTCATTTAGTGGAAACAAAGCAGTCGATAGCATAGAAGAGCTTGGAAGTAATTTCACAATGGCAATGAAAAATAAAATAACAACAAGTGGAATTGACGCTAGTAAAGTAAAAATATATTACTCTACAAATGGAGAAGCAAATAAAAACCTAAATGATGCAAATAATGGCTGGACAGAAGAGCCAACAAACTTAGCAGAAATCAAAAGTTATTTAATTATAATTAGCGGAGAAGTAGTAAAGGGTACACAATTTAACTTTGATTATAAAACAGAATTACCAACAGACTTAAGTTATAATAAAGAAGCATATTCAAATTACAAAGTATATTATGATAATAAAATGGCAGACGCTACACTAGGAGAAACAAAGGTAGCAGGTGTTATTGGCTTAACTACAGGACAAGGACCAGAGCTACAAGTTAGTGTAACTTCTAATAGTAATACTGTAAGAGAAGGACAAATTGTTAGAATGATAGCAACTGTGAAAAATAATGGGGATATAACAGCAGAAAATGCCAAGTTATTAATCACAGCACCAGAAGGAACAATACATACAGAAATGAAGAAGAATACAAGTTATTTTGAAGACAGTGCAGAAAAAGAAAAAGTAATAGAATTAGGAAATATTAAATCAGGAGAAACAATAACAAAAGAATATGAGTTAAGAATTCAAAAAGAGGAATATCATGAAATTATTACAGATAGTGCTGGAAAAGAGCATGAAGCAACAGAAAACTCATATCCAGGAGATAAAGACCTATCTAATATAGTAAGAGTAACAGCAAGTAATATGACAGGAGAGATAAAATCACAAGATTATACACTTAGAAGATTAGAAGGCGACATATCTATTGAGAATTGCCCTAATGTTGATGAAACTTATGTCCTACAAAATGGAAATAAAGTACAATATATAATAAAAGTAAAAAATATCTCGAATGCAAAAGACTTAAACAATGTTACTGTCAACATACCAATTCCAACAGGAATGAAAGTAACACAAATATATTACAAAGATAATCCAGTATTAACAGAAAAGAAAGAAGAAGGTATCACAATAGCAGAGAATTCTGTAACCGTTAATTTAGGAACGCTAAAAAATTACCGCAATGAAGAAACTACTAAAGAAACAAATACATTATTAGAACCAATACGTGACATGACATACATTTATATGGAACTTATGTCAACTGGCTTCAAAGGCAGCTACGACTATATATTAACTGCAAAAGCAGATGAAACACAAATACATTACTCAAACTTAAAGAAAATTAATGGTGAAAGAGTTGAACTAGAATTTAAAGCAAAAGCGCTAGATAACCAATATGTAAAAGAAGGAAGCAAATTTACATACCATTTCACCTTAGAAAATAAAGGGGAAGTAAGTGCTTTAACAAATCAAATAGAAATTATTGTTCCAGAAGGTGTAACTTTAGAAAAAGCAACTTATACCTATCAAGGAAATACAAAAATAGAAACTACAGCAAGAGATGGAAAAGTAACATTGAATCTATATAATTTAGAACCTAAAGATAAAATAGAAATTAGTGTTACAGTAAAAGCAAATTTACTTCCTGACCAAAATGATAAAGAAGTTACTATGTGGGCAACTGTAAAAGCAGATGGAGTTGACACTATAGAATCTAACAAATTAAAGGCTATTATAGAATATGATGAAAATGCACATCAAGGAAACCAAGGTGGAACAAGCAATCCAACAACTCCAACAGGAAAATATAAAATTGCAGGAACTGCTTGGATAGATGCAGACAAAAATGGACAAAGAGAAGAAGAAGAAGAAATCTTAGCAGGAGTACAAGTTATTTTATTATACAAATCTAATAGTCAAATTGTAAAAGATGAAACAACAGGTGTAGACAAAATTACAACAACAAATGATAGTGGAAAATATGAATTTTCAAACTTAACACCAAATGAATATATAGTGTTATTCCTATATGATGCAGGAAAATATAGCATTACAGATTATCAAAAAGAAGGAGTGGCAGAAAGTATTAACTCAGATGCAACAAGTATGAAAATTGTATTAAATGGAGAACAAAGACAAGCAGGTGTAAGTAATACCATTAAAATTACAAATAGTAATGTAAGAGATATTGATATAGGACTATTTGTAGCTGAAAAATTTGACTTAAGATTAGACAAATATATTAGTAAAGTAACCACAACAACACCAAGTAACGGAACAAAGACATATAACTACAACAACTCAAAAATAACAAAACGCGAAATTGCAGGAAAAGATGTTGGAAATACTAATTTAGTAGTAGAATACAAAATTGTTGTAACCAACGAAGGTCAAGTAGAAGGATATGTCAAGAAGATTATAGATTACTTACCAGAAGGTGCAAAATTCAGTAGTGAATTAAATAAAGACTGGTACATATCAGACAATAATGGAGCAACATATAATACAGCTCTAGAAAATGAAAAAATTGCTCCAGGAGAAAGTAAAGAAGTTAAACTAGTATTAAGCTTTGCTATTACCGATAAAAATATCGGAAAAATGATTAACAACAATGCAGAGATCTATGAAAGCTACAATGAATTAGGACTAGAAGATATTGACTCTATTGTAGCTAATAGATTAGAAACAGAAGATGATATGTCAAGTGCAGATATTATAGTTTCTGTAGCAACAGGTAAAGTAATTATTTATACAACTTTTGCACTAGCAGTTATTACATTACTAGGATTTGGAATATTTGAAATAAAAAAACGTGTTCTGATAAAGAAAGAAAACGAGTAGAAAGGGGGAGCAAATATGATAAAAATCAAAAGAACGAACTATTATATTTTAGGAATACTAGCACTTAGTATTTTAGCAGTCTTAATAATACCAAACCTAATTGTTTCTACTATTGACCAAGTAACAGAAAATGGAACACGTAAATTAGAGAAAGCACCAATTGTAGAAGTAGTTTCGACTACTGTCAGTGGTAGATGTCCATCACCATATCAAGAGATTACAGCAAATACATCTATAGACACAGCAGTAAATCAAGCAGGACTTATTCTATACTGTTGTGAACATGGTATACCATTTATGCAAAACAGTGATAGAACACCGATTTCAGCTATGCAACCTACCTATGGTGATGTTTATGGAAAATATGTACAATGGTATGAGAAACATGAACATGTAGAAGAAGTTGACTTAGGATACTCAAATCCATTACTATGGTGCGTAGGAAACCACCAAAACTATGCAACAGGAGCATATAATCCAGGAGCAGCATATACCATATCTTATCCAAATGTAAGAGACTCAACAACAGAAAAACAATATGCACTATGGGCATTTGGAGTAAACCATGGACCAACACAGGTATCTGGGGGTTCAATGGGTGGAAACAGTGTATATAATGAAGGTGTACACTACAAAGAATTCAATGATCAAACTACACAGAATGGTTCAAAAGCTAATGCACCAGATATTAAAGCAGAAGATAAGACAGATATCAACAAAGTAAAGGTAAAAGTAAGATCAAAGGAACAAACAATAACAGTAGGACCATTTTCAATAGACTATATTTATGGAGCATATCAAGGAATTGCATTTGGTGGAATTGCAGATATGTATTTAATAGGATATAACTCTAAAGACGAAGTTATCAAAGAAAGAATTGAAATCAAAAAATATATTGACCCAGAAGGCAAAGGACATGAATTAAAATTCTTTGAACCACAAATGAATGATGGTTCTTATGTAGACAGAACAGAACAAGTATATCCAAAAGGAACATCAGCAGGAGAAGAAACATTCCAATTACAAATAGACAATCCAAATGCAGGACTTGCAGGAGATGCTGATGAAGACTTATATGTTGAATGGGTAAAAGTACATATCAAATTCCAATGGATGAGTGTAACAGATGCAACTATTTGTAGCACAGAAGCAAAAATGTATAAAATATCATGGTATGACCACCAAGATCCTTTGGCTTGCGATCACTTACCTTGCTCTGGATGTAAATCACACTCTTATTCATGGACTGATGCACAAGGAAATACACATACTTCATCTTATAGATACTGCGACCATCAGCATACAAAAATGGCATGTTATGACTGCTTAAAAAAATCAAAATTAGAGCCAGCAGATGTACAAGACCATATAGCAGTATTAAAAACAGAAAGGAAGTTATTCGAAACAGAACTTGAAATTGGTGATGATGATGATGATAAGAAGAAAATCCGAATCACTATGGACCTAGGTGGTAAAGTATGGGAAGATATTCCAGATGGCAAAGAGAGCTTAACAGATGGAAAATATACAGAAAAAGATAGAGTTATTCCAAATGTAAAAGTTACTTTATATACAGAATCAGGAGAAGTAGCAAGACTACTATCAAATGCAAAAAAAGCTAAAAATGATGCAGACTTAATGAGTAGAGTAAATCCAACCTATACAGACGAAAAAGGAGATTACTTATTTAAAGGATTAGATTCATCAAAAAAATACTATGTAACTTTTGAATATAATGGACAAATATACTTACCAACGGATTATGAGAAAAATGATGCGGTATATAATCAAGTAGATTGGTTCTGGACTTCAAAAGGAACAGAGAAGACAAGCGATAGAGACAATTATGATAAAACTTACTTTGAAATAGGATCAAGTCCAGCAAACTATTTAGTACCAAGCGAATCAATGAAAATTGCACCATTAGTAAATGGATATAATGAATCCTTCTCACAATATGATTTAATGGGATTTGAAATGACAGAAGAAGGAGACTATGTACAAAAAACTAGATTAATAGACAGCTTCTACAAAATTGAAGATGGCAATATTGTAGAAACAAATGAAAATCAAGAAGGAGAAATTTCAAAAGCAATTAAAGAATTCATCAAAGCAAATAAAAAGTCACCAACTGAAAACGATATGCTAGGAATTTACAAGAAAATTGCTAGCGGAGATGAAGAGATGCTAAGAAAGATACAATTCATTGAAGACACTAAAATAGATTCATATACAAAGGCAATGAATGCTGGAAATTATGACTTATATCCAATATATGATGACTTTGTTGTTAATAAAACAAAAGACCAAAAATATGACACAGCTGAAGAAGCTAGAAGTTTAGAATATGATTTAACAGAAGAAATAATAGAAGGTGTTGTACACAAACCAATTTATCCAGGACAATTCTATATTAACCAAGGTTTATGGAGAAGACAAGAAGTAGACCTAGCATTAAGAAAAGACCTTCTATATGCAGCAACTAGAATCAATGGTAAAACAGAGGTATATGAATACAATAAGAGAGATCTACTTACACCTGAACAAAAAGAGGAATTAAGACAATTAAGATTAGTCTATGAGCAAAATGGAAGAAGACCAGACGATTATCAGAAATACTTAAACAAAAAAGCAGAATTTGAAAAGGCAAACTTAGAGGGACCAAATGGTGGATATTGGCAAATTCAACTAAGAATGAGAGACTACAATAACTATTATGAAGGAATTCATACAAGAGAACTTTATGAAGCAGACTATCAATACAGACAAAAAGAGACAAATGGTTCAGGAAAAGACTTAGAGCTATATGTAACTTATAAAATTACAGTAAGAAATGCTTCACAAAGTATCCTAGGAGAAATAACAGAAATTGTAGACTACTATGATAGAGACTATATTTACAGAGACGATTTATCTTGGGTAATGTATAAAAATAGTAGTGATAGTAATGATTTAAATGAAATCAACTTTACAGAAGCAGAATATTATGACACTATTCATGAAGGAGGATTAAGAGGAAGCATTAGCAATAATAACAAAGGAACAGATAGTGCTACAAATGGAAGATATGAAAATGATAGAAGTTCAAAATGTAGAAGTGATATGACATCAGACTACGATGCTATTTATATTAAAGGACTAGAAAATAAAAAGCTAGCTAGTGGAGAAGAAGCATACATTTACTTAACATTCCAAGTAAAATCAGATGATAAGGGACCAGTTATTGTAGATGATGATAAGAGCTTAAAAGAAAACTATGTAGAAATCAATGGGTACAAAACTTACTACAAAGACGGAACAAGCTTACCAAATGGCGTAACCAAAGGAAGCGGAGATGTAGCAGGATTAATCGATATCAACTCAACACCAGGTAACTTATGCAAGAAGGACTTAGAAGGAGATAAATACGAGAAGAACTTTGAAAATGATACAGATCGTGCAAAGAGTGTTAAAGTAATTGTAGAGGAAGATTTCATCAGAAGCATTAATGGTACCGTATGGGAAGATGAAAGAACAGAAAATGTATCTAACTCTATGATAGGAGACGGTATCAGAAAAGATGGAGAAATTGGAGTTAATGGAGTAACAGTAGAATTAGTAGAAAAACTAGAAAATGGTGAAGAATTCTTATGGCAAACAACTCAATCAGGTTCAGGTAAAGTTGAAGGAGTAAACTTAGAAACAAGTAAATGGGACAAGAACCTCCATACTTATGAAGTTAAAAATAAAGGCTATTATGAATTTTCAAAAGCCATTACAGGTAACTATATCATTAGATTCCATTATGGAGACAAAACATTAACAGTACAAACTGACAGCAATGGAGGAAGCAATGCTACATCCTATAATGGACAAGACTTTAAATCGACTCTATATCAAACAGATATCAAACAAGATGGAAAGACAGATAGATTAGGAAAGTACTCTGGTTATACTGACACAAAAGAACAAAACGAAACAGGAACCTATGGATATGATATTCATGCAGCAGATAGTAATAGTAACCATGTATCAGATGCAAAAGATATTTGGTCTTATAGAGAAAAGGTTATTAACTACAGTAATAACAAAGTAACAAACCATATAGCAGAAGTACTAGCAGCACCATATACAGATAATGCGAAAAACGCAGACATGATACAAGAATTAATCGACAGGACGCAAATGGTAGCAGAAACAGGTGTCATAGTATTAGAAGGTGAGTATAATAGAACTGGTACAGATGGATATTACAAAGAAGACGGAAAAGAAGATGGAGATGAAGTCAGCAATGGAAATAAAGGATATCTATATGGTAATGACATAAATGGAAATTACACATTAAATAATGTAGACTTGGGATTAGCTGAAAGACCAAAAGCACAATTAGAATTAGGCAAAAAGGTAAGTAATGTTCAAATTAAATTAGCAAATGGAAACATTCTATTTGATGCTAATACAGGAATGACAGACTTAATGTGGACACCAGGAACAACATATGAATTAAACAAAGTAGGAATGAACAACATTAATAGCAATAAATACCAAGAATTCTATGGAATAGACAACCATCGTTATACTTATAGAACAGACAAAGGTAAAGCAAAATATAGTGTTAATGGACTAGTTGCAAGTAAATACATAAATAATGATAGCAATGGATTAATTGTAGCAACCATGGACGAAGAGTTAATGCAAGGTGCAAACATCACAATCAGTTATCTATTAACTGTTACCAACGTAGGCGAAACAGATTATATAGGACAAGAATTCTACTACTTAGGAACAGGAGCAGATACAATAGTTACAACAAGAGCAGACGTAGTAACAGACTATGTTGCAAACAACCTAAACTTTAAAGAAAATGCTAATAATAATAATGAAGATAGTACTACGAATAAAGATAATGGTTGGAAGATAACAGATAATGTATTAACAACCTTAGGACTTAATAATAACTTAGCAACTAAAGTATCACAATACAATGATGTTATTAATACTAATAATCTAAATAAAGATTTAGCACCAGAAGAATATACAACAGTAGGATTAGTATTAACACAATTAATCAATCCAGAAAATAGTACAGATGATAAAACATATGACAATGTTGCAGAAATCACTACTATTTCAAATTCAATAGGTAGAAGAATGGCATACTCAATTCAAGGTAACCAAGATCCAACAGCAGATGCAAGTAAAGAAGGCAACTTTGAAGTAGATGCAGTTAAATCAGAAAGAGTAACTATTTTACCACCATTTGGTATTGGAAATACAGTAGTATATATCGCAATAGCGGTAAGTGTTTTAGTAATCTTAGCAGGAGGAATTATTCTCATCAAAAAGAAAGTACTAAACAAATAATAAAGTAGAAGTTAGAACTATTCTCATTTCGAAAGAATAAAAGAAAAACTCGAGTAAGACGTTAAATCAAACTCGAGTTTTTTGATATCATTTGGCAGAAAGAATATAACTGTCGAAATTTGTCGCACGAAATTTCTTGCAATATGGCAAAAAATTACTTAAAATAATATTATTATATTTTTAGCCGAAAGGCTTTACAATCTTTTTTATTTTTATCGTAGTTTTTTTTAGGTCATAAAAATTTGAATTATCAAAGAGTTCTCTATCATAGTAATTCTAAAATTATCCCAATAAGAATAAATAAAAACCATATTATTTGTAAAGTTCTTTGCCTATTAATATAAAATTTTATAGTATTTGGAGGTATTTATGGTAAAAGAAAGTTATGAAGAAAAGGGAATATTACAACCTAAAAATGATGTGGTATTTCAAGCTCTGTTTGGGAGAGGAAAAGAAAACATTACAAAAGCGATGCTAGAAGATATTTTGAAAATCAAAATACACAAACTAGATTTAGACAAAGGCAAGGATTTATTAAATGATAACAAAAATGATAAAAATGGAAGAGTAGATTTAAGAGCTATTATTAATGACAATATAGAATGTGATATAGAAATACAATTATCTACTCACGAAAAAATGGTAGAACGTTTTTTATACTACTGGGCAAAAATGTACACTGCTAATTTACAAATTGGAAATCAATATAATAAATTAAGAAAAACTATTAGCATTATTATAGTAGATAATGAAATAAAACAATTTAAAGGAATACGTAAAGCATATACAAAATGGCAACTTCGAGAGGAAGAATACAAAAATGTAATCTTGACAAGTTTTTGTGAAATAGGTATAATTGAACTACCAAAGGCAATAAAGGAATATCAAGAAAATAAACAAAATGAAATGCTACAATGGATGATGTTTTTGGATAATCCAGAAAATAAGGAGGTAGCTGAAATTATGAAAGAAAATGAAGATATTAAAGAGGCAAAAGAAGAATTAGATAAAATTAGTCGAGATGATTTATTAAGAAGAATGGCACTAAAAGCAGACTTAGCACAAAGAGATTACGAACAGTGTATGTATGAGGCAGAAAGAGATGGTAGAGAATTAGGAATAAAAGAAGGAAGAGAAGAAGGACTACGACAGGGAAGACAAGAAGGAATTCAGCAGGGGATTGAAGAAGGTATTGAACAGGGAATTCAACAAGGAATCGAACAAGGAATCGAACAAGGAATCGAACAAGGAATTGAACAAGGAATACAGCAAGGAGAAAAGAAAGCAAAAATGGAAACAGCTAAGAAAATGTTAGAAAAAGGAATAGAGATAGACACAATTATAGAAATAACAGGCTTAAATAAAGAAGAAATCATGAAGCTGAATTAATAGGAATATAAAAATACATTACAAGTAGTAAAACGAAAGTAATGTATTTTTTGTTGATTTAATAAGGAACAGTATTTTTTTCCTAAAACCTTGTAATTTTCGCTATTTTACGATAAAATAGATGACATAAAAATGATAGAAAAGAAAAAAGAACACAAAAGATAGCAAAAAAGAGAGAAAACTTTTTTTGATTTGGTACGAAAAGCGACAAACATTTTATTAAGCTTGTACTATGATTAATAAGCAATTTATAAAATGCAAGAATTATTTATTATATCATTTGTCCTTGTTGGACGTTGCTTTCATTATGCACATAGAAGTTGTACTTCTAGTGAAAAATAGAAGAAAGCAACGACAGGCGTTCAGCTTCACTTTGTTACGCTTCACCTTACGCGGACGTCATTTATATAATAAATAATTCTTGCATACAAAAATGTTTATAAAACAAAAGCCAAATTAAAAAGTAGGGGTGGTCAAAAAGTGTTTCAAAATATCGCAAAAGACTTGGCAGACGAAAACAATCAAACAAGTCAAGAACAAAAAATTAATCAAAAAACAATCAAAGAGATTTTAAAAAATCTTTTTAGTATACAAAATGTTATCCTATACACAATCAGCTTCTTAATCTCCATGGTAGGATTTAGTAGCGAAAATTTAATGTTGAGTTTAAGCCCATTTGCTATCAGTTTTTTAGCAGCAATGCTAAGTAACTATTCACCAATAGGAATTGTGTATTTACTTACTTTAATTGGGACGTGGGTTAAATTTGGGACAAGCAATGTACTTACGTATTTCTTAACTACTTTGGTATTTTTTGTATTCACATTACTAAAAAGACCAAAAATAGAAGAAATGGTAAATGAACAAAAAAGATTAGGCTTTCGCTTATTCTTATCTGTATTCATTGTACAAATCGTGCCAATGTTTTTCACAAACTTTTACATATATGACCTATTAACCAGTATTATGCTGGCTATTAGCTGTTTTGTATTTTACAAAATATTTTCCAATAGTATTCCTATCATCAAAGAATTAGGCAAAAAAACTGTATTTTCAGTAGAAGAAGTTATGGGGACAAGCTTATTACTAGCTATTAGCGTATGTGTTTTTGGAAATCTAACCATTTTTGGTTTTAGTGTCAAAAATATTTTAAGTATCCTAATTGTCCTTATACTAGGATGGAAAAATGGCATGCTAATCGGTGCAACTTCAGGAGTAATGATAGGAGTAACCCTAGGCATTATAAGTGGCTCAGAACCAATTTTAGTAGCTTCCTATGCCATTTCAGGAATGATAGCAGGACTATTTAATAAATTAGGTAAGATTGGAGTAGTAATTGGCTTCATTTTAGGAAATATTGGACTAACCTATGTCGCTAATGGAAACACAGTACCAGTTATTCTTATCCAAGAAATCCTCATTGCCTTTTTAGGACTATTAGCAGTACCAAAAAGAGTAAAAATAGATATAGCAGACTTTATGGGAAAAGAAAAGTTATTACCAGAAACAACCTTAGCAGGAAGAAGTTTAACAGAAAATGAAGACACCATTTTCAAACTAAACAATATGTCAGAAGCTATTCAAGATATGGCGAAAAGCTATCAAGAAGCAGCAAGCACATTAGTTAGCGAAGAAGACTTAAAACAGCAAGAACAATCCAATGAGCAGATATTTATAGAAGAATTAAGAATAAACTTACAAGAACTAGAAGACAATATGCTTAGCGAAGAAATAGAAGAAAATCAAGATGGCATTTTGGATGACATATTTCATTACTTACTAAAAGAAGAAATCATTACGGAAAAAAAGCTTGTAGACATTTTAGAACAACATAATAATTATCTAGTAGGCTTTTATGAAAAGAATGAACAAGTACTAGAAGATGTATCCAAAATGATAAAAGCTATTAATTCAGCTTATCGTATGAGCAAATTAAACTTTATTTGGAAAAAGAAAATGCAAGAAGACAAGAAAAATGTAGCAACTGGGCTAGAAGGAGTATCTCAAGCAATTTCTCATTTAGCTGATGAAATGAAAGAAGAGCAAAAAGAAGAAGATCCATTTGAGGATCAAAAACAAGAAATCAATGCCCTACTAAAAGAAAAGGACATTGAAATAGAAGCTATTAAAATCAAACAATTCCATTCAGGTAGATATCAAGTAGAAATATATCATAAACTTTGTGATGAAATTGAAGGAACGAAATGTAATATCAAGAAAATAGGAAGAATATTAAGCAAAGTATTAGGTGACAAATTCTTAATACAAGCGCAAGAATGTGGCTTACGAGAAAACAAAACAGGTTGCAAATTTACCTATTTATCAGACGATAAATATACAGTACAAATAGGAGTAGCCACTAGCACAAAGGCAGATTCACCAGTTTCAGGCGATAGCCATACAGAAACAAAACTAGAAGATGGAAAATATCTAGTTGCCATTAGTGATGGTATGGGGTCAGGGCCAGAAGCTATGAAAAGTAGTAAAATAGCAATCAAGATGTTAGAAAGATTATTCAAAGCAGGATTCGATAAAGAAACTTCTCTAAACTTAATTAACTCTACACTAGCTGCGACCAGTAAAGAAGATATGTATGCAACTTTAGATATTCAAATATTAGACCTATATAGTGGCAATATGGAATTTATCAAAAGTGGAGCCTGCCCAACTTATGTAAAAAGAAATAAAGAAGTACAGATATTAAAAGCAATTACTTTGCCAGCAGGTATTTTAGATAAAAGTGACTTAATTGTATATGACTACGATTTGCAAGAAGGAGATATTATCATTATGTGCAGTGATGGTATTATTGACGCAAATTCAGAATATCTTAATAAAGAATTATGGGTAAAATATCTATTAGAAGATATTCAAACAGAAGATGCACAAAAAATAGCCAACTTAATTTTAGAGGAAGCCATTGACAATGATTTTGGAAGACAAAAAGATGATATGACAGTAACTGTAGCAAAAATCAGTAAAACGAAAAAGTTAGAAAAATAATGAGGGAAAGACAAAAAGTCTAGCAAGAAATATTACTTAGTTTCTTGCTAGACTTTTCATTATCTAAGATATTTTCTTATATAACACAGTTTTTACATAAATTCCAATTTCCTCATTACTCAAATGAAATATAGAGATTAATTTATCTAAAATATCACTTCGAGGCAAACATGTTTCCTTATCAATTCTAACATACTGCCTTAAGCTAATATCAAGCATACCTGCCATTTCTTCTTGAGTATAACCAAATTGATTTCTTTTTTCTTTAATCATATGATCACCCTTTGACAAATTATGACATTTAATGACATGAAGTGATAGAACGCCTAAATTCAAAGTAAAGTGGTATGGAAAAATGTCGAAAATTACTATGAAATTTTAAAATATTTAGTAAAAAGAAATTGAGAAATATATTGAAGAAACCAAAAATACCTTGTAATTATAAGGACAAGTATGATATAGTATAGCTAAGAAAAATAACTAATAGGCAAGGCTAGGAGGAGAGAAGATGAGTAGTGGTGCTAAAAGGTATAGTGGCGAGAAAAAATTAAACTTAAAAAAAGTATTTGCAGTCATTATTGCATTAGCAGTTATCATTATGGTAGCAATTGCAATTAGTAAGCTACTAAGTGGTGAAATAGGAACAGAAGAAAAAACAGTAGCCAACCAATACTTTGCAGTATATACAAACGATAAATGGGGAGTGATTAACTCAAAAGGAGATATCATCATCAAACCAGAATATGATGAGACCATTATTATCCCAGATAGCACAAAAGACGTTTTCATTTGCACTTATGATGTCAATTATATAGAAGGTTCTTATCAATCTAAAGTAATTGATAGCAAGTCAAAAGAAATTATAACAGGGTATGATACCATTCAAGCACTAGAAAATTATGATGCAAATAACAATTTATGGTATGAAACTGATGTATTACTAGTATCAAAAGAAGGAAAATATGGACTAGTAGACTTTAAAGGAAAAGAACTTTTAAGATGTGAATATGATTCTATTCAAGCCTTAAAAGGCGTAAGAAATAGTATTCTGATTCAAAAAGATAAAAAATATGGGTTAGTAGACCACATTGGAGCAACTATTATTGAGCCAGAATATAAGGCAATCAAACCAATTTCAAACGAATATGCCAATGGATATATTGTTACCACTACAGACAACAAAATGGGAGTCATTAGTAGAGATAAAACAGTAGCAGTTGAAGCAAAATATCAAGACATTCAAGCAATTTATGGAAATGGTAATTATGTTGTAAAAGACAAAAACAATTGGCAAATTGTAGATAGTGAAGGAACTGTTTATTTAAAAGGAAAATTCGACAGTATAAAATCGATTGATGGTGATAAGGTTATTGTAATTTCCAATAAAAAATATGGTGTTATGACATTATCAGGAGAAACAAAAATTGAAGTAAAATATCAAGATATCACCTATACTTTTGAAGACAACTATATTTTTAAAGAAAACAACAAATATGGAGTTATGAATATATCAGGACAAACGGTACTAAAGCCTGCCTATGACAGTTTAATCTATCGTGCAGAAAGTGGTGTTTTTGAAGGAGATAAGCAAACAGCAGAAAATACAGATTTTATTGGAAATGATTTTACTATCAAATTAAGTGGTATCCTTTCAGAAATTAATACAGAATTAGGATATATGAAAATTAGAGTAGGAAAAGACTATAAGTATTATAACTTCAAATTTGAAGAAAAAACTAGTAGAGAATTATTAAAAGGAAACACATTATTCTTAGACAAAAAAGACGAAAAATATGGCTATATCAACAAAGATGGTGTGGTGGTAGTAGACTATATTTATGATGACGCAACAGAACAAAACGAATTTGGATATGTTAGTGTCAAAAAAGATGGGATGTGGGGATGTCTAGACACTAAAGGAAAACAAGTAATAGCACCATCCTATACATTAGAAAATGCTTATTTGATTGAATTTATAAATAAATGGCATAGAGGAGAAGATTTAAACCTAAACTATTATACAGATAAATAGAAATGTCGTGTAGTAGATAGGATATAAGACAAAAGAAAATAGAAATGAAAAGGAAAACAAAAGATGGATTTTAAAATGAAGTACCAATATACTTATTTTATTTACCCTTATCTGATTGAAGAAAAAAAATATCGAAACTATTTATATGGATTATTAAAAAATCCAAACTGTAAGTTAAAACTATTTGATCGTAAAAAAGATGTGGGTATTGATACATATTTTCTACCAGAACTAAAAGAAAAAATATTTTGGTCGATAGAAAAAAAGCCAAGTGAAATCAAAGAACTAGAGTCAATGGACCAAAAAATGCAAGCAACAATATTAAGTAAACAGCCTTGCAATATATTTGAATACACAATAGAAGGAGATGTACCTGGAAAAATAGGGGAAGCAGGAGGCATTTTCTTTGACATTACAAAAGTAGAAATAGTATGTTTTAATACAGGAATATGTTTCCTATTACTAAAAACTGCTTTAACGGAAAATCAAGATTTTTCAGATGTACTAAACTTTAATTATAAATTTAGAGATATTAATTCCAAAACAGAACATAGTAAACAATATGAGGCAATTAAAATACAAACAGGCAAACTAAATAATATGCAATCTTTCTCTGAGTTTATTAAGAAAATTGCAGGACGTAATCTAAAAGCAAAGCAAATTAATTTAGATACAGATAGACTTATTACTTATTCTTATGTTTGTTTAAACCAAGCAAGTTGGAATGAAAACACAGATATTCGCTTATTAGAAAAAGAGTTTGAGAAATTTAGAATGGTAAGACCTGCAAGAGAGCAAAAAGAAGATGTTTTCTTAAAAGAAGCTTATACTTATCACGAAAAATATTTATATTATGGCTTTTCAAATAATACAACAGTACTACTTACCTGTGATAACAATATTAAAAACTATACTACTTTACCATTCCAATTTGAAAATGAACAACTTTATCACTTTATTTTTAATTTATATAAGAAAGTGTATTTGAAGAAATTAAACTATGAATTTCAAAAAACAGAGCAATTTGAAAGGATTAAAAAAGAGTTTTTAACCTTTGCTAAAAAAGACTGGATTTATGAAGTAACTTATGATGAAATAGGCAAAATTTTAGAGAAATATTATGAAGAAGAACAAATTTTGCAGACCACTTTTAACAAGTTAAAACAAAAGTATGACTTATTATATAAAGATTATGAGATAAGCAAAAATAAGAAGAGTAATAAATGGGTGATAGCTTTTATGATTATTTTGATTATTGTTAATTTGCTTTGCATAGGGCTAGCTGTCAGCAATTAAAAGTGTTGGTTTAGGGACGTATCTTTAGCTGACGCTTTGAAAAAGTGTTGGCTAAAGGTACGTCCCTAAACTGACACATTAATAACTAAACATGAAAAAAGGGGTAAGAATGGAAATAAAGACAGGTATAGACATAATTGAAGTGAAACGAATTCAAGAAGCAATTGAAAGACAGGGAGAAAAGTTTTTAGAAAGAGTATATACTTCTAAAGAAATAGAATATTGTAGTAATACAGGGAAAATGGAGTATCAACACTATGCGGCTAGATTTGCAGCAAAAGAAGCGGTATTTAAGGCGATATCTAGTAAGCTTCCAAAAGAAATTGGGGATATTTGGACAAAAATAGAAGTGCAAAATGATACTAAACATAAACCAATAGTAAACTTAGAAAGGCTAAATCTAGCAGGTATTGAGAGCATGGATTTAAGCCTTTCTCATATAGCGGAATATGCAGTAGCAAGTTTTACAATTATTTTTAAATAGATTTTTATAATTAACTAAGAACATTATATCACTTGACCTTGCTGTCCATTTCTTTCATTATGCTAAAAGCAGATTAAAGAAAGAAACGGAAGGCGCTCGTAAACTCGCCTTGCGCGGTCTGCGTTTTTATAATGTTCTTAGTTAATTAATTATAAATAATATTGTAAAAAGGAGAAGAAAAAATGGAATTATTTGACTCTCATGCTCATTATAATGACGAGAAGTTTGACCAAGATAGAGAAGAAGTTTTGCAAGCAATTTTCCAAGAAGGTGTAACAAAATTAATTTGTGCAGGATATAGCTTAGAAGCTTCAAAAGAAGCGGTTCAAATAGCAAATGCACATCAAAATATCTATGCAATTGTAGGAATTTCGCCAAATGATATTCCAGAACAGGGATCAGACTATGAACAAATATTAAATCAAGAACTACAACAAATTGAAACAATTGCAAAAAATGAGAAAGTTGTAGCCATTGGAGAAATTGGACTAGATTATTACTGGAATAAAGAAAATAAGGGAGAACAAAAACTAGCTTTCCAAAAGCAAATAGAGTTAGCCAATAAACTAGAATTACCAATTGTCATTCATACTAGAGAAGCAGTTTACGATACATTAGAAATATTAAAAAGCGAAATAACACCAATCAAAAAAGGCATATTTCACTGTTGCCCACTCAATTTAGATTTAATTCGTGAAGGATTAAAGCTTGGCTTTTATATATCCTTTGCAGGACCAATTACTTTTAAAAATGCAAAAAATGCTGGGGAGGCAATTCAAGCAGTGCCGTTAGAAAGAATTTTAATAGAAACAGATAGCCCTTACTTAGCACCAGAACCAAAAAGAGGGACACGAAATGACTCAAGAAATGTAAAATACATGGCAGAAAAAATAGCACAAGTAAAAGGTATATCAGTAGAGGAAATTGCTAAAATTACATATGAAAATGCAGAAAGAATTTTCGAAATAAAATAAATTAAAAAAATAGTCATATTCATGTACAAGCCTGCATATAATATACTAATAGATGCTTTTCGAAATTTACCATTTTTGTAATATTTTGCAGACTTAAGGCAGGGGAAGACTTACGTCAAAACCTACGGAAATTTGACATTTCTTAACAAACATGGTATAATATAGTTGTTGGTCTTAAATAAAAGGAGGAACAATATCTTATGAAAAATGATGATAAAGCATCAATATCACTGAAAAAGATTATATGCATTAGCTTAATCTTTATGTTGATTATGACAGTCGGTGTAATGGCAGGAAATGTCAATTTCCGTAACGTTAAGATAGTTTTAGCTAGTGGATATGAAATGAATGTACTAACAAGTAAGACAAAGGTATCAGAGATACTTGATGAAAACCACATTATTCTATTAGATGATGAAAAGGTAGTACCTGATTTAACATCAGAACTATCTGATAACAAAACAATTAAAATTTCTAAAATGTCAGAAGAAGAGATTGAAGAAGCTGACATTGTAGAGACATCTGAAGAAATTACAGCAGAAGAAATTTTAAAAAGTTATGACACAATTGTTGAAAAAATTGTAGTCAAAAAAGTAAAAATACCATATGAAACAATCAAAAAGAATGTAGCATCTGGAACAGGTGCAAAACAAGATAGAATTGTACAATATGGTGTAGACGGTTTAAAAGAAGTTACTTATAAAATAAAATATCAAAATAACAAAGAAATTGAAAAGAAAGAAATTTCTTCAAAAGTTATTAAAAAGCCAGTTAACAAAATTGTTGAAGTTAGAAATAAACAAACAGTAACAACTAGAAGTAGTGGACCTAGAGTAAGTTATGCATCAGGTAAATGGAGCTACTCAGAAGCAGAATTAGATTTATTATGTGCTATTACTGCACAAGAAGCATCTTCAAGCTATAATGCATCACTTGCAGTTATTACTACAGCATGCAACAGAGCAGCAAGTAGTAGATGGAAATATAATGGAACAGATCCATTAAGCCAATATAAAGCACCAGGACAATTCTGTTACTCAATTGATAGCCATTGGGTAAAAAGATTAAATGGTAACTATCCAGCACATGTAAAACAAGCTGTAGTCGATGCCTTAAATGGTAAAAGAAATCATAATTACTTATCATTCCGTTCAGCAGGATGTGCATCAGGAGTTAACATAGGTGGTAATGTATATTTCAACGCAATGTAATAAAATAAAAATATAAAAACTCTAACAAAAATGTTAGAGTTTTTTGATGTTATTTTATCAATCTTGCTTTTTATGATAAGGAGTAGGGTCATCTGTTAAGCCTACGATATAGTCAATAGAAGTATTATAAAAAATAGCCAACTTTTTCAAAGAAGAAATTGAAATTTGTCTTTTTTCAGACTCATATTGGCAATAAGTATTTTGTTTGCAATTAAGAAGTTTAGCAATATCTATTTGTTTTAGATCATGGTCTTCTCTTAAATCTTTTAATCTCATGTTAACCCCCTCAAATTAATTATAAAGCACAAGAAAATAATTCTTGACTTCTATCACAAACTGTGATAACCTAAAAATAAGGTATCTCAAAATGAGAATAAATATACTAAGAGTTGAAAGAAAGGATGAAAAAATGAAGAAAAACACAAGAAAATTAAAACAAATTTTAGTAACAAGTACATTACTACTTGGAATATTAACCATAAGCGGAAACGCAAGCAAAGCAGCCTTACAGGCAAATTCAACAACACACAGCAAAGGAAAAACAGCAACAGGAGCTAGTTGGATACAAAGTATAAGGGAAATGGAAAAAAGTGGACAAACAATGGGATTAAATGAGACAATTGGAACTAATCTTGTTGCCACCAGTAGTAGTAATAATATTGATGTGCACATGATGAGAACTACCGAATACGGAGCAATGGCTATTTTATCTGCATCTGGATTCGGATGGAGCGGAAAATTAGCTGATGCACCTGTAAAAAGTACTACAGGAAACGTAACAGGAGTATATGTACCTGGAAATAGATGGGAGTGGACTGCAGGGGTATGCTCTGCAAGTACAGTAGGAAAAGACGCAAGATATTACGATTTATATAAAATTAACGATCAAACCTCAGCCAAAGTCGGAGACGCACTCGGCAAAGACACATACACTACTAATCCCGGCTGTTCTGGCTGGCATGGCACTTCATATGGCGGTAGCGTTAGCTGGCCCGGCAATGCTAACATCGGTTTCCTACGTGGCAACGGTGGGATGTTCTCCTTTCATGGCGGCTACACCAGCTGCACTTGGGCTGGCTACACTAGCTGTGGTCGTGGGGTAGCAGTGGTCGGCACCGGACTTTAAGGCAGCCATACAATACGTAAGTGAGTTACGGATGGCTTATGCCTACAAGATACACAAAGTGTAGCTTCGTAGGCGAAGGCAGCTGTTCGCGAGAAACGAGCGTTACAGATAACCTATACAACGAAGCAACGCGGAGTTATATAAGGCGGCCATGCGATGCGTAAGTCAGCTGTGACGTGTGAAAAATTGTAGAGAAAGAGATAAAATATAGTCCACGCGTCGCAAGCGAAGTAAGGCAAAAAACTAAAATTGGAGAATAAGAATATGAAGATAAAAAGAAACAAACAAAAGAAAGAACAAGCCATAACCCTAGTAGCATTAGTAGTAACAATAGTTGTTCTCTTAATCTTAGCAGGTATTACCATATCATATTTATTAGGCGACAATAGTATCTTCAATAAAGCAAATGAAGCTAAGTTTAAAGCAAGATGGTCCACATATAAAGAACAAGCAGATGTATATACTACATGGAAAATAGCGTCTTCTATGAATGTTAATGTCAATGGTATTAATGCAGGAGATACCTTACTAGAATTAATAGAAATAGAAGCAGATGTAGATATTAAGCCAGAAGATATCAATACTCAAATGAGTGAAATAGTAAATAACATAGAAAGCCAAGATGAACGCTATGCAGTAGTATATCATGGAGAATTATGTTATGTACTAGATGACCATAATAGAAATGGAGAAAGAGATGCCAAGTGGTGTTTAGAAATAGGGATACCAGTACTAGAATTAAAGAGACCATCAGGCACCAATATTAAAGATGGAAGTTACGAATATGTAAATGGTGTATATATGTGTACACCAGATTTAACAGGATTTAATGAAAACTATACAAGATATGTAAATGAAAATGAGAATGGAGTAATGGAGCCTGGAAATTGGATATTTTCTAAAGCAACAGAAGACTGGTATAACTATACAGAAAGTAAGTGGGCTAATGTAGTAACAGAAAATATGGGAATAGAATGTTACTATACTTGGATACCAAGATATTGTTTTAAATTAAATAAAGGAAGCCAAAGAGCAGATGTAAAGTTAATAGATTTGAATAATGGCTATAAAGATCCATATACAGAAGAAGAGACCATATGGGAAGAACTAGAGAAACAAGGGTATCAAGTACCAGAAGCATTTCAGTTTAATGGACAAGATTTACCAGGATATTGGGCAATGAAATATAACTTAGGAGATGCACCAACAACTACTACAATTTTCTATAACATGAAAGTAACAAGAGGAATTATCACAATAACAAATACACAAATAACAAATGGAAATGATATTGTAAAATGTGTTGTTTCATTAAATAGTGAAGAAGCATATACAGAAACAGATATTGCCAATATTAGTACAAAAAAATATGAACTAAAAGGAATGAGAAAAGGTGATAATGTAATCAATATAACAGGATATAATAGCAAAGGAGAAATGATAGGAAGCTATACAATGGTGTATGCATCATCAATAGTGAATCCACCAGATAGAACGGGGTTTGATCCAGACAGTACATTCTATGTGTTATATGATGAAAATGACAATGAATATAGTACAGTACCACTTAGTGAAGAACCACCAACAGGTTGGTACAATTATGATTCAGCAGAATGGGCAAATATTGTAGTAAGAAATAATGATGCAGAAACTTATTATACCTGGATACCAAGATATGAGTTTTACTTAGTAGGGGGACAAACTCAACAAAGTGTTGTGAAGTTTATAGACGGAATTAAAGGTGGAACTGGAAGCAATAGAGCAGGTGTCACATCAGGCTATCAAGTACCAGAAGCCTTCAAATTTAATGGAAAAGAATTATCAGGCTACTGGGCAATGAAATACAATGTAGGAGATACAGACACTTCAACATTAAATGCAGAGGTAGCATATAATTCAAGTTCAATTACAATAAAGGGTATAAAAGGAAGCTTAGCAACTTCAGGTTTGACATATAACTATTACATCAGTGGAAAATCTAGAAATAAAGACTCAAGACCAGACAAAACGACTACAGACCCAACAGAAACAATAACCTTTGATGGTTTAACAAGTGGAAAAGAATATGTTATTTTAGTAGAAATAAGAAATGGAAAGCAACTAGTAGGAAGCTTAACAAAGAGAGTAAAAACAGCAGAGCCAAACAAACCAGAATTAACAGGCTTCAATCCAGACTGCACCTATTATGTGCTATATGACGATAGCGGCAATGAAACAATAGGAGAAAAGATAACAAAGGACGGAAGCAATATGCCAGATAATTGGTATGACTATTCAAAACAAAAGTGGGCAAATGTTGTAACGCAGAATAATGGAACAAAAACTTACTTCACTTGGATACCAAGATATGAATTTAAATTAGACGGAAACAAAGCAGTACAAAGAAGCGATGTAAGGTTCTTAAGCGGAACAAGTTCAGAAACAAGAGCAGATTATCAAGTACCAGAAGCATTTAGATTTAATAATAAAGATTTAACAGGTTTCTGGGCAATGAAATATAATGTAGGAGAATAGGTGGAAAAGGGGACGGTTCTCTTTTCCAAAACAGAAAAAGGAAAGTAAAAATAGAGTATAAAGATATTATCTAAGAACAAGAGAAGGGAGAGAATACAAATGACTTTGCCAGAAATCATAGGATTAAATGTAAAATGGTATCGTTATCAAAATAGAATGACACAAAAAGAATATGCTAATAAAATTAAGTTCAAAATAGCATATTTAAGTGTTATTGAAAGTGGAAAAATTAATTTAACTTGCAAAAATATTAGTCTTTTGGCTAAGTCCTTCCATATTCCTCCTGAACTATTACTAAATGAAAAGACTGCAAAACTCGCTGCTAATTTACCAATGAGAATGGATCAATATAATCAAAAAGCTAAAATAAGAAAAATCTTATTTTAGCTTTTTCTTTTTTGAATATTTTTACAAAATATGCACAAAATAGTGGCAAAGAAAATTTTAAGACAAGGAGTTAACCATGAAAAAACAAAAAATAAAATCTATTATTTTTAGAACTATCTTAATGATACTTACTATGATATCTACATTCTTAGCAGTTTTGGGAATATTAGAATTAGTTGGACAAGAGCCTGTTTATGCAGCAGGTAGCAACAGTGGAAATACTTCAGATGTACAACTACTCGCAAGAGCTATCAATGGAGAAGCGAGAGGAGAACCTTACGAGGGACAAGTAGCAGTAGGAGCAGTTATTTTGAATCGTGTCAAAGATTCTAAATTTCCAAATACTATTGCAGGGGTAATCTATCAGTCAGGTGCATTCACAGCAGTAGCAGATGGGCAGATTAATGTGCCAATAGAAGAAGGTGCTACAGTTGTAAAGGCAGCAAGAGATGCGCTAAATGGTTGGGATCCAACAGATGGAGCGATTTATTATTTTAATCCAGATACTGCAACTAATAAATGGATTTGGTCAAGACCATTGATTAAAACCATTGGTAAGCATAGATTTTGCCGTTAAAGAACAGCAAGATGTTTGAAGATTTACAGTTATAAGGAATATCTTAAGACGTAACTTAAGATAAAAAGTCAAAATTAAAAAACTAAATTATTACTAGAAAGGATTGGAAAAAAATGGGACAAAACAAATTAGTAGATTGGAAAAATCGATTAAAAGATAGACACATGCTTAGTGTGGTTGTCGTATTATTTGCTATTATTATTGCAATGGGAGTATGGATTTATAAAAAACAAACAGATTATAGGTTGGCATCAGAAAATCAGTATAATATGGCATTTTTTGAATTAGTAGATTATGTACAAAATGTAGAAACTTACTTAGCAAAATCATTAATTTCTAGCACACCAGAACATGGAGCTGAAACACTAACAAATGTATGGAAAGAAGCAAATTTGGCACAAGTGTATTTATCTAGACTTCCTATAGAAAGTGTAGAATTAGAAAAAACAGAAAAGTTTTTAAATCAAGTAAGCGATTATAGCTATTCACTTTCACGCAAAAATATTAATAATGAAAAGTTAACCCAAGAAGATTTGAATAACTTAAAACAATTACATGATTATAGTGTAGAATTAGAAAACACATTAAATCAGTTATCAGCAGATATGAATGATGGAAGGATTAGTTGGGAAGAATTAACGAAAAAAGGAACTGTCGCTTTTGCTCAAGAAGTAAGTAATATTTCAAAAAGCAGTTTTACTAATCTGGAAGAAAACTTCCATGAATATTCTGGGTTAATCTACGATGGAGCCTTTTCAGAGCACATTACCAAAAAAGAGAAAAAAGGCTTAACAGGTGAAAAGGTAAGTGAAGAAGAAGCAAAAGAGATCGCTAAGAAATTTATTGGAGAAGATAAGGTACAAGAAATTACTTTATCTGGCAAATCAGAAAATACGAATATGATTACCTATGATTGGATAGCAAAAGTAAATAATGAGAAAGAAGCAAACTTAACGATTTCTGTTGCCGAAAAAGGCGGACATATTGTATTTATGAATTATAACAGAAGTATAGAGGCAGAAAGTGTTAGTCAAGAAAGAGCAAATGAAATTGGAAAGAAATATTTGGAAGAACGTGGTTTTAAAAATATGAAAGAAACCTATTATCTAAAACAAGATGGAATTGTCACTATTAATTATGCTTATGAGCAAGATGATGTAACTGTTTACCCAGACCTGATTAAGTTAAAAGTAGCTCTAGATAATGGTGAAGTTATGGGTGTTGAAACGAGTGGGTATTTAAATAATCATGAGACAAGAGATGTTTCAAAAATTTTAGTCTCAAAAGAACAAGCTAAGGAAAATTTGAACAAAGATTTAGATATCAAAAGTGAAAATTTAGCGATTATTCCAACACAATGGAAAAGCGAAGTATTGTGTTGGGAGTTTAAAGGAAAAGTAGATGATACGGATTTCTTAGTATATATCAACTGTGAAACAGGAAAAGAAGAAGATATTTTAGTAATTGTAAATACCCCAAATGGTACACTAACACATTAAAGAATATAGCTGATTTTAGATTTGAAAATTTGAGATGTAAGAAATTGCTAAGAAAATAAAATTGGCAAAAATTTTAAAAATAATTTTTGAAAGAAAGAACAAACTAATAATGTGAAATAGAAGTAACAAAAAGTATAAAATACTTTCACTGTTAATCAAGTAAGAAAATAAAATTTCACAAATTTGAAACTCTATTAGGAGGTAAATTCGATGTCAAAGAACAGCAAACTTATTTCCAATAAATTAAGAGAAGAAATTGCCAAAGAACTTGGTGTATATGATCAAGTAAAACAAGATGGCGGATGGGGAAATGTTCCATCAAAAACTTGTGGTAACATTGTTACAAAAGCAATTGAAATTGCAAACAGAACAGCTGAAAATAGTTAGTTCAGAGTGCCTTCCAAATGGAAGGTGCTTTTTTTCATAAATATTCTTGCAAGAAAGCACTAAACTAGCATATAATTAGAAAGAAAAATAAATAAGGAGTCAATCTATGGAATATAAAGTTACAATAAAAGATTTAATAGAAAAGAGCAATGGAAAGCTAATACAAGGAAATGAGAACCTAATATTTGAGAATCTTTGCAAAGATACTAGAGAATTGCAGCAAGACCAAATTTACCTTGGTTTTCAGGGAGAAAAATTTAATCGGAAGCACTCTATATGAACAAGCGCTAGAAAAAGGAGCAATTGCTTGTATTTTACAAGGAGTAGAAGTAAAGCAAGAAGTATTGGAAAAATATCCTAATAGTACTATTGTTGTAGTAGAAAATGTAGTAACAGCCATGCAACAATTGGCAAGTTACAAAAGAAGCCTATACAACATTCCTGTCATTGCAATTACTGGTAGTGTGGGAAAAACTAGCACAAAAGATATGATAGCAAGTGTAGTCTCTCAAAAATATAAAGTGCTAAAAACACAAGGTAATTATAACAATGAAATCGGTTTACCATTAACAGTACTTAATTTAAAAGATGAAGAAGCAATGGTATTAGAAATGGGGATGAACTCTTTTGGGGAAATTAGTATTTTAACAAACATTGCAAAGCCAGACATAGCAGTAATTACCAATATTGGAACAGCACATATTGGAATGTTAGGCTCAAGAGAAAATATTCTAAAAGCGAAATTAGAGATTTTAGAAGGGCTAAATACACAAGGAACTGTAGTTATTAATTATGATAATGACTTATTACATAAATGGTATGAAGATCAAAAAGATAATTATCATATTCTTACTTATGGCTTACAAGAAGGAAGTGATGTGATAGGAAAAAATGCCATTTTTGAAGAAAATGGAAGTAAATGCCAAGCAAAGGTAGAGGATAAAACTTATGAAGTTTCCATTCCAGTTGGTGGAGAACACTTTGTATCAAACAGTTTATGTGCTTTAGCAGTAGCTAAAGTGCTAGAGATTCCAATAGAAGATGCATTAAAGGGGATTAGAAAGTTTGAGCTTACTAAAAAAAGAATGGAAATTAGAAAAAGCAAAAATGGAGCAACTATTGTTAATGACTGCTATAATGCAAACTATGATTCTATGAAAGCAGCACTAGACTATGTAGGAAGTTTGCCCAATAAGCATAAAATTGCAGTACTAGGAGATATGCTAGAGTTAGGTGAGTATAGCAAAGAATTACATCAAAAAGTAGGCAAAGAAGTTACTAAGAACAAAATTGATTTGCTCATTTGTGTAGGAAAAGAAGTCACATATATGGTGCAGCAAGCAATAGCAGATGGAATGTCAAAAGATAATATCTTTTTATGTAGCAATAATGAAGAAGCTATTCAAATATTACAACAGAAATTACAACCAGAGGATGTGGTATTGCTAAAAGCTTCTAACAGTTTAAATTTTACACAAATTTGTGATGCTATTGTTTAAATGGAAAATGGGATGGTTCTCTTTTCCAACTTTAGGAGGTAATTATGTTAAAATTAGGTGTCATTTTTGGTGGAATGTCAACAGAACATGATGTGTCTATTGCATCTGGAACCTCGGTCATACAAAATTTAGACAAAGAAAAATACGAAGTTCATTCAATTTATATTGACAAAAACGGAAATTGGTATGAATATACAAAACCAGTTAGTGAGATTAAAAGGTTGGCAGTAGGGGATAAGTTAACTGAGATTAAGCCAATTTCCAATGTAATAGAATATTTAAAGGGAATAGATGTTGTATTTCCTGTTTTACATGGGCTATATGGAGAAGATGGAACAATTCAAGGTATGTTAGAGCTATTAAAAATACCATATGTAGGATGTCGAGTATTGGGGGCTAGCATTTGCATGGATAAAGTGTATGCAAAAATGGTATTTGAAAAAGCGGAGATACCACAGGCAGATTTTATTTATATCAAGGCAATCCGAGAAGAAAAAGAAGTAAAATATCAATATATCAATAAACAATTAGAAGAACAAGAAGTATCAATTCCTCAAATTGCAAAGATAATACAAGAGACTATTCACTTTCCAGTGTTTGTAAAACCTTCTAATTCAGGTTCGTCAGTTGGAGTGCATAAGGTAGCAAATGGGGAAGAATTAGAAAGTGCACTTTTAGATGCTAGTATCTATGATACAAAAATTCTATTAGAAGAAGAAATTGTAGGAAGAGAAGTAGAATGTGCAGTACTCGGAAATGAGGAAGTAAAAGCAACTTGTGTGGGAGAAGTATTATCAGCAGAAGATTTTTATACTTTTGAAGCAAAATATCAAAATGCTGCATCACATACTGTTATTCCAGCAGAGATTTCAGAAGAAAAACAAAAAGAAATTCAAATATTAGCCAAAAAAGCATTTAAAGCAGTAGATGGGAAAGGACTATCACGTGTAGACTTCTTTATTCGTAAATCAGATAATCAAGTATGTATTAATGAAATCAATACCATGCCAGGCTTTACACAGATTAGTATGTATCCAAAATTATGGGAAGCAAGTGGACTAAACTATACAAAGTTATTGGATAAATTGATAGAGTTAGCCTATTAATAGAATAAATACCTAGGGGGGACATACCTTAACTTCTAGGGAAGTGACCTTAGGGAAAGATGTGTCCCTCTTAGAGCAATCAAAAGAAAGTGAGAAAAAAATGGAAACAATAGAAAATATACAAGCAGACCTACAAACAGTCTTATCAGAAAAAAGATATAAACATTCTATAGGTGTTATGAAAAAAGCAGAGGAGTTAGCAAAGCAATATGAGATAGATGTTCATATTGCTGCTTTAACTGGACTAGCTCATGATATTGGAAAAGAAATACCAAATGAAGAAAAAATAAGATATTGTAAAGAACATCAAATTGAAATAGATGAGATAGAAATACATAATGTAGGATTATTACATGCTAAAATTGGAGCAGATATGACTAAAAAATATGGATTTACAGAAGAAATGAGAAGGGCAATTCTATATCATACAACAGGACATTTAGATATGAACCTATTGGCTAAAATCGTTTTCGTTGCGGACAAGATTGAAGAAAATAGAGAATACGAAGGCGTTGAAAATCTAAGAAAATTAGCAATGGAGGACATTGACAAATGCACATTAGTTATCTTAGATTATACTATAAAAAAGAACATTGATAAGGGTGTATTAATTCACCCAGATGGAATTTTTGCGAGAAATCAGCTGTTACCCCTTTCCTTGCAGTAATAAATGTGATATAATCCTAAACATTGTAGAAGAAAATCAAATAAACACAAAAGATGAAAAATAAAACAGACCTTACTTAGGGGGAACTATGATTTTCAAAGATTATTATAAAATATTAGGAATTAGTAATTATAAAGCATCAGCTGAAGAAATTAAACAAGCCTATCGTGAGCAAGCAAAAAAATATCATCCAGATATTAATACTACTAATACTATGGCAGAAGAAAGATTTAAAGATATTAATGAAGCCTATAAAGTGTTATCAGAAACAGCATCACGTAGAAAATATGATAGAATGTGGTATAACCATATTGGAAAAAGACAAAAAGTAAAATATGAAGAAAGTAGTAGAGAAAAAGGCAGCGTATTTAGTGACTTCTTTAATATGTTTTTTGGAGAAACATCGAGAAGTAATTCAAATAGCCAAAAAGAAGATAAAGCTGCTAAAAAAGTTGCAAGCAAAGGTGAAAACATAGAAACAGAAATGAATGTCTCTATTACAGAAGCATTTTATGGAAGTGAAAAGAAGATATCTTTACGCACTCTAAATGGAAAAATGAAAACTTTTACTGTTAAGATTCCAGCAGGAATTCGTAATCATGAAAAAATAAGACTAATGGGACAGGGAAAGCCAGGAGAAAATGGAGGAAAACCAGGAGATTTATTAATTAAAGTGCAAATAGAAGATGACGAAAAATATAAATTAAATGGAATTGACCTATATACCAATCTATATTTAACGCCATGGGAAGCAGCTTTAGGGACAAAAGTGACTTTAAACTCTATTAATGAAGAAATTTCTTTACATGTACCACAAGGCATACAAAGTGGAGAGACGATTCACCTAAAAGAAAAAGGATATCTTGATGGAAAAGGTGGAAGAGGTGAATTGATTACTAACATTTGTATTATGGTGCCAAAAACAATGACAGGCCAAGAAAAACAGCTTTTTGAACAGCTAAAAGAAGTTTCAAAATATGACCCGAGAAATACATATAATCAATTATAAAAGGAATCCTACTAAGAGTTAACATAAATTCAATCAAAAATATTGACAGAAGGGCAATTTTGTACTATAATTGAAGTTAGTGATATAAATAAAACAAAAGACAAACTATGTATTATAATAGGATTCATAGAAAAGGAGTGTAAAAAATGGATTCAATACAAGGAAAACACTTTAGTATTACAGATCCACAAGGAGTTAACACAGTAATATATCGAATTAATAAAACAGACAAAAGTTTATTAGATGAATATCCAAAATATACGGTGCAACGCCTTGAATACGCTGAAGAACTAAATGGCGACTTAAGGAAAAAAACCTTTTTTGTTGATGAACCTGAAAACGAAGAAGATTTAGTTATCTTATCTTTCGGACAAGATAAAGTGGTTGTCAATATGGGAATTTTAGCAGAAGACAAAGTAAAAATTGCTAAACGCCCAATTCCAATTAAGTTCGATACTTTATACTCTGAAAAAGAAGCGGAATATAAGGAGTTTAAATATACACCAGATTTGAAAAGACCAATATCTATTATAGATCCAGAAACAACAGAAGAAGTTAAACCAGTTTTATACTTTGATGGAGAAACAAATGAAGTAAAAGGCAAGTGCAAGTTAAAACCATTTAAATCATATTTTGCATTTGAAATTCGTGATAAGCGAGAGGAATAACAAAATCTAAAAAGCGGAGCTTTCAAGATTGGGTAATGCTCTCATAACTATCTTACTAAAGCATAACTTATCTGTACGCATTAAAATGCTACAGCTAAGAAATCTATGTCAATTACATGCTTACGCAAGTAATTTCCTAGAAGATAGAAAAAAGAAGAAGTCTAAGAGGAGGAGTAAAGAAATGAATAGTACAAATGTACCTTCAAACTCAAAAGAAAATCAAGAAATTAATAACCCTTCACTATTTTCAGGGCAAACAATTTCAAATAATGAAGGCAGAATAGAAATGCCACCTAAAGCAGCAAGTACAGGAATCTCTGAAAAGGCAATAAAAATTGCTGAAGCAAGAGGAGAAGTTCTTGAAATACCAGTAGGCAATTGCAAAGTAAATGAAAATAATACTATGGAATTAGAAAATGGAAATATCAAGACAATGAAAAAAGCAAATGCTTATAATACTATAGTTGCTCATAGAAAAGAAAGAAATGAAATGAGAGAGAAAGCAAGACAGAAAAATAGTAGAGCTCAAGCTGGAATGGAAATTGGCTAAAACTAGACAAATGAAAAGGTGATTTAAGAATGAATTACAAAGTAAAGAAAACTTTAAAAGATAATAGAAAAAGTATGATATTGATAGGAGTATTATGGATTATTTTAACCATAATACTCGTTTCGCCAATTGCAAAATCCATTGTTGATGCAACAGACAATGGAGTTTTTGTTTTTGGCAAATTTTTAACAGAAGTTTTTCAAGATATTGTAAGTTTTAATTCTATAACTCAAGTATTTGGAGCGGCTTACATCGGAACTTTCTTCAAAACTTTATTATGGTTTAGTATATTTTATGTTATTTGTACAACAATTGGACTATTTCGTTCAAAACCGAAAAGTGAATATGCAGATATTGAACATGGTTCTAGTGACTGGAGCGAAGGTGGAGAACAGTACAAAGTACTTAGCAAACACAAAGGAATTTTATTAGCTCAAGAAAATTATTTACCAGTAGATAAACGAGGAAATGTCAATGTATTAGTAGTAGGTCGGATCTGGTTCTGGTAAATCAGCTTCTTATTCTATACCAAATGCTTTCCAAATGCTAGGTTCTTATGTGTTTACAGATCCTAAAGGTGAACTTTATGATAAAACAGCAGGATATTTAAGGCAAAATGGATATGATATCAAAGTATTAAATTTAGTAAACCCAGCAAACAGTGACGGATATAATCCATTAATGCACATTGCTAGCGAATTAGATGTTGACGTTATTGCTAATACTATTGTAAAAGGACAAAAAACAGAAAGTGGTTCAGACCCATATTGGGATGACATGGCAGAAATGTTATTAAAAGCATTAATCTATTATTTAATAGCAACAAGACCAGAAGAAGAGCAAAACTTAGCTAGCTGTTCAGAATTAGTAAGAGCAGCAAATGTAAATGGTGGAAGCAACCTATTAACAGAACTAATGAACCAATTGCCATACGATCACCCAGCTAGAATGAACTATAAATCAATTGAAATTGCACCAGAAAAAACATATGGCTCTATCTTGAGCTCATTACAATCTAAACTTGGTAAATTCGACTCAAAAGAAATTGCAGAAGTAACCTCAACAGATACGATTAACTTTGAAGATATTGGTTCAAAGAAAACAGCAGTATATGTTATATCGTCAGATACACATACAGCGTATGACTTCTTATTAACTATATTCTTCTCGCAAATGATACAACAGTTATATAATTTTGCAGACGCTAATGGTGGAAGGCTAAAAATGCCAACTTATTTTATATGTGATGAGTTTGCCAACATTGGTAAGATACCAGACTTTGATAAAAAGATTTCAACCAGTAGAAGTAGAGGAATTTCCTTTAGTGTTATATTGCAAAACTTAGACCAATTAGAAGCAGTATATGAGAAATCATATGAAACAATTATGGGTAACTGTGATACCCACGTATTCTTAGGTAGTAACTCATTTAAAACAGTAGAATATTTCTCAAAAGCATTAGGCGAAAAAACAATTACAAGAGATAGTAGATCAATTAATAGAGATAAGCAATACCATAGACAAGGTGTTAGTGATTCAGACCAAGTAATGGCAAGGCCATTAATGACACCAGACGAATTAAGAAGAATGGACAACGATGATTGTATTATTTATGAAAAAGGAATTAAGCCAGTCAAGGCTAAAAAGTATTATTACTTTGAAAGTCATATGGCAAGAAAATTAGCAGAACATACTTTAAACCACTTAGACTTTAATATAGGTGAAAGAGGTAAATGGAGGAAATATAACCCATATAATCCTTATGTAGAAGAGGATGATAAGATAAAGAAGGCAGACTTAAAAGTAGAATCATTAGATGACTTGTTTGAAGACGATGAGCCTAAAAAAGAGGAACAAAAACCACAAAATGAATTAAAGGTAGAAAGCAGTCTAGAAAATTTAGTAGAAGATATCAAAGAAGAAGTGGAGCCTAAACAAGAGAGTACAGCAGCTATAGATGCACCAATATTACCGCAAGAAGAGGATGATGAGGTATTTTCTATAGATGTCCAAAAAGAGTTAGAAGCAAAATTTGATGAATTATTTGGACCAATGGATGATGAATAAAAAGATAAGATCCTTTTTATAAAAAATAAAATAAGAAAGATATATCGTAATTAATAAAAAATGATATATCTTTTTTTGTGTAAAAAATACTAATAGAAGTAATTTAAAAACAATAAAAGTAAAATAGATAGAAAATGGAAAATAAAGAGTAAAGTTTCAAAAATAGAAAGTTAGTAAATAAAAAAATAAAACTTCAAAAATCAAAATAAAAAATTAAAAATGAAAAAATATAAAATAAACTTTCAGATATAAAATGAAAAACAAAATCAGT